>JBHIBD010000012.1:0-39825 GCA_046758865.1 Candidatus Brocadiales bacterium | reverse complement strand
ACCGTTGCTATGCATTATTACTGTAAAGGTCATCAATGTATTTCTTTACCGACTTTACGGCCGTTGGATGGAGCATCCTGATGATGTCAACCCCTGACTGCAAGAGTGTTATGGCAGTTACGGCCTCCCAGAGGGGCCCCCTTTCTCGTGCAAGGCCCCAGCCCGGTGCCTCTTTGTCTCCGGCCTTTGCCTCTTTGGCTCTCCAGGATTCGTGTCCCACGTTTGTGAGGACGGGCAGTGCCAGCCATTTGTCACCGGAGAGGGCGGCAAGGCGCTCCCTTTCTTGTATCGAGTAGACATATTCCATGCCATAACCTAGGGCACCAGTGGTCTGGAACATTACTATCCTGTCCATAGGGAAGCCGATGTCGGTTACTAGTATGTTTACCTGCTTCTGTATATTTACGTCTACTGGGGCCTGTGTGACCAGGTTGTGTCCGTCGGCCATACATACTGCGGTGATGGTCTTGTAGTTGTCTTGTGTGGCGCCTGAGAGGAGGCATCTTTCCCCCTTAGCGGCCTCGCTGACCTTGGGCATGACCTCATTGTCCTTGTTTGGGTCGTCACACCCCCAGATTATGAGCGGCACCCCAACGGCCTCGAGCACTGAGCGTACCGTCTTGGCTGCATCGTCAGGACTTCTGTTACCCTTATCGGGGTGGACGCTGTTTAGCTTCAGGCAGATGAGGTCTGCCCCAAATTCCTTTACGCATTTTTCCGCCCACCTTGCGGGGTCGGTAAGTACGTCCTTAAAATGCTCCATGAGCGGCTCGGGCCACTCCTCTGGTGGCATATCCAGTACGTCCATAGCAATCACTGGCCTATTACCCAGGCTGCCCTCAAAGTCCATATAGGGCACACAGCCGGCCCCACCCACCTTTACTACCTTCTCGCGGGTACCGCCTTCCTCCTTGGTGGCGCCAATGGTTGCTTCTCCCACTGTACCCGACCATTTCTCTTCTACGCTGGGTATCTCCATAGGTCTTCCCTTTCCTGTGAGTTTATTACTCGCTGACTTTGTATAAGGTCATATCCCTACGTTTTGTAAGGTAGAGACATCCGCCCCAGGTTGGAAATCAGGTCTTGTTTCATCCGCCCGCCCCAAATATGGCTGTCCCTATGAGAATTTTTCTATTTACTTGCTACCTCCAAGGGCAGGTGCTCCTTAAGAAATTCACTCAAGGCCGTATATGTGGGATTGTCCCTTGATATTTCCAGGAGCGATGTGCCACTGGAAGATGCCTGAAGGATTTCAGTATCAAAGCCAAGGAGAGCCTTTGGCTTAAGATTTTCTCTCTCCATACGCTCCTTGACTTTTTCGTCTACACCTTCTTTGGGCACCCTGTTGAGCAGAAGGGCCTTTTCTTTTATTGATATAGGGAGTCGCTGCGACAGCTTCATTATCCTCTCGGCAGTGACAGCACCTATTATTGTGGGCTCGCATACTACCAACATGAGGTCTACGCGATTGGTGGTCCTTCTGGATAGATGTTCCATTCCGGCCTCGTTGTCTATGACCACGAATGGGTAGCCCCTCCCTAGTGTGTCAAGATACTTCCTCAGTAGATTATTCACATAGCAGTAGCATCCGGGTCCTTCTGGCCTTCCCATGACCAAGAGGTCGTACTTTGAGTTCTCTACTATACACTCTTCTATGCAGTACTCTATATATCTCTCCTTGGACATCCCGGCAGGGAAGTCTAGCCTTTTCTCGATTATGCCTTCTCGGATGTCGGATATAGTTCTTTCACATTCTACCCCCAAGGCAGCACCCAGGGATGCATTCGGGTCGGCGTCTACGCCAAAGGCAGACTGCCCAAGTTGTTCTATTATGTAGCGGAGTGTTAAGGCGGCCAGGGTGGTCTTACCCGTTCCTCCTTTGCCCGTTAACGCAATTGTAAATGGCATAAAGTATTCCCTCTTCCTTATAAGTTCAAGCGTTGGAGCAAGCTCCAACGCTACATTACTTACTTATCAGGCCCCATAAATGGGGCAACTACAGTAATGTTAAGGTCTTTCTACTTTTGTGGCCCTCCAGGCCGATGCCCTTACAGGGTCTATAGACGCCCCAGGGACTCCATCCAGGACCAGTACGTCTCTGCCCCTGAGTTCCATATAAGTGTGGGCGTCGTCCTCCTGTGTTGGAAAGAGTAAAGGGTGAGGCCTTAGGCCGATTGTTTCTGAACCGTACTTCTTGGTGAGGACGGCTGAGTAGCCTTCAAAAAATTCCTGAGCATCGGTATCGCTGTCCCACGTGGTAAACCATATTAGGGCGGTCTTGCCGGACGGTTTTTGCTCGTATATCTGGTAGAGGTCGCCGTCCCATCCCATGGCAGCCGCCTTTGGCGCCTCCCCAAGGAATTCGTTGAGGAGAATGTTTATGTTGAATTCGCCCAGTGTATTTTTGTCAAGAAACGTCCACCCCGGTCCCAATTCTTTTGATAGGTGTGGGAGTGTAATAGCAGTGGGGAGGTCTAGCGCCTCCAGGTATTTTTCAGGGTGTAGAATCTGTTCTGTAGACATTGGGGGCTGTTCAAGTGTCCTGTCTACCTGGGTCCACCCGCCAGATTGCCGCAGTTGCTTTACGAAGGTGAGTCCATGGATATAGGGAAACAGCATGTTGTATCTTATGTATGCAGGGGCAGAGGCCATGAGCTTTCCACCCACTGTGCTTATGAACTCCTCAAGGGGCAGGTTATGGTCAGGGAGCATTGTGGAGTCTTTTCCTGCAAACTTCAGTGCATAGTCTATCGTCAAGGAGATTGCATCACCTTCCAGGAGGGCCTGCGTTGCCATTATGCGGTCGTCGTCCTCCTTTTTCCTGGATGTCGGGAGGTTTTCTATACCCACATGTTGGTCTTGAAGGGCATGGGTCAGTTCATGGCTTATTAATGCCTTAAGCAAGGTCTCAGGTATGCCATCTATCAGATATAACGTTTTGGTGCGCCAGTCGTAGAAACCCGCGACTTGTTCCGTGTATAATTCTAGCAAAAGGCTTTCCAGCGGCAGGTCTGCCGGTATAAATCCGAATTTAATCAGGGCCTTCTGGTAGGCGATTAGCTTCTCATCCGGAATCTCTTCTTTTATGAGCTTCTGGAGATATTTACGCAATTCGTCTTTGGTCTTTATACCATGCCGGACAGGGGTCTTAAACTCAAGTCCCCTTAGGGTGGATACGTCCAAGGCTATTTCCCCTATAACGGTGTCAAGTGTGGAGTCTTTACTGTCTTTCTCTTGCCCTTGTGCGCTCATGTGCCAGAAAAGTAGTGTAATAAACAATACTATACAGGATTTTCTCAAATATTCAAACCCCTCTAATCCTTTGTCTTATTTTTCTCTGCGAGCGTTTGATAAACGGAGGGAAATTCGTCTGGGTTGGTGTGGGGAAGGAAGTTGGCCGATATGAACTTGTCCATAAACACTGGGTTACCCATAAGGTCGAAGTAAGTCATCTTTGAGGCTATTTCTCTCACCCTGCTAAAGGCCTCCTTTGAGAGGAGTGAAAGCCTGGCTCCTGCCAGGGAGCTGTTTCCTATGAAGCAGACCTTCTGCGGCGGCATCTCCGGCAGCATGCCTATAGTAATGGTATTGTCAATGTCCAGATAGCTTCCAAACCCACCGGCAAGATAGACCCTCTCAATATCGGTGATGTTCATACCCATTGCATCAGTAAGTGTGGACACGGCTGCATAGATGGCAGCTTTTGAACGGATGAGATTCTCTATGTCTGCTTGGGTTATCGCAATGTCTGTGCCTGTGGCGGTCTTCTCCCCTTCCACCAGAAGAAACTCATAGCCCTCATCTGTTTCCCTGACTCGAGGTGTAGTCCCCTTTACCAGCTTTCCAGATTTGTTTACTGCGCCGGAGCGGAGCAGTGCGGCGATGGTGTCCAGGAGGCCTGAGCCGCATATTCCCCTGGGTTCACGGTCTCCAATTACTTTGTACCTGACACGGAAGTCCTTCGAAATCTGGAGTCTTTCGATGGCCCCACTGGCTGCTCTCATACCGTGTTTAACCCCGCTTCCCTCAAATGCCGGTCCGGCGGAGGAAGAGCAGCATACCAGCCAGTCCTTATTACCCAGGGCTACTTCGCCATTTGTGCCTATGTCAATGAACAGAGAAAGTGCCTCTTGCTTGTCTAACCCGATAGCAGCAGCCCCCCCTGTTATATCCCCACCTACATAGGCGGCCACGCCAGGGAGGCAGTAAAGAGTGCCCTTTGGATTTATATTTATCCCCAGGTCCACGGCCTTTGTGTGGGGGATGAAGTTTGCGGTAGGTATATAAGGTTCCTTACGGATTAGTGTTGGGTCCAGTCTGAGCAGGAAGTGTATCATCGCAGTGTTGCCGGAGCAGCATATTGCAGAAATGTCTTCTGGGCGCAGGCCGTTTCTTAGTGTGAGGGTGGAAATAAGTTCATTTATGTCGTTCACAACGGTCTTTTGCATCTCATCCAGAGAGCCTTTTTCTGTGGCGTATATAATGCGTTGTATGTAGTCCTCTCCCCACTTCATTTGTGAGTTGTAGGCGGCCTCGGCATCTATTGTCCGGTGGGCAGATAGGTCTAGTAACTGCACTACGATAGTGGTGGTGCCCACATCAACTGCAGCACCAAAGTGGTTCCTGGCTGTATTACCTGGCTCTAGATCGATAATCTCCCTCATAGTGCCCCGCTCAGCTACTGTGGCCGTTAGTTTCCAGTGGCTTTTCCTCAGGGTGGCGGGCATTTGCCTTATGAGGTCGATGTCTGCCTCCAAGGATTCCATACCGACACCCTCTTTGAGCGTTATGGCCCTGAGAAGGCGTTCGTAATCTGCAAGATTGTTGTCCATGGTAGGGGGTTCGAGCTCCACGTAGAGTTTCTTTGCCAGGGGGTCGTGCCTGTATTCCAGTCCCGGTAGGATTGCCGCTATCATCCCGGGAGTTACCGCCCTTTCCTCTTCTCGGCTTATCAGGATTTGTCCGCTTTCCATCCTGGTTTCTGGTGGAATTGAGACGAGGAGGTCACTTACCACTTTTGCCTGGCAGGCAAGGATGCATTTGCTTGCTATTTCCTCCTCCGAGAGCAGTGGGGTGGGTGGGCTCTCAATGCGACCCTCTTCTATGACTACCTTGCACTTTCCACAGGTAGCGACACCGCCGCAGATGCTAGAGATATAGACATCTGCCTTGTGTGCTGCCTCCAACACCGTGGTACCCGGTTCTATCTCTATCACCTTGTCGTGTGGGAGGAAGCGGATCTTAAAGGTGTGGTTTTCCTTGGGCATATTGAATGAGCAGGGCTAAAGTTCACTTTGAGGTGCCATGCCCGACTAGTGGCGAGTTTGTCTATGTTCTTGACGTAAACCTAGTGCGGGTATGACCTTCCTAGCCATCGGCTAGCTATTTTGCATGTTCCCAGGTAGTCTTAAGATAGGAAGGGAGCCCGGAGGCCTCTTTGGGGCCAACCAGTACTTCCCAGCCGGTCTCCTCCTTAAGCTTCGCTGACATAACGGCCACAAGTCCCGGGATAATAAGTTTCTTATGTTCTACCTTTTCTTGTATCCCTGCCGAGGACAGCCCTTTTGCTACCACCTTTTCGTTGAGCTTGTCGCCAGAGTAGGCAGTGAGAACTGAGGTTCCTTCTGTGTCCACGGCAAGGATGTAGGAAGGGATGCGGCTGGACTCAACCTCGCCTTCAACGGTGTAGTACGTGAGAGAGAAATTGGTAGTAAATAGGACAGGCGAGTTTTTGTTTACTTGTCCCACTTCGTATAACTTTGGCTGAACCTGTACGGGTTTCTGTGGGTCGGTGTATATGTTCTGCCTGACGGTAAGAAGGGGCATTACCTGCCATGGCTCGTAGCTCGACAGTACCACGATACCTGCGTATTTTGCCATGAAGGTAGAGGCGCGAATTATCTCCTGGTATGGGTCGCTATTACCTATAAAGGTAACGGTTGGAAAGCCCAGCGGACGGAAGTTCTTCCTGAGGGCAAGTCTCCGTATCTTGGTCAATCCCTGAAGTATGTCTTTGAGGCCTTTGCCCTTGTAGTCTATCACAATCTCACTAACCCCCAGGGCCTTGATCTTTTCGGTAAGGTCGGCCAACTCCTCGATACTTGAGGAATAGGCTCCAAGGGGACAGCCTTTTTCCTTGGCCAGCTTTGCCATTGGCTCATAATTGTTGCTATTTGCACCATACACTAACGGTTTCTTTTCGGCTATGTGTTCAAGGGCTGCACCCATTGCCTCTGGGGAATCGCTTACGAGTACGATGCCCAAGTGGGTGTCTGAGGCCAACCTTTGGGCAGCCTTTGCAAATTTGTCCTTGTCTGCGCTTTCATTTATGAGGGCTACTAGGTCTATGGATATCTCCGTCCCTACACGTTGGAATTTTAGGGCATTTATCTTCTCTATACTTGCGGTGAATTCTCCTTCTCCCAGATTATCGCTTACGGAGACAGCTACACCGCCTGGATGATAGAATTTCTCGTCGTGCCTGAAGAGCACGTTTTCCTCGCCTATCTGGAGGACAGAGTTTTCTGAGCCAATGGTAACCAGTTTTATAGGAGGGGCAGAAGCCGCACCGAGCGTCTGTTTTGCCTCTTCACTTGCGTCGGGACACTCATCCAGGGAGGCCTTTTTCTGTGCCAGTTGCATGGCGAAGGCAAGACAGGTAGGTCTGCCGCATTTTTTGCAATTCGTTTTGGGAAGCAGCTTGTATATTTCCAGTCCTGTTAATGCCATTTTTTATTCCAGTTGGTTCCTGTCCGTGATTATCTTGCCAATGAGGCCATAGTCTAGGGCCTCTTCTCCGCTCATCCAAAAGTTCCTTCGGGTGTCAGCCTCTACCTTCTTGACGCCTTGGCCGGTTTCTTCAGCAATAAGGTGGTTTATCTTGTCGCGAAATTTCAGTATCTCGCTGGCCTCAATCTCTATATCGGCTGCGCTGCCCATAACTCCAGTGGTAGGTTGATGTATGAGTATGCGGGCATTAGGTAGGCTGTATCTGTTTTTCTTGGCTGCTCCCAGGAGGATTATTACAGCTGCACTTGCGGTGATGCCCGTGCAAATGGCCTTAACGTCAGGCCTTATGAATTTTATCATGTCATATATTGCGAATCCAGCATCGGCGTCACCACCGGGTGAGTTTATAAAAATCTTTATCGGTTTTTTTGCATCCTCCTGCTCCAGCAGTAGAAGTTGGGCAATGACCTGCTGGGCCATTTTCTTGTTTATCTCGTCTGTGATAACAATTGTGCGGCTCTTAAGCAGGCGGGCGAGAAGACTTTCTTCGTCACGCGTCATTTCTTGTGTATTGGGTGTCGCCTTGCCCATCAATCTATATCAGTGCGTTTAGTGAAAGTGCAGGGTGATTGATTTGCTGCATGTAATTCAATACCTCTTCCTCCGTTGAGGCGATGGTTTCATCGGCAATCTTGTTGAGGAAGTCTTCAAGCCCAAGCTCGGAGGCCGTCTTTTCGATGAGGTGCCCCATCTCTTCTTTGAGCTCCTTGGGCATCCAGACAAGCCTCGCCAGGCCGCCGTCTGCGGAGATAAACTTCTTGCTTGCCAGGAAAAGCTTGCTGTGGCCCACAAATCCAGGCGTCTGCTGCCCGCCACCCACTGAGCCGGCAAGCGTGGAAAACTTCATCCCGCATGGGGTCATCTCTGTGTAATCCCTGTGTACGGTCATTATGCCGTTGCACATTGGCAGTAACACCGAGATGCACTCAAAGCAGCCACAGCTGGTCATGGGGTCTGCCAGCATGCTGTACATGCTTACCCTCTCGAACTTTCGGCTGGAGGCATCCATCAGGAACCGATTAACACCCTCCCACTGTCCCATTTCTTGGTTGACAACGGCGCCCTTTTCTATGGGTTGGTTGGGCCCTGTAGGCGTAATCTCGTAAGAGGCCTTGCCATCCAACCAGCTCACAGAGCCGCATAGCCCGGAGCGTTCGGGGGATATGACGCATACGTGGGTGGGTGCAAAGCTCTGGCAAAGGGTGCAACTGTAGAAGAGATTAACGGAGTCGTCGGTCATCCCCATTATACGCTTATCCCTTTCTGCAAATGCCTGGTGTACCTCTCCCAGGAGCCTTTCTACATCTGATTCCTTGGTATAAATGGTCACCCGCACTTTGTCTACGATGGCCCCGTATTCCTCGTGGAATTTTGCATGGAGGATGGTACCGATGTGCGCCAGCCTGAGGCCCGTCTTGAAGCCTTCCTCGCTTATGCGGTGGCGTATCTGGTCGCGCTGACCCATGTGGAAGATGCCCTGGGCCTCACCCAGGAAGCGGTGTATCTGGCGCTCCAGTATGGGCTCAAAGTCCTTCTGCATCTTACGACCCGCCACCTCCACATAGATGCCAATGTTTATGGATGAACCCTCTTCAAACTCTTCGAGGTCGGGGCCGATTAGTTGTATCTTACCTTCTTCTATCTCATGGATGTCCTTCATGGTCACGTACTCAAAGCCATGAGCCTTTGGGCCACCGAGTTCGACGTACATATCATCTTTTCTAATTCTCTCCCCTTCAAATGCAGGGCCGTAGGAAACAGGGATATCTATCTTGTGGATAGAGACCTTTAGCCCCCTTACCTCTATGGCCTTTTCCACTATCTTATCATGGGGCACCAGTGGTACCACGTGCTCGTAGGTACAGACACCGGTGGGCAGTATCGCTGGGATGTCCGTGTCAGCAATGGTTGGGAAGCCGTAGTTTATTGCCCCGGCTGCGTTGGCATATTTTTCGTCGTCCACCTCTCCCAAGGCCATGACAAAGGCAAAGATGCGGCCCTTGTTATATAGCAGGTTGTGTCGAAAGTCGCCTGGCTTAACGGCGCCGAATGACATAGCCGCGCGGTTGGCAAAGCCGAGGGAGTACACAGTGGCGCTGATGTCCTTGCCAAACGGTACTAATCGTGTCTTCCACCCAAGTTGTACACCTTGACTAGCCAACTGCTCTGCAAAGCTTACACCGTGGGTCTCGGCAGACATGAAGATATAGAGGTTCTTTTCTTGGAGTTCTCGAGCTATCTTTACGGCCGTTTCTGCGTCGGGTGCAGCACCCACAATGGCAGCGAACCCAGGGGCGGTGCCATCCACAAACTCTATGCCCCTTTCTCGGAGTATCACGTCGTCAGCTGCCCCCAGCCATATACCTTCAACAGGGTTAGGCCCTATCAGATATTTGCACGCCTCTATGATCTCTTCGGCGAAGAGGGTGGCCATTCCTGCGTCCAGGGCCTGTCCCAAATACGGCAGCCAGTGTTTGCTGCTGGGGACGGGTGGTATCAAATCCTTTGCACGTTCCAACACGGGTTGGAATTCACCGAGGGTCTTAACTTCTATACTCGTCATGGAGTAGATTATGGGAAAGAAGTATGCCGTGTTGGGGAACTCAACCTTGTGGTCTTTACCCTTCTTGTCGATGGCTTCGTTCAGTTTATCTTCAGCACGCTTGACTATCTTGTGTGCACCGCGGATAGCAGCCGTGCAAATTATTCTAGACATAAACCCCTCCTCAGATGTTTATATCAAGTTTGCGTCTGTCTTCCATGTCGTAAAGCTTTCGCTCGGCGGCAACGTTGATACCGAGCGCATCTCTTTTCTTTTCTATGTGGTCCATCATCAGTTTTGCAACCTTCTTTATGTCCGGTTCGAAGGCCCACTTACCTCCGAGCTCCTCTTCCAACCCCTCGGTAAGCCACTTTTGCACGTCTGGCGCACCTTGGACAGGAGAGTTTATCCCAAATATGGTAAAGATGCCGGATGCGACAAAGAACTGTCCTATACAGAGGGCCTTCTCGTGCATCCACTCAAAACATGCCCCGGCCACAGGAAGTTCGCTTATGTCGTTGCCAAGCCCGCCTACCGCTACAATCTCTGAGCAGGCGATGAGGATACGGCTGTTGTCCACACAGGCCCCGGCGTGAAGTATCGGTGGTATACCGACGGCCTCGCATACCTCTCTGAGGCCCTCGCCACAGGCTTCTTGGAGTTCTGGGATCATGAGACCCTCCTTGCCGCACTCTGTGGCAGCACATCCAGTCTCAACCACCAGTATATTGTTGGCAATTAGCTCCTTTACCAGGTCTATGTAGGGCTGGTGGCCTGGCAGGACCTTTGGGCTGGTACAGCCCACTACGCCCGCTACGCCACGTATCCTTCCGTTTATGATGTTGTCGTTAAGTGGTTTGTAGCTGGCCCTGAATTTGCCCCCCAACATGTATTTTATGGTCTCATGACTGAAACCAACCACCATCTCCTTCTCCGCGTTCTCGGGGATAAATACCCTTGAGCGGTCTCGGTTGGGATAGTTGTCGATAGCCGTCCAGACGATCTTCTTTGCCCTCTCCAGGGCGTTCTCATCGCTTACCGCAACGTGTTCAGCCCCAGCGATACGTGCCTTTGGGGATGTGGTAATCAACTTGGTATGGAAGCACTTAGCCGTCTCTACATCGGCTTGCATGATGCACTGTACATCAACAATGACTGCCTCAATTGCCCCCGTGGCGATGGCCATCTCCTGCATTTTCATGTGGCCTGCCATCGGTATCCCGTGGCGCATGAGGAGTTCGTTAGCAGTACAGCATATCCCTGCTAAGTTGATACCCTTTGCACCTACGGCCTGAGCAGCCTTAATAAGATTGGGGTCTTGAGAGGCCAGGGCCACCATCTCGGAGAGTTGGGGCTCATGACCGTGTACCAGGATGTTCACCTCGTCTTCCTTGAGCACACCCAGGTTTGCCTTACCTCTGATGGGCTTCGGTGTCCCAAAGAGGACGTCCTGGAGTTCGGTGGCTATCATGGAGCCACCCCAGCCATCTGCAAGTGAAGTGCGGCTGGCCTGACGAATCAGGTTTTTGTAATCCTGGTCGGCGCCCATGCCCGTGCGGTGCATGCTTTCTGTTACCTCGCGGTCGATGGCGCGTGGGAGGATGCCCAGCTTCTCCCAGAGCTTCTGTCTGGTCTCGGGGGCGCGTTTGGTAAAGTGCTGGTGGCCATATGACTTGCCAAATTCGGCCAGGGCCATTTCGCCTACCTCCTCAGCAATCTCCTCGATTTTCCTACCCTCGGTCTTTACATCAAACCACTCGGCCACCATCATCAGCTTTTCCTCATCCTTTATCTTGTAGCCTGGGGCCTCTCCCCTGGCCGTAGCGACGAGTAGCTGGGCGACGGCCCTGGCGTGGTCTGAGTGGGCGGCTGCGCCGGCAGCGACGGCTCTGGCGAAGTGTCTGGCTGTAATGGTGTTAGCGTCTGCGCCGCAGATGCCCTTCTGAGGTCCTCTACCGAAGGGGTCTACGTTACAGGGTCCCATATTGCAATGCCTGCAACACAGCCCTACCAGCCCAAAACCACACTGAGGCTGCTGGGCCTCGTAACGGTCATATATGGACTCTACCCCGCCTTCTTTCATCCTCTTCAGCATCTCTTCGGCGAGTTTGTTTTCAGCCTGATTTTTGTTTTTAGGCTGCATTTACTTCTCCTTATGTAGTGGCTTTATACCTGGTGAAAGACTTCCTCACAATAAACGCCATTATAAAACGCCATTATACAGCAGGCTTTTAATTTCTCGCAAGGTCCTCCCAATAGGAGAGGAGGACACTGATAGCTGAAACTCATGGCTTATGGCGAGAATCTTCATTTTAACTCTAATATTATATGAAATCAACCCCATTTTCTCTTACTACAATGAGGGAATTCCTTTTTGCAGGGGTCGGTCTGGGACGGCAATAACGGTAGAATCTATCTTTAGTATATGGAAAGACTTAAAATGATTTGGAGATGTAGCAGCATCCTGTAGAATAAGGGTACATGTAGGTGGACACTACGGTGTGGGGACTACGTTGCCGACTCTTATGTGCCGACCATTTCTTTCTTGCTAGATTGCTCTAAGGCTTTTTGCCTTTCTATCTCTTCGAGTTTGACGGCTACCTTTTTAGAGACTCCGGATTCCTGCATGGTGATTCCATATAGCGCATCTGCTATGCCCATTGTACGCTTGTTGTGGGTTATGATGATAAACTGAGAGTTTTCGGTGAATTCCTTTACTACATGTGCGAAGCGGGTGATGTTGCTCTCGTCTAGGGCAGCGTCGACCTCGTCTAGTATGCAGAAGGGGCTGGGTTTGGTCTGAAATATGGCAAATAGGAGCGCCACAGCGGTCATGGACTTTTCACCACCGGAGAGAAGACTTATGGAACGGAGGTCCTTGCCCGGCGGCTGGGCTACTATCTCGATGCCGGCGTCTAGGATGTCCATCCCTTCTTCTAGGTATATATGGGCCTTTCCGCCACCGAAGAGCTTACGGAACATTGTGTTAAAGTTCTCACGTATCTCTTCAAAGCTCTTTTCAAAAAGCTCTCTACAAGTTTGGTTGATCTTCCTTATTATGTCCGATAGGGAATTCTTTGCCTTAAGGAGATCTTCTTGTTGGTTGAGTAAAAACCGTTCCCTTATCTCCAACTGCTCTTGTTCCTCCAGGGCCTCCAGATTGACGTTGCCGATTCTTTCTATCTTTCTCCTGAGTTCTTCTATCTCCTGAGTGGCTGTAGCCCAGTCTATTTCCTCGGCTTTGATTTCGGAGATTTGTACCTGAAATTCCTCCCTTACACGCTCCTCCAGGTCTGCCTGCTTTATTTCAAACTCCTTTTCCTTTAGCCTCAACTCCTGGAGCTCTTCTTGGAGGGCAGAGTATTCCTGATCCTTCTCCTGTATTTTTGCTGCAAGGGGAGCCTGGTCATCGCGCATGTTCTTTTCTTCCTCTTCCTTGGTGGCCTGCTCAGACTGGAGAACGGACTTTTTCTCCTCTAGTTCTCGCACCAGTGCCTCAAGTGTGTCCACGTCTCTTTGGGTCTCAATCTTTTTTTCCTCACAGTTTTCTTTTTCTTGGATGTTGAGGTTGAGTTCTATTTGCGCCTCTTGAGTGCTTTCTTCTAGACGAGTCAGGGCTTCAGATAGCCCATATTTCTTTTCTTGTTTGCTTGCCAGAGTCACCTTGAGCTCGGTTAGCTTTGCCTCTGTGGTGTCTTTGTGGGACTGTTTCTCCAGGAGGCATTCTGAGGCAGCTTTTATCTCGTCTTCTGTCCGTTTACTGTTGAAAAGGGCCTCTTCTAGGTCCCTCTTGAGGGCGTTTTCTTTCGAAGATAACTGTTCGAGGAGGCGGTTTGTTTCAATGATTTCGGCGCTGTTTACGCCTTTTTCTTCCTCCAGGGTCTTGAGCTTGAGGTCTTGCTCGTGGATGTCCTTCTCGATGGACAACCGCGCCATTTGACGCTCTCCAAGGCGTTTCTTTAGCCCCTCGGTAAGGTCCTCTAGTTCTTTTCCCCTCTTTTGTAGTTCTCCCCTTGCAAGCTCTGCGGCCTTGATTTCGCTTGATATATGGGAGACCTCACGTTCTATGGTTTCCAGTTCGCTCCTTCTGGATACGAGTCCGGGCTGCCCTTTGGTGGCGCCCCCGGCTATGGAGCCATCGGGTTCGATAATTTCCCCTTTAAGGGTGACGAAGCGGGCCTCGGGGTATTTCTTTGAGAGCTCAAGGGCGTGTGAGAGGTCTCTGGCAACGATAGTGTTATAGAGTAGTTTCCTTACAATAGGCATATAAGTCTCATTTGGGTTTACCAGGTCAAAGGCCCTTGCTACTACTCCCTCTTCGGATGTGATTAAGGGACCATTTTGCTCAGATTCTGGGGAGTCCATTGGTATGAATGTGGCCCTTCCCTTCTGGGTGTCTTCCAAGTGTGATAGGGCGCGGATGGCATCTTGGGTGGTCTGGGTAATAACTGCCTGGACCTTGAGTCCTAAGGCAGCCTCGATAGCCAAGGCGTTGGGCAGGTCAACCTTTAGCATATCAGCTACTATGCCGTGGATGCCCAGGAGGCTGTTGCTGTTGTGGTTGCAGGACTCTTCCAGCACAGCTTGGGTCCCCACATCTACTCCAAGCGCCCTTATCTCCAGGTCTTTCAGAACTTCCTGGCGTGACTGTTTTGCTGTAAGGAGGCTTCTCTTTTTAAATAAGGCCTCGTCTACGGTGCTTACTTCTCCTCTCAGGGATTTCTCCTTAGAGGCCAATTCCGCCAGCTTCTCTTCAAGATTCGTTATCTCAGTGTCGATTCGGTCTTTTTTCTCCTCAAGGGCTTTTCTTTCTAAATAATTACGCTCCATTTCCTGAGATATGTTGGTGAGACGCTCCTCTAGTCTGGTTCTCTTGTTTACCAGGGATTGTCTCTCGTGGTTTGTGAAATCGATGTCGTTCTGTAGGCGCGACTGGTGCTTGAGGGCGTCTATTACTTGGGACTTTTTCCTTTCTATCTCCTCCTGGAGCCCTTTAGATGCCTGATTGACCTGGTCTAGTTCGGTCCTTTGCTGGTCAAGCATTTCCTGGAAGGTGGTTATTTCCTGTGTGGTTTCGGCGAGTTCACGGCTGGTGGTAAAGTGCCTGTTTTTTGTTTCCTCCACCTTTTCCTCTAGGGCCTCGATGTGCTGGATGGCCTTCATCCTCTGAAACTCCAGTTCCTGAATTCGCTGGGTATCCAGGGATATTTTGTCCCTTGAGCTTGTTATCTGACCGTTGAGGGTTACCAGTTCTGTGTGTATATGCGAAAGCTGCGCACCTATATGAGAGAGTTTTTCCTCTAGGTTCATCTTTTGTTGTTTCAAAGACTCTTTTTGGTTGAGAAGGTCTTTGCTGCGCTCGGAGTTGGCTGCTATTCTGGAAAGGACCTCTCGCTGTTTTGCATCGAGTTCATGAAGAGTCTTAAGGCTCCACTGTATTTTGAGTTCTTTTAGTCTCTCTGTGTATTCTCTATACCTCCTTGCCTTGGCGGCCTGGAGTTTGACTGATCGGAGTTGTTTCTGAACTTCTTCTATAATGTCGCCCAGACGCAGCAGATTTTGTTCTGTCTTTTCCAGCTTGCTTATAGCCGTCTTTTTCTTTGCCTTGTATTTACTTATCCCGGCAGCTTCTTCGAAGACTACCCTGCGTTCTTGGGCATTGGCCTGCAGGAGCACGTCTACCTCCCCTTGTTCTATGAGAGAGTAGCAGTTTGTGCCCAGGCCCGTGTCCATGAGGAGTTCTTTGATGTCCTTGAGGCGGCAGAGTTGTTTGTTTAAGTAGTATTCTGACTCTCCTGAGGAGTAGAGTCGGCGAGTGATGCTGACCTCCTGGTATTCGATTGGAAGGAGGCCCTTGTGGTTGAGGATGGTTACAGAGACCTCGGCGTATCCCTGGGAGGGGCGGTTTGAGTTGCCGCTAAAGATTACGTCAACCATCTCATTGGCCCTGAGGGTCTTGGTGCCCTGCTCGCCGAGTACCCACTTAACTGCGTCTACAACGTTGCTCTTGCCACAGCCGTTTGGGCCTACGATCATAGTAGTGCCAGGGCCGAAGTTGAATTCGGTCTTGTCCGCAAAGGATTTAAAGCCGTAGAGCTCTAACTTTGCTAGTTGCATGGTCTATTTTGTGTGGATGAAAAAAAGAGTGCTCCCATCTCCCATGGAAGCACTCTTCCCTTACAAATTGGGCCCGTTAGGATTTGTGACTCTGAGAGGCTTAACCCTCGAAGACTTCATAAGATCCAAAAAAGTTAACGCATCTCAGCCACCCAACTACTAATTAGCCGATTACTTAGTTGCTGTCAATACTTTTCCTAGAAAAAGTTTATCTTCTTCTTTTTCTAGCCTTTTTCTTGGCCTTTTTCTTAGCCTTTTTTGCCATTCATATCACCTCCTTTCATGGGCCAAATTGTAAGAGGTTTTAGCGATTTTGGCTGTTTATGGGTTCTGCCTCTCCCCTGATGTAGCAGTCTGCAACGTGGGCTCTGGCTATTTCTCTAAAATGTCTCAGTTTTTCGAGGGGGTAAGGGGTTACCTTTGACATGCTTGATTCCAGGCAGTTCTTGGGTCTGAAGGGCTGTAAGACATATCTCTTTGCCCCCTGGAGCGTGTGGGCAATATCTTCTATCTCTTCTTTTCCTAAGAAGGAGGGGCACACCGTGGTGCGAAATTCATGTTCAAGCCCACTTTCAATTATAAGCTTAATGCTGTGTTTTAGGTCCTGCACATTACATGGTCTTCCAGCGGCTTCCTGATAATTTTTATCCTCAAGAGGGGCCTTTACATCCATCGCTATGCAGTCAAGCAATCTATCTCCAATAAGTTCCTCCAGAGAGGCAGGGTTTGTACCATTGGTGTCCAACTTTACTTTAAGACCCAGGGCCTTTAGTTTCTTTAAGAGTTCCTTAAGGCCACTGTGCAGGGTGGGCTCTCCGCCTGAGATAACGACACCATCCACCCATGCTCTGTTCTTTTTCAGGTAACTCGTTACGGCTTCAAGGGGTATGGTCTCCATATCTTCGGTTGAATTGACAAGGCTCGGTGAGTGACAGTAGGAGCAACGGAAGTTGCAACCCGAGAGGAAGATTATGGAACTTATCATTCCCTCCCACTCGATGAGGCTATTTTCTATGAAGCCTTTTATCTGTACAGGCATGTTTAATTGCTCAAGTTGTATCTCTGCTGAGTTCGTCAAATTGACTACAGAAGATAAATCTCCATTGTAAACAGATTACAGTCGTGATTTGACTAAGTCTTGCGGTCCCACCAAGATTGGCTGATCATAAGAGAACACACTGCCCATCCCCGGCGATGCGTAGTACACGTTGACGAAGCCATCCAGCCCAACCCCATGAAGCTTTATTTTATAGTGCGCACCAGAAGTACGGGGGAGTTTGTGTAGATAGTTTAATAGTTTCTCAGCCACGTCATCGATGTCCACGGTATTAGGGATTGGGTTATACAGATATAGACCTATCAGGAAATCAGGCTCATACTCTGTAATCTTTTTCTCCAGCTCTAGTAATTTTTCCGTCGATTCATTGATTTCCCACATAAATGGTCTCCTTTATAGTGTTAGAGATTTGTATGTGGTGGTGCCTATGTCTTATCGATATACCTTCTGGCTTCATATATAAGTTCGCTCCTTGCCTTCTCAGCTTCCGCGCTTGTCTTGCAAAAGCGGTGGAAGGCCAGGAGGCTGGGACCGGATTCTGGATTGGTCACGAGTATTGTTATCATTCCTGGGATATGCTGCTTCTGGACTTTGATTCCATAGCCCTTATATGCTTCTGAGACTTGTGCTGAGTATTTGTCCATTATTGGTTTCCTCTCAGGAAAAACCACACCATATGGGCAGCTTTTGCCGGTGTTGTCAGTTTGTCTTTCTGCCCGACAATGGAACAAGTTGTCATGTCTCGTGCACGATTATGTAATTACAAGTGATTCTCTTTTGTATCTCTCTGTCAGGGCCTTTACTCTGAGGGCATCCCAGTTGTTCAGTCTAGTTTCATAGCTATCCAGCCTCTGGATGCCGTATATATTGGATGCATTGCAGTGGTCGCATCGGTCTGTAAGCCTAGGCGACAGGCGGTCGCATACAGTGCAGATAGTGAACTCTGGAGAGATGGTGACTTGTGCTGCCTGTGTGTTATTGAAAGTCTTTCTGACTAGGTTCATGATGCTGGTTGCGGAGGGTCTTTCTTCCCCACAAAAGGCGTGGATGATAGCACCAGACTCTATCAAGGTGTGGAATTTGCTCTGGAGGATTATCCTGGTTAGCATGTCTATTGGGGTATCTGGTCTAAGGTGGACGCTGTTTGTATAGTAGAATTCATCTCTTTCTATATTGCCTTTTACCAGTTCTCTTGCCTGGGGATAGTTTTTCACGTCTGTCTTCGCAAGTCTTCTCGATGCACTTTCTGCAGGTGATTCCTCCAGTGAGAATTTCAGGCCATATTTTTTCCCCGCCTCTTTCACCTTTTGGTACATGAAGGCGATTATCCTTAATCCCTGCCTCAGGGGCTCCTCGCCCTCGTGAAGCTCCTTATCCATCATGTACTGGAGACACTCGTTGAGGCCAATTATGCCAACTATGTACGTGGATTTTTCGAGGTCTACGTAGGGCCGTCCGTCCTTGGCTTTTCGCCCTATTTGCCAGAGTGGCATCTCCGGGCCTGACATCAGTCTGGTGATGAATTCCTTTTTTTGGAGATGTGCCCTGATGCATGTCTGTATGGTGTCGTCTATTTCCTTGTGAAGTTTTTCCCAGTTTCCCTTTCCTGCCCTGTAAGCGGCCTGGGGCAGGTTGACCGTAACGTTCTGGAATCCGCAGAAGCGCATGCTTTCCGGATGGGTTATCATGTGGTCATCTTCTATGGTGGTTCGGAGTCGGCAGCAGGCCGACAGTGTTACCTCATCCCTGTCGAATACGAAATACGGCACACCGTTTTCACTGGCTATCTGGCAGGCATACTTGAGGATTTTATACTGGTCGGGGTCATCGAACGTGTCTTGATTTATGTGAAGATCGCACTTGGGGAAGGCGAAGATGTGGCCGTGGCAGTCACCCTCTCGCCATACGTCTAACATGGCCATGGTGAAGCGACGGGCCGTTCCAGCATAGTCGCCATACGTTTTTCCCGTATATTTACCACCAGGACCTATAGCGGGTATGCGGTCCATGTATTTTGGTACGCCGGTGTGGATGTTGAAGTCAAGAAACAGGGTTTGGCCTCCACGTGAGAAGGCGCTCTGGGAGCAACTATAGATGAGGTGCTGGGCCTCTTGGCGGAGTTCCTTCTGACTCATGTCCTCGAGATATGGTGCGTACATTATGTTTATGTAGCCTACACCCAGGGCCCCCGCGTAGTAGGCCTGCATGGAGGCGAGGAAGGTGTTCAAGTGACCAGTGAGGGTACGGGCATGTTTGGCTGGGGCTGAAACAGTGTCAAGATTATCAAGCTGCAGGCCATATTTCTTCAGATACTCCAGAGAATGGGAAGAACAGTAGACCCTCGTTGGGTAGCCCAGGTCATGGATGTGTACGGCCCCGGATAGGTGCATCTCTGCCACATCCCTGGAGAAGACCTCTTGGAGTGCGTACTGTTTCAGGGTGTTTTCGGCGATGGCAAGGTTTATTGCCTCCGGGTTATTGGTGGCGATGTTGCTGTTCTCGTTATTTTTTGAGAATATAAGCTGGTCTAGGTCATACTTGGGTGTGCCTATTGTAGTCTGCTTCTTTAGCTGGGTCTCGTAACCCCTCTCAAAGAGTTCATTGTCTACCAGCTCTCTTATCAGGCCGGTAGAGATGCGTTGGATGCCAGAGGCAAAGACCCTCTTTTCCACGACGTTGGCAATCTCTATGGCCTCGTCTATGGGGATACCGGCCTCTTTTTCCAGCACTATTGCAATCTTGCCCTTGTCCCATAGGGAGCTCTCGTCGTGCGTGTCTGTGTCTACCAGCAGGGCCACATCGGTGGTATCACGACCCCGTTTTGTCTTTTTTCTGACCTTCAATATCTCTCTGTGGCGTGCCCTCTTGTCCCTGTAGCGGATGTAGGCCTTTGCCGTCTTGGCGTGGCCGGTATTTATAAGTACGTCTTCTACCAGGTCCTGTATGTCTTCTATGCTTGGGGTGTTCCCGTTGAATTTCTTTTCCAGCAAATGAGTGACCAGCTCGGCCAGCTCGTCAGCCATCTTTCGGTCGTCACCGCCCACGGCGTGCGCTGCCTTGAAGACGGCATTGGCTATCTTTTTTATGTTGAACGGTACTAACCTTCCATCGCGTTTTCGTATAGTCTGTATGGAGCTCACTGTGACTCTTCCTTTCTTATTTACTCGATGATAGTCCTACCCTTGTCTGTTACACGGATTCTCTTGGCGCTTCCTGTCTTTAAGTCGTTAATGGCCCCCTTGACTTCCTGGTCAAATGTGGCCGTGTCAAAGAAGTTGTCTATAAACTCTTTAGGGATTTCCAAAACTTTTCTCTCGTCCTTTATCCAAATAGGGGCATCAATCCTAAAGTCCTGGAAATTCAGTGATGGGCTGCCCACCTTGATGTTGGGGTCCATTTCCTTCACTACCTCTTCTAGTTTTTGTTGGATTTTTTCGGATAGTCTCATCTAACATCTGTTTCCCTTCGAGACGTGGGAGCAAGCTCCCACGCTACATCTCCACTTCTGGTATCCAGGGCGTTATGTTAGACTCCCTTTCGTGATTTGGCTCGTTCGGGTCAACCTCAGAACTAATCTTTTGAACGCTCTCTTTTTCAACATTACCTCCACCCGAAGCGACGAAAATTTTCACATTTCCACCCATTTTTTCTGTTTTTATTACGAACACCTCAAATTTGATTGTACCGTTGATATGCCCATTTCCTCCAACGCCAGCCTTAATTCTAGTAATTGCCTCTCTTACAAATTCCTCTAGTTCCATTTTATAAACGCTCTTCTGGGTAGCGTGCGACCTTGTGTCGCACGTGCGAGATAAACTCGCACGCTACATTTCTTGGGTAAGCTACCTCTTCTTCCCTTCACCCTTAATCAGCGGCTTCACCTCTTCCATGAAGTCGGTGATGTCTTTGAACTCACGGTAGACGGACGCAAATCTTATGTATGCCACCTTGTCCAGGCCTTTCAGCTTTTGCATCACCTGCTCACCGATATACTTGGAGGGTACCTCGCGGTCGAATCTGTTATATAGGTCTCGCTCTATCTCAGAGACGGTGGCCTCGATTGTGTCGGTGGACACGTTTCTCTTCTCACATGCCTTATCGATGCCGAGGCGTATCTTGTTCCTGTCAAAGGCCACCCTGCGACCATCCTTCTTTACCACCTTTAGCGGCGTCTCTTCCATCCTCTCATAGGTGGTGTAGCGTCGCCCGCAATTCAGACACTCGCGGCGACGCTTTATGATGAGACCATCTGCCGATGGCCTCGAGTTTATTACCTTGTCATTATCCTGTTTACAGTAAGGACACTGCATGAACCGCCCACGGGGTTTTTGCTGGTTCTGCGTGTGAAAGAGGGTTCGGTAGTCGCACTATCTGTTTCGTAATTGATGAGTAGCCTTGTATTGTTTTGGCTCCATGCTAAATGCTGGCATCTTCTTCTGGCTGACAGTTACACGGCTCCCGACATCTACCCCCCCAAAGAACGAGTGTATCTAAACAAGCACATCATGTATTAGGCATACAATATTTAGCATTACAAGATATTGTACAGACTTTTACATCATGCGCCACATGTTGTCAAGGAAATTTTGGGATTTTTTGACAGATTTCTTGGAGTTCCTATTCAGAGGGCCCTGAAAAAGTCATTCCAATACCGTGTGTCATTCTTCGGTCGCTTTGCTCCCTCAGAATGATAACGGTGCAGGGTTTTTCAGAACTTTCATTTATCGAGTATGGAGGGAATCTTTAGTGGTATGTCACAAGGAGGTTTTTGATATGGGGAGTTACTACTGCCCGTCTACGACAATCTCTACCTTGATGCCAGCTTCTTGGAGCATCTCTTTTGCTAACCAGTCGGGATAGTCTGAGAGTGTAACTATGCGCTTGATACCGCAGTTGATGAGCATCTTTGCACATAGCACGCAGGGGTGGTTGGTGGAGTATAGCGTGGCGCCCTCCATAGATGTGCCATAGCTGGCGGCCTGAAGGAGTGCATTCATCTCTGCGTGGAGGCCGCGGCAGAGTTCCTGCCTCTCTCCAGGAGGTATCCCCAGTTTGTCCCTGAGGCACCCGATCTCTGTGCAGTGTGTGAGCCCCTTTGGCGCGCCGTTATAACCGGTGGCGAGTATGCGCTTGTCCAGTACAAGCGTCGCCCCCACCTGGCGGCGGAGGCAGGTAGACCTCTGGGCCACCTCGCGGGTGATCTTGAGGAAATACTCGTCCCAGCTCGGTCGGGTGTTTTTATTTACCGATGCAGAATTGTGAGAAGATTTTTTCAAGGATATCCTCAGTGGTTATCTTTCCCAAAAGCTCTCCCAGTGCATCAGATGCATCCATGACGTCTAAGGCCACGAACTCAGCCGATGCCTCCTCCTTTAGGGATTGGCTTGCCCGCTCTAAGGAATCGAGGCACGAGTCAAGTAGGATTCCTTGGCGGGTGTTTAAGAGTGCTGGGGAGGCAGAGCAGTCTATGCATCCTTCGGTTATTTTTTCCACCATTTCCTTCTTTAGTTCCTCGATGCCGCTTCCCGTTACCGTAGAGGTATAGATTATAGAAAAGTTTTGCCAGGGTGGGGGTAAGTCTTCTATAGAAAGTTTTAGTGGAAGGTCTGTCTTGTTAATAACGAGTATGCAGCTTGAATCACTTGGGGGTTGATGAAAGGATTGCAGGAAGTGGAGGGAAGGTTTCTCCACTGGTCTCGAACCATCGAGGACCCAGATGGAGAGTGATGCTGTATTGACGGCCTTAGCGGTCATGTCCATTGTTAGCGTTTCCAGGAGAGATTTCTCGTCTCCCTGTGTCTTTATCTGTACCAGTCCTGCGGTGTCTAACAGGCGGAAGGTTATACCGTCCATAATCAGCTCGGCCTCTAGATAGTCCCTGGTAGTGCCGCTTTTGTGGCTGGTAATGGCCCTAGGTCGTCCCAGGAGCGCATTGAAGAGGCTCGACTTGCCTGCATTGGACGGGCCAAAAAACACGGTCCTTATGCCACCACTGTGGACCTTACTCTTATCTGACCTGTGGGTGTACTCGAGGAGCGTTTCTCTAATGACCTCGAGTTCGTCCAGGGCCTCTTTTTCTGATATTGGTCGAATATCTTGGTCGGAAAAATCTATGGAGGCCTCAAGCAGGGAGAGCAGATTAGTAATGCGTTCATGCACCCCCCTTAGTCCCTGTGAGAACCTTCCCTCTAGCTGGCCTGCGGCCAGTCGGAGTTCAGCGTCTGTACGGGAGCGTATGACCCTGAGTACGGCCTCGGCCTGTACTATATCTATTCGGCCGTTCAGGAATGCCCTCTTTGTGAATTCACCTGGTTCTGCCAGCCTTAGGGACGTTCCGGCGGTGTGGGCACCCCGTAGGATTTTTTCCATTAGCATCTCTATCAGAGGTGGGCTCCCGAGGCTGTGTATCTCTACTACATCCTCCCTGGTGTATGAGCGTGGGGCTTCCATTATATAAAGGAAGGCAGGTGCGGCCACTTGGTCTCCCAGGTCTATACGGCCCTTGAGCGAGCAGTATGTGCCTGGGGTGCTCATGGGTAAGAGGTCTTCCGTAAATACCTTCTTTGCGCAGGAGAGGGCGTCGGGGCCGCTTATTCTTATTATAGTCCTGGGAGAGTTGCCCCAGGCTGTGGAGACGGCAAGTATCGTGTCGTTCGGGGTATTCAAAACAATCTATTTTAGCTTTGCTACCATCCTTCGTATGAGGAGTTGTTCTCCCACGCTGAGGATAGTGCTGACTGTCCAGTAGAGTAAAAGCCCTGATGGAAAGTGGTATAGGACGAAGGCGAACATTATGGGCATAAATTTCATAAGCTGTTGTTGTTGTCGCGCCTTTGGGTCGGGGTTTGTGGGCATGAGCTTCATCTGGGCGACACTTGCTATGGCCATGATTATGGGCAGTGCATTTACGTGATTGCCCAGGAAGGGCATGGTAAAAGGCGTGGTGTATAGCATGTCGGGCCTGGAAAGGTCCTGTATCCACAAGGCAAAAGGTGCCAGCCTCATCTCAAACGATAGCTGGAGCGTGCGGAAGAGGGCATAGAAGATGGGGAGTTGAAGGATTATGGGCAGGCAGCCGCTCATGGGATTTACCCCATGCCTTTTAAATAGGGCCATCTGCTCTTGCCCCATTTTTTGTTTGTCCTTCTTGTATTTTTCCTGAATTTCCTTGAGCTGGGGTTGCAGCTTCTGCATCTTAAACATTGACATCTGACTCTTTCTCGTGAGTGGGAACAAGAGGGCCTTGACGAGAATGGTCAGGATTATTATGCCTACGCCGTAGTTGGGTATCACGTTGTAAAATGCCTTGAGTACGTGAAGCAACCCCTTGCTTATAGGGGTAAATGCACCGAAGTTCAGGAGTTTGACAAGACCATACTCTTGCAGAATTTCTTCCTTCTTTGGGCCTAAGAAGAGGATGTAGCTATGTTTCTCACTGCCCCCGGGTAAAAGGGTAAGGCCGCTGGTTTCTGCACTTACTGCAAGATTTTCCTTTTGCTTGGTATTTCTCTCAAGGGTTAATCTTGAACTTACTGAATATATCAGGTTGTTTGAAGAGGGCTTTAACACACAGGCGAAATATTTGTTGACCCCGCCTGCCCAGGCTATGCCATGGGATTCGTTCTTCTCCGGTGATTTTTTCAGTTCGCCCAGAGTCTTCTGTATGAGCTTGGTCTTCGTGCGCAAAGACACGCCTATTACAGAGGCCATATCATATTCCGGTATACCCTCAGGATATATCTGGCTGGCTGAAACGATGGAATACCTCACGGGTAGTTCTTCCTTGGCGGTGTTTTCCAGCAGAATTTCTATGTCAATATGATAGCCTGCCCCCTTGTGGAGGGATATGTTCTTTGTAAGCCTAAGCCCGTTTTCCAGTGTGGCCTGGAAGCTTATCCGCTCTGGCGTTACCTCTTTTGCCTGGTAGAGGTAGTTTGAGAGGTCATACTTGCCCAGTATCTCGTCTATGGCCAGGGTGTGTGGAGATGTGTTTGAAGGTAAAAACAGGTGCAAGTCCTTGGTCCTTGTGTAGTCTCTGTACTTTTTTAGCGTGACATCCTTTAGCACTGCGCCTTTATTGGACCAGGTGGTCTTGAGAGCCTCGTTTTCAAGCACGATATTATCCACAAGTGGTACCCCTGTTGAGGGTAATGTTTTGAGAATCCTTTCCTCAATCTCTACAGGGGGCCGGGTTGGTTGTGGAGCCTTGGCCGCTTTCTGTGTCGGGGCCTTGGTCACCCTAGGTGCCGGGTGTCTCTTCTCAGGTGGAAACATCCAGGGCAGGAAGAGGGCGTAGTATACAAGTATTGTCAGGGAGCCAATAACGAGTCCAAGAAATGCCTGTCTATCCATTTTCTAATTCAGACTCCTAATCCACCTTAGGCGGAAAGCAATGCGGCCATTATACATTTTAGGGTACTTGTTTATTTAAATGCAATTATCCCGCCAGAGGACTTTATGATCGGTAATTATACATCCTGCGGCGTTCTGGGACAAGGGAAGACTGTATTACCTGGGATGATGCGGTGGGTGGAACAGCCCTGTTACCCTGCCTCTTCTTTAGGTCTTTCTTCTGGTAGTTCTGCTTCTTCCACCAGCATTATGGGGATATCGTCTCTAATAGGGTAGCGCCTTCCACACTTTGTGCAAACTATTTTTTCTTGCTCTAGCCTTACCGCCGTCTTACAGACGGGGCAGGCAAGGATTTCTAAGAATTCCTTGTCAATCATCCCTCTCGTTCCAGGTATAGGTCGGGGCCCGGTACAGTATACAGCCGGCCACGGCTTATCTGTATATCGGATGCGTCATGGACCTGCTCTATGCGCACCTTCCTCAGGCGCATTAGTTCCAGTAGGGCCAGAAAGGCCCCTATGAGTTCACACTTGTCTCTTATCTTGGGAAATAGGTCCAGGAAAGGAAATGATTCTAGGGAAATGAGCCTTTCGAGTATTGCCACCATGAACTCCTCTACGGGGGTCTCCTCGATGGTGATAGTAGTGGGCACGTCCTGCAAGGTCTCCCTCATAAGTTGTGTGAAAAAGCCCAGCAGTTCCCATGGGCTCATATCTTCCAGGCACAGGTGCTCATCCTCTCCGCCTGAGACGGATTCGATTTCTGTCTGGAACCCCCTAGGTGTCCTCATTGCCCTAACTTCCCTCCGACTGTCGAGGGCGGATGCGGCCTCCTTGAATTTTTTGTATTCAAGTAGCTGTCTTACCAGTTCCCATCTTGGGTCTTCCTCTTTCTCCTCAGGGAGTTGTGGTAGAAGCGTTTGGGACTTTATGTACATAAGGGTCGCAGCCATGACCAGGAAATCTCCTACCAGTGCTGGCTCTAGAACCTCTATGAGCTCAAGGTAGGCCATGTACTGGTCTGTAATCCTGGCTATGGGTATATCGTGTATATCAACCTCCTCCCTCTTTATTAGATACAGGAGCAGGTCCATTGGGCCGTTGTAGACCTCAAGCTCTACCTTATATTCGGTCGTGCTTACGCTCATAATATGTTGGTGAAAAGCCTTGCGAAGAAGTACACCGGTGGGCCGAGTACACTGCTAAAGACCGATACCTGGAATAATGGGCCTAGGGCCACAAGGCCCAGAAGTATAAAGGGGCTGTAGCTGCTTATGTGTTCGTACTCAGGTATAAGGCTTTTGGGCAGCAGACCCCTCAGTATGTGGGAGCCGTCCAGTGGATAAAGTGGAATCAGGTTAAAGAAGCACAGAGACAGATTTATAATTAGCCCCAGACGCAAGAAGTCATACAGGTAGCTGCGGACCGGTATGAGTGAGTTTTCCGCAGACACCTGCAGCGCAATGCCCATCACTAGTGCGGTTAGAAGGTTAGACATTGGACCGCATGCAGAGACAATCATATCGTCCCTCAGCGGATGCCTGAAATAACGTGGGTTTACGGGCACCGGCCTGCCCCATCCAAAGTGCGCAATAAAGAGACAAAGAGTACCAAGGGGGTCAAGGTGAGATAAGGGGTTTAGGGTCAGGCGGCCTTCAAACTTGGCGGTAGGGTCGCCTAGCCGGTCGGCTGCAAGGGCGTGAGAGAATTCATGTACTGTAATGGCCGTAAGTATAACGGGTACAAGAACAAGTATAAAGTATGGGTCCATAGACATTCGCAGGGATTTTAACATCTTACGGAAACCTTGTCAAGGAAAGAACGTACATATCCCCTTGAATAATATCCCATAAGGACATATAATCAAAAAATTTAACGGAGGAGTTTGTGAAAGAAGCTAGCGAAGACATCAAATACGCCAAAAAGGTCTTAGAGCTTGAGGCCCGGGCCGTGGGTAATCTCGTCAAGAGGATAGGTGAGAACTTCCAGAGGGCAGTAGACCTTGTATTTAACTGCCGTGGCCGTGTGGTTGTAACGGGCATCGGCAAGGCGGGCATAGTCGGTCAAAAGGTCTCTGCTACACTTGCCTCGACGGGAACTCCATCATACTGGCTCCATCCGGCAGAGGCGCGGCACGGCGACCTGGGCAGGGTGGTAAAGGAAGATGTAGTGCTCGCATTCTCTAATAGCGGGCAGACGGAGGTAGTACTCTTACTTCCCCACGTAAAGAAGATAGGTGCAAAGGTGGTGGCCGTAACAGGTGACATGGAATCTACTCTTGCACTCCACAGCGATGTGGTGCTGGACATCGGAGAGATAGAGGAGCCATGCCACCTTGGCCTGGCGCCAAGCGCAAGCTCCACGGCCATGCTGGCCCTTGGGGATGCACTGGCACTTACGGTGTTTAAAAAGAGAGACCTCAGGAAGGAGGATTTTGCGGCTTACCATCCAGGCGGAGAGCTGGGCAAAAAGCTCCTCACTGTTGAAATGGTTATGCGCACAGGAGATAGCAATCCGGTTACTTCAGAATCTACCCCCGTCATTGAGGCACTTAAGACCATGACATATACTAGGGGCAGACCAGGTGCTGTAAGTGTAGTGGACTCGAACGGTCGGCTTTGTGGCTTCTTCACCGATGGAGACCTCAGAAGGTACCTACAAATGGGACAGGACTTCCTCAAGAGACCGATAAATGAGGTCATGACCAAAGAGCCAAAGACCGCCAAGACAGGTTCCCTTGCTGCTAATGTCTACAGGGTCCTTAGGGAATACAAGATAGACCAGCTTCCGGTCGTGGATGACAGGGGTGTGCCAGTCGGCATATTAGATGTTCAAGACCTCTTAGACGTGGGGTACTAATAGGGGTGGGATTAGAAGATATAAAGCTTATGATTATTGATGTGGACGGAGTGCTTACCGATGGCAGGATATTCTGTAATGACCAAGGAGTAGAGCAAAAGGTCTTCCACGTGAAGGACGGTTCAGGGATAACCTTCTGGCATCGTGCCGGGCTTAAGTCAGCTATAATCAGCGGGAGGACATCACAGGCCGTTGTGCACCGGGCCAAGGAACTCGGGATAAAGGACGTATATCAGGGTGCCCATAATAAGTTAGAGGCCTATGAGAAAATAATTGAGAAGCACAAGGTGAGGGACGAAGAGGTGTGCTATATTGGGGATGACCTGATAGACCTGCCCGTGTTAAGACGGGTGGAGTTTTCTGTCGCTGTGACAGGTTCCCCCGAGGAACTGTTAAGCAGTGTGGATTACGTGACGAAGGCCCCGGGCGGAGGAGGTGCGGTAAGGGAAGTGGTAGAGAAGGTGTTAAAATCTCAGGGCAAATGGGAAGACATTCTGGAGAGGTACGTATGATAAATGGTTATGAGTAAAAAACGGATAGTATTGTTTTCTGTACTTGGTTGTCTATTGCTCAGTGGGGTGTTGTCGATAGTGGGTGTCATTCCCAACAGGTTTGCTGTGATAAGGATGAAGGAGACAGAGGAATCGTATAAAGGGAAGTCATATACCGAGCTCCAGCAGGTTGCGCAGGGAGAAGCGCAAATAAACCAGTATATCAGCGATTTCTATCTCCCCAGCTATGACGAATCCGGGAAAGAGGTCTTTACCCTTCGGGGCAGGAATGCAGTGCTTGTAAACGACCAGGTTTACAAGATTGATAGGCCGGAGATTCGCCTGAAGGGTGCTGCTGAAGACGCTGGCATTTCTGCACCCCAGGACATAGTAATAACTTCTAGAGAGGGAGAGATGGACAAGCTCTCAAATATAGGTGTCCTTACAAAGAATGTGGTGGTGAGATTGGGGAATAATACCAAACTGAGGACAGAGCATCTCGTATACCACCCAGAACAAAAGAGGGTTCACACCGATAGCCCGGTTGTTGTCCAGGGCGAGAGGATGGACATAAAGGGTGAGGGTATGGAGGCCGAGCTGTTCAGTGGGAGGATGTGGATAGAAAGGTCTATTGTGGCGGAGATAAAGGACACGGAGAGCAATCTGTTTGTGGTCTCCTTTGGGAAAAGCGGCAAGAAGGAAGCCAAGCCCAAAAGGGTTTATATACGCTGTAGTGGGAGAATGGTATTTGAAAAGGAACCAAACATGGTTACCTTTCATGATAATGTAAAGGTCAGGAGGGGAAATTCAACGATGGCGGCGGACAAGCTGGTGATTATCTTTGGCGGGGAGGGCGGTAAGCCAAAGATGATCGTTGCAGAAGGCAATGTCGCGGCCTTAGACGGTGGGAAGGTGGCTAAGGGTGATTCCCTTTTCTGGGATGCAGTTACGGACGCCACCACCCTGAAAGGAACACCCAACGCCGCATTTTTTGAGGAAAAGATATCCATAGTTTCCCCCAAGATAGTATTTCACCAGAAGGACGACAGGGTGGATGCCCCAAAAGGCGGCCAGCTGACCACCAAGGGTTTTGAGGACGAGAGTTCTGAAGATGGGATGTTAGGCTCTGGAAATGTCACCATTACATGGAAAGGCAGGATGAGCTTCGAGAAGTCTAAGGGGCAGGCAGTTTTTGAGAATGATGTTCAGTTAAGCCGAAAAGATTTCAAGATGAACAGCCAAGAGCTTATCATTGGATTTGATAAGAGTGAAAGCCTCAAAGTAAAGAACCTTAAGGCGACGGGTGGGACGTATATGGTGGAGAAAAAAGGCGGCACCCTCAGAGAGGTCTACGGGAATGAAGCACGTTGGGACGTAGACACCAGTCTTATTGAGATTCTGGGGGAGGGCACACTGTATATGCAGGGAAAAGGAGGAGACGAAGAAAAAGGTTCGACAAATATAAGTTGGGCCAAGAAGATGGTCAGAGACGAGATGAATAAGAAGATCAGCTTCTTCGAAAATGTCCTAGCCCTTAAGGGCCAGCAGCAGGTGGAGTGCAACAAGCTCAATGTCTTCCTTGACGAGGCAAACAGGGCAAGGCGTGTAGTGGCCCTGGGGGACGTGGTATATAGTGATACAAAGGAAGGTGGAATTGAGGGCATTGGTGACATTTTGGAGTGGGACTGGGAGCTGAACAAGATGATTCTGAGTGGCACGCCGACAGCAGAGGTAAGAAGAAAAACGGCCAGGACTTTTGCAAAGAGGGTATACTACGACCCGGAAACTCAGCGCTTGAGCTGGAGAGAAAAACCACATTGGCAAATACCCCTGGAGGGGCGAGATGCCGGCATGACCTTACCCTTGACACCATACTGATGACAGGCAGTTGTCACTTTTTAACTATTATAGTTATTACTTAGGGGATTAAATATTGCGAAGGACGGTCATTATCTCTTTCTGTAGGATTTTTTTCCTACAGTTTTTTCTTGTTGCTTCAGCCTTCTCTGAGCCACCTAGAGAAGTGCTGATAGCCGCCAACGGGGGAGTGCTGGAGGAGGCCCCGGAGAACACCTTTTACGCCTTTGAACTGGCTGTGGAGCAGGGTGCGACTATCCTCAAGGTTGATGTCCGAAAGTCGAAGGACGGAAAGCTCGTCATTATGAGGGATGAAACTATTGACAGAACCACTAACGGCAAGGGGCTTGTAGGAGAACTGCTTTACGATGAGATTGGGGTGTACGACGCTGGTTCGTGGCTGGATAAGCGATTTGAGGGTGAACCGGTGCCTCTCCTCAGGGAGGTACTGAGGTTTGCCAAGATAAACGGTCTCAAGGTAATACTCGATGTTAAGGAGCAGGGACTGGAGAGCAGCATTCTGGCCCTTGTAGAGGGCCTTGAGATGATGAAGAAGGTCTATTTTTGGGGTGTATTGAGCAATTTGAGAGAGGTAGAACCTTCACTGGTGGGACCGGACCTTGTGTTCCTCTCTCCGGAGGAATTAACACCCTTTAATATAAAGCAGGCCCATACCCAATTTAAAGACGTCATGACCCCGCTCTTGAATTGCGATGACAGAGAGAAGATGAAGCAGGTTATTATGAAGGGCCCAGATATTATACTGGTGGATTTTCCTGCGCTGGCCAGTGATGTACTGAATGTAAAAGGCAGACGCAGGGCCATAAGGAGGATCCAGAAGCGCAGGCCCCTCGTCACAATGCCGTTCGAGGGACGCACTGGCAGAAAGGGCAAGGAGGATGAGTTTTTTGCGGATGAGCAAGGAGGTGTTATAGACCTCCTTGACCCCGTAGGAAGCCTCTATCATCTCCTTTTGGGGAGGGTTGAGGAGGGGTATAGGGAAGGGTCGGAGAAATCATCCCGTCGGGCCTCCCTTCGTAGGGAGGTAAGTTCCCTCAGTCGGGAGCTGTACGAGCCAAGCGTGAGTGAGAAGGGGTTTTTCGGGCAAGCCATCAGTAAGATCAGAAGGGGGATGAGCGATGAGGAGGCTGATGAGTCCAGGGTGGCCGCACTTAAGATGACGTCGCTTCCCCCCCCTGCGGTGGTGCCACGCCTTGTCAAGGCATTGAGCTCCAGAAGGCCAGTGGTAAGGGGTAATGCGGCATGGGCCCTGGGACTTATTGGGGACTACAGTGTCCTCCCTGAGTTGGCCGAGCTGTTAGATGATGAGGATGAAGCCGTAGATGTTAGGAGGGATGCGGCTATAGCGCTTGGCAGGCTTAGGCACTCTGCGGCGGTGAAGCTCCTGCAGAAACGGCTTGTGGGAGACCAGGTACCGCCTATAAGGTACGATGCTGCAAGGGCGCTTGGAGAAATTGGTGACCCTGGCATTATAGGAGACCTCATTAGGGTTATGGAGGGGGGCGCTGATTGGAGAATAAAGGGTGCCTGTGCCGGAGCGCTGGGCAAGATAGGCGACCCCGGTGCAGTGACAAAACTTGGCGAGTTTCTTATGAAAAATACAGGGGCACCATACTCTATATGGGCTCGTTCTCAGGCTGCATGGGCCCTCTCCGCAATTGGGGAAGATTCACTTGGTGTTCTTCTGGCCGCCTTGAGAGACGATGAGAAATTCGTTAGGAGGAAAAGTGCCTGGGCCATGGCAAGGATAGGGCGCCCTGCTATACCAGCACTTGTGAGGGCATTGAGAGACCCCGATGGAAGGGTTAGGGAGAGGGCCGCCCTAGCCCTGGGCTGGATAGGAGACTCCAAGGCCATACTATCACTTGTGCGCTCCATTTATGATGAGGAGCTTAAAGTAAGACGGGCAGTCGTGTGGGCTATTGGGCATATAGGGGGTGCCAGGGCGGAGAAGGCCTTGGGGAAACTCCTGAGTGCCGATGAAGATGAGAAGATAAAGGAGATAGCAGGAGAAGCTATCGCAAGGCTGTCAAAGAGATAGAAAGCCTTTAAACTCCTGAACTATTGAAGAAGCTGTTGTAAGGCTATCAAAGAGATGGAAAGGGTGTAGAGTGAAGAAAGTCTATTTGGTAGGAGCAGGACCTGGCGACCCGGGTCTTATTACGATAAGGGGCGTTGAGTGTATAAGAAGGGCAGATGTTATAATATATGATCACCTGGTGAGTGAAGAACTGCTCAAATACGCAAAAAAAGACGCAGAGATAATATATGTTGGTAAGCAAGGGAACCGACACACGCTCGAGCAAGATGAAATAAACGAGCTTATTGTAAAGAAAGCCCAGCCAGATAGGACCGTGGTGAGACTCAAGGGTGGAGACCCCTTTGTATTTGGCAGGGGCGGGGAGGAGGCTGTGTATCTGGTGGAGAGGGGAATCGCCTTTGAAGTTGTACCAGGGATTACTGCGGCAATAGCTGCCCCGGCTTATGCTGGCATACCTGTGACCCATAGGGGTTATACCTCTACCCTTGGATTGATAACCGGACACGAAGACCCTGCAAAGGGGGGGAGTGCTATACCCTGGGATAAGCTGAGCACGGCAGTCGGGACCCTTGGTGTGTATATGGGTATAAAAAATCTGCCCTATATAGTGGGAGAGCTCCTTAAGAATGGCAGGCCCAAGGAGACCCCTGTGGCAGTAATACGCTGGGGCACAACCCCACAACAGAGGACGGTGGTAGGTACCCTAGGGGATATATTGGAAAAGACCAGGGGCCTCGAACCTCCTGCCGTTACCGTGGTGGGTGAGGTGGTCAGGCTAAGGGAGTATCTGAACTGGTTTGAGACCAGACCACTTTACGGGCGAACGGTGGTAGTTACCAGGGCCAGGGACCAGGTCAGTGGTTTTGCAAGGGAGCTGGAAGAACTGGGCGCAAGGGTCATTGAGTTTCCTACCATTAAAATTACTGAGCCGACAGATATTTCATCCCTTGATAAGGCGCTCCGGGACCTTGGTAGCTTCCACTGGGTCGTCTTTACCAGCGTGAACGGTGTGGAGGCGTTTTTCCAGAGGCTATTCCGTCTGGGGATGGATGCACGGGAACTAAAGGGGGTAAAGATATGCGCCATAGGGCCGGCGACTGCCGAGGAGATACGGAGGTATCATCTAGGTGTTGATTGTCAGCCCTCAAAATACGTGGCAGAAGAGGTCCTAGAGGAACTAAAGAAGAGAGAAGATTTGGGTGGAAAGCGGGTTCTGATGCCCAGGGCCGATATTGCCAGGAGCTTTCTGCCGGAAGAGCTGAAGAAATTGGGTGCAGAGGCCGTGGAGGTCACGGCCTATTGTACAGTCTTGGCGGAGATGGGCGGCGAAAGACTCCTGGAGAGGCTGACAGCGGGAGAGGTGGACATGGTTACCTTTACCAGCTCCTCTACGGTGAGGAATTTTGTGCAGTTAATAGGCAAAGAAAACCTGACTAGGCTGGACGGCAAGGTGCGCTTTGCCAGTATAGGCCCTATCACCACCAAGGCAGCAAAAGAGTTAGGTATTAAGGTGTCCCTGGAGGCAGAGCAGTACGACATACCCGGCCTGGTCAAGGCAATTAAGGAAGGGCTAGCAGCTTAGTTGCTATTCTGAGACCAAAAACTGAGGCCCTGCCATAATTTGGTAGGATACTCCGAGGGTTTAAATACCTGTGGGGTATGCTCTCGACGACAGGTCTTTCTGAAGTGGGCAGTGTCCGAGGGTTATCGGGCCTTTGTTACCTTGGGTTCCCGCAGTAGAAAGTAGATGATCCCCCCAATTATTAGAACTGCCTGAGTTATGATGATACTTCTAATCCAGATGCCGAGGCACCTGCTTAAGTAGGCCCGGAGTCCAGTTTCACCAATTCCGCCAATCTGCACCACGGCGAAGATGGCTACAATAACAATTATTATGCACACTAGAGTAATATCGATAATCCTGAGCACCTTCTTAGCGGTAGAGCCTTCTTTCTCCTCTTCGTATAGGATTTCCTCGTAGGCCCTCTCTTCGGTCTCTTTTGGGGTGGTGAGAGGGACTTCACCCAGCTCCTTGCCGAGGTCTTCTATCTCGTCGTAAATGGATTGCTTAGGCTCTTCCACATCCAGGCGCAACTCCTCCATTTCCTCCGCTTCCTTCCGAGCAGGGGTGGGAGTTGGTGTGGGAACCGCCTCTTTCTCTTTACGACGGATGGTTTCTTCCAGTTCCCTCCGTGCCTCCTCTATTTCCATGAACGTGGGGGGAGGCGCCTCCTGTGCCGACTCCTGGATGACTCGCTCCCTTCCGCAGCTTACACAGGCAAGTGCCTCTTCTTCATTTTGTGAACTACATGGACACGTCCACATTTTGGCACCTCATTGATTAAATGTATCTTGTAAGCCTTGCTTTGACAGAGGACCAGGCAAAGCTTGGAAAACGTTTCAAACCCTTAAAGGCCCCTCTCCTTTTGGATTTCTTCGTAGGCCTTACTTATCCCTACGAACTTGCGGTGTGCAAGGTCCATAAGCTCTTTCCCCAGGTGTGATACCTTGTCAGGATGGTACTTGGCAGAGAGTTCCAGGTAACGCCTCTTTATCTCTTCCCTTGGAGCAGATTTGTCAAGCCCCAACACACGGTAAGGGTCTTCTTTGGTTTTCAATTCCGCGGTGTCGTACAGATGCCCGATGGCTGCGCCCAGTGCAGAGCCCATAGGCCCACCAGCAAACCATCCCAAACCTCCGCCGATTAATTTACCCTTGTAATCACCTTTCATAACAAACCGTCCTAGGAGGTTAAAAGGCCCTCCAGTCGATTCATACCCTCTTCAATTTGTGCCATATCCGTGGCGAAGGATATTCTAATGTGGTCATCAGAACCAAAGCAAACTCCAGGTACAAAGGCCACCCTGGCCTTCTCTATAAGTAGGTCCACTAACTCTGTTGAGTTGCTTACATCTTTGCCTGCTATACCTCGCTGATAGAGGCCAGAGACTTTGGGGAAGATGTAGAACGCCCCAGCGGGCATGGCACAGGAAAGGCCCTCTAACATCCTCAGCCTTTCTACCATATAATGCCTTCTTTTATCGAATTCCTCAACCATGAGTTTCGTAGGCGTTTGATCACCTCTAAGGGCCTCCACAGCGGCCATCTGGGCGATGGAGTTGGCACAACTGGTGGTATGGTCCTGGAGCTTTATAGCTGCTTTTATAATCTTTTCTGGACCTGCTGCATAGCCCAGACGCCAGCCCGTCATGGCGTAGGCCTTTGAGAACCCATTTACCGTTATTACCTTCTTCATAAATTCGTCCCCAAAGGAGGCAGGACTCACATGCTTTATTCCATCATATACTATCTTCTCATAAATCTCGTCTGATATAACGTATAGTCCCTTCTCCACGGCAATGCTTGTCAGCGCCCTTAGTTCCTTTTCCGTGTAAACCACCCCAGTGGGGTTGCTGGGACTGTTTATGATAAGTACCTTGGTCCTGGATGTGATGGCCTCTTTCAGGGCTTCAGGTGCAACCTTGAATCCTGTTTCGTCACTGGTGTGGATGAAGACGGGTGTGGCACCAGCCATCTTTACCTGCTCTGGATAGCTCACCCAATATGGGCTGGGAATTATTACCTCGTCCCCACGCTCGCAGAGTACCAGTATAAGGTTGTGGATGGCCTGCTTTGCGCCGATTGACACCACTACCTGTGAGGGCGAGTACTGAAGGCCGTTGTCTCGCCACAGCTTCTCACTGATGGCCTTTTTAAGGTCTAAAGTTCCCGAGGTTTGCGTGTATTTGGTAAAGCCATCCTCTATGGCCTTTATTGCTGCGGCCCTGATGTTCTCGGGGGTATCAAAGTCGGGCTCTCCCATGCCGAAACCGATGACACTGATGCCCTCATGGGCCATATGTCTTACCTTGGTACTTATCTTAATAGTACCGGAGGGTTTTATGTCCTCGGCAATTCTTGATAGGGTCATTTTTGTATCACATTAATGAAGGAAAGCAGCCATAAGAGAAATTTTAGTCACAGTTTACCAAATCACCCGGTGACTGTCAAATCCTTTAGCCACCCCGTACCGTCTAGGCTTTTTCCCATTGACAATCTTGGAAACGCGCTGATATAATACGCTAGAATATGGTACTTGTCCGCACAAAGGCACCTCTCACGCCAATAGAGTACATCTTAAATCTTCTGGTATGAAGGATGAAGGTAAATCGCTTCTAGACCCCTTACGTGCTAACCTCCTTGCTTGTAGGGCAGGAGGTAGGCCTCTAAGGCAGAGGGCCCCCAGTAGACGGGTGGGGGGACGATAAGTGGAAGAAGGTAGTAGTTTTTTCAATGTAGAATGGGTGGGCTTATTCTGCCTTATGGGCGTCCTCTTGGTCCTTTCCGCCCTCTTTTCCTCCTCAGAGACGGCCCTCTTTTCTCTTGGCAGGGACGATGTAAAGAGACTTAAGGGGGAAAAGACCCGCATCGGCAGGATAATAGCCGGCCTAGTGGGCTCACCAAAAAGACTTCTCATAACCATCCTTCTCAGCAACACGGCGGTGAACATAGCGTTCTACAGCCTCTCCTTTGGTCTGTCTCGGGACATATTGAGGTCTGGTGTCCCTAATGCCGCATTCTGGGCATGGACGGTTGGCTTCATGAGCCTTCTTGCGGTCGTTGTCTTAGGTGAGGTGATACCCAAGAGCATCGCCGTAAGGATTCCCGAACACCTCTCTCGCCTCATTGCTGTTCCAATATACGTTGTGGAAAAGCTTCTCTTGCCCTTCCGCGCCCCCATTACCCTGATACTGGATGGTCTTGGAAAGCTCTTTGGGAAAGTGGGAGGGGAAGAACCCTTCATCACTGCAGAGGAGTTGAAGGTGATGCTGGCCCTTAGTGAGCGGCACGGGGTGGTGGAGCCTACAGAGAGGACCATGATACATGCGGTGCTTGATTTCGGCAGGATGCGGGTAAGGGACGTTATGGTGCCCAGGGTGGATATGACGGCCTTCGACATCTCTGACCCGGCGAGTGACTTTTTGGCGCTTGTGCGCAAGACAAGACACAAAAAAATACCTGTATACGAGGGAAGTCGTGACAACATCCTGGGGGTAGTGTACGCCAAAGACGTATTCCTTAATCCCGATGAGGACCTCGGGAATTTGATACGGAGCGTCCCTTTTGTCCCTGAGACCAAGACCATTGAGAGTCTCTTGAGGGAATTCCGAAGGGAGCACCAACAGATGGCCATCGTTGCAGATGAGTACGGAGGTACGGCAGGGCTTATAACCCTGGAAGATATCCTGGAGGAGGTGGTGGGCGAGATACAGGACGAGACCGAGCGCTATGAGGAGCCCATCCGAAGGCTTGGAGGGAACAGATATGCAGTCCATGGCGGCATAAACCTTATGGACTGGTGTGAGACGTTTGGCGTAGAGCTAGAACCTATTGCGGACACCATCGGTGGTTACGTCGTGTCTCTACTTGGGCGCATACCACAAAAGAACGACTCGGTGAGTTATAAAAACATCGTCTTCACCGTTGAAGAGGTGAGGAAGAGGCGAATTACCAAACTTTTAGTCGAGTTTGTAGAAGGCGAATAGTTCATTTAAGATTATGTCGACATACATCTACGTATTACTATTTGCAGGTTTGTTTTTCTCGTTTATATACGCTGCAACGGAGACAGGCTTTTATTGCCTTAACCGAATCCGTCTAAGATACAGGGAAGAGAGGGGTTGGTGGACGGCTAGGGTTATAAACCGCATGCTTAGTGACCCACAGGGTATGGTCTGTACCGTGCTTATAGGCAACAATGTTGCCAACTATGTTGCCGCTGCAGTCTTTACTTATATGGTAGAAGCGAGGGTCTCACACGGAAGGGCAGAGCTGGTTGCCACCCTCATGCTCGCCCCGATCATCTTGATATTCTGTGAGGTACTGCCTAAGAGCATCTTCCAGAAACACGCAGATAGCCTCCTTTATAAGGTGGTGCCTATTACCGATGTCTCTTATAAGGTATTCTATCCCCTTGTCTTCCTGCTCAGGGTAGTGGGCAGACTGCCACACCTGTTTCTGAAGGGGTTGGAGGCGAAGGAAAGCCCCTTCTTCAGCCCGCAGCGCCTAAGGTATTTTCTGGAGGAGGGTGCCGAGGTGGGTGCTGTATCCATGTATCAAAATATAATGGCACGAAATATCATGACCCTGGGAACTACGCCCATACATAAGGTCATGATACCCCTGGAAGAGGTTACCATGGCCCCTGATACAGTGGGCCCTCAGAGCCTGAAGAGTCTGGCCAGAGAGAAGAAATTCTCTCGCATACCAATATACGATAGGGAGAAGACAAGGGTGATTGGGATAGTAACCCTCCTTGAGTTCCTGATGAACGGGAAGCCACGGGCTGATGTACATGAATTTGTGCGGGCAGCCACTTGCATTGACGCAAACATGCCCGTGGACGATGCACTGTTGAAACTCCGCCATGCCAAGCAAAGGATGGGCATTGTTACCGATGGGGATGGAAGGGCAATAGGAATTGTCACAATAAAAGACCTTGTGGAAGAGATCGTTGGCGAGCTTGCTGTGTGGTAGACAACGACCTTCTCGCCCAACAGCGTGGCGAGTCTCCGATATGGTTGTTGGCACCTACCCTACATATTCTGAAGCAGTTTTATGTTTTCAAGTATGTGGAAGTCCGTTTTTTAGCCTCTCGTAGCTTTTGATATCCCCTATGTCGTAGCACCTACCCTTAAATAAGTATCCAGATACAGGCCTCCGCTTAAGAAGCCATGCGATGAGGTTGCCAGGAGCGTCAGTATTGTTCCCCTCACGGATATATTCGGCCACCAGTGGGAGTGTCTCCTTGCGGAATATATACAGTGGAGGGACGGCCAGCTTTGAGACGGGGTTGGCTGGTTTTTCTTGAAAGGTGGTGAGTTTTTTATCGTCATCCATGAGTATGACCCCGGTCCGCCTGAGCCTTTCTGTTTCAGTAACCCTGTGTACGGCCACCACGTCACTTTTTTTCTCTTTAAAGTAGTCTGCGAAATTCTTGAAGCTCAAATCAAAGATATTGTCACCCCCCATCACCATTAAATCATCCCTGATATTTTTCTCGGTTATTACTAGTTGTATGTCCCTTATACTGCCAAGACGGGTCTCATTGGTAAGGGTGCCATCGTTTATCAGTCCTATTTTTTTCTTGGGCGACTTAAATTCCCCGTGCCACTCTGCAAAGGCCTCATAAAATTTCTGGTTGGTAACGATGTAAATTGTATCTATGTCTGGGACCTCCTCGATGCACCTTGCGAGGTATTCCACAATTGGTTTGCCACCCACGGGGAGCAGCCCCTTCGGCCTGTCCTTCGTTAAAGGGTACATCCTGGTCCCGTAGCCTGCCTGTAGTACGAGCGCCTTCATTTTTCATCCCAAAAAATCCCGGTCGGCCCGTATGGTGCGTCTTGCCTGAGGTGGGCCTTGCAACTTGACGCACCTTACATTACTTTAGGGACGTTTTGAAGATAATTTCTGTGGATAATTTTATATAATCCCTCCCCCTTTTCCACAGGCTTATGTGCTACTCTCACAGCCTGTAGGGTACTTCCCCCCTTTGTTATTGCGAGGGACGGAGTCCTAAAGTCACGCCATAGGCGGATTCACCTCTCTTTTTGGCGAACAATCTCATGTGTGTTCAAGAGATTGTTCGCCATGGCGAATCTGCCTAAGGCACGACTTCGCTTCGCTCGCAATGACAA
>JBHIBD010000011.1:0-40173 GCA_046758865.1 Candidatus Brocadiales bacterium | reverse complement strand
AAGCTGATAAAAACTATCAGCTCAAACTGCATTATGACAAGAAGACCTCTGCAAAAGGCAAGATAAAGTAGTCATTGCGAGGTATTCCGTCGCCTACGGCTAAGGATACCGAGGAGCAAAAGTGACGAAGTCGTGCCTGAGGCAGATTCGCCTGTCTTTTTGGCGAACAATCTCATAAGTGGTTCTCACTAAGAGATATGAGATTGCTTCGCTTCGCTCGCAAAGACGTTCCGTGGCATTCTTTTGGTGTCTTTTCAGAGGTCTCGTATTATATGAATAATCAAAGACGCAAAACTATAAAGCAAGAACGCAAGATTATACCAAAGACATTAGTTTATTTTTTCCTGGCCGGTCTTTCTGAAATTGGCGGAGGGTATCTGGTTTGGCTCTGGATAAGAGAAGATTACGAACTCTTAGTTGGGCTTCTGGGCGGCTTAGTATTGTTTCTTTACGGTGTTGTCCCAACACTACAGCCAGCTCATTTTCACAGAGTCTATGCCGCCTATGGAGGTATTTTTATCGTGATGTCTATGCTTTGGGGTTGGGTTTTTGACGGTATTGCCCCGGACAGATTCGATGTTGTCGGCGCACTCATAGCTCTCGTTGGAGTAGCAGTAATATTCTATTGGCCGAGAAAATACGAACAACAATGGCAAAGGTAATCATAATTTCGTTAACGCTGTTTTTTACCGCTGCTCTTTATGAAATTGGCGGTGGATATCTAGTATGGTTGTGGTTACGAGAGCGCAGAGGGATACTCATGGGATTGTTGGGTGTACCGGTGTTATTCATGTACGGAGTCATACAAACATTCCAGCCTGCACATTTCGGACGAGTCTATGCCGCCTATGGCGGGATATTTATTGTTTCTGCTATTGTTTGGGGGTGGGTGATTGATAAGAAGAAACCAGACCGCTATGAAATTATTGGAGCAGGTATAGCCCTCATTGGCGCGGCCATTATGATGTATATGCCTCGATGATTTTCAATCGAAGGGCTCAACGAGGTAAACCTCGTTGTCTACTATGGGATGACCCACCGGGTCGCCCAGAATAACAGGGCAGGTGCAAGAGCCGCCCCTACATCTCGGCAGTCGGGGTGTGGAAATAATTATATATTGCCTTAGCCTGGCGCTCCGGTAGTCCAGCAATCTCCCTCAAATCCTTCAAGCTAGCCTCACGTATGCCCTGTATGCTCCCAAAGCATTTCATGAGTTTAGTCTTCCTGGCGGGGCCGATGCCAGGGATGGCATCCAGTGGTGAACGGTAGAACATCCGTTCTCGGAGTTTTTTGTGATATGTGATGGCAAAGCGGTGTGCCTCGTCACGGATTCTGCCCAATAACAGGAGTTCGGAGGAGTCGGTGGGGAGGAAGATAGGTGCTTCACGCCCGTGGACGTACACCCTGTCCTGGAGTTCGTACTCCAGGTCCATCTCCCTATCGTATTTTTTGCGGGCCTTTGCGAGGGCTATCACGTCCACATCTGTGATGCCCATATCGTCCATTACCTTTAGTGCGACCCCAAGCTGTCCCTTTCCACCATCAATCATGATTAGTTGTGGAAGGTTTTTCGCCGCCTCCTTAACTGCCTTTTTGTAACGCCTCGACAATACCTCGTGCATCATGGCATAATCGTCTGATTGGGCGACAGTTTCCACCTTGTAGCGTCTGTAGCGGTTCTTATTGGGAATGCCCTTTTCAAACGTTACCATGGAGCCTACGGCCAGCTTTCCCCCTATATTGGATATGTCAAAACACTCAATTCTCTCAGGCAGGTTTTTCAGGCTCAAAGACCTCTTCAGTTCATTTAATATCTTCTTCTGTCTCTCAGGCGTTGCATGTCTGGCCCTGAAGGTATTCTCTGCATTACGCCTTGCCAAATCTACTAGCCGAAGCTTTTCGCCTCTCTGTGGACATATCACGGATACCTTGTGGCCGCTGGACTCGCTCAGGAATTCTTCAAGCACGGGGGCATCCTCCGTCTCGATGGGGATTATTATTTCCTTGGGTATGAAGCGGTTGTGGCCGTAGAACTGGTTAAGGAAGGCGCAAAATACCTCTTCAGGGGTGTTATACTCTAGTGTGAAGCTGTAGCCGGCCAGGTCCTCCAGGTTACCCCTTCGGATGAACATGGCCTGTATCTCCATGTCTTTGCCCTCGCGGCAATAACCAAACACATCCCTATCAGCAAAGCTCATGGAGTGTATCTTTTGGCCTTCTATTGTTTGTTCGATGGCCCTGATGCGGTCGCGGGTCTTTGCGGCCTCTTCGTATCTCTCTTCCGCAGCCTCTCTGTTCATCTTTTCACGAAGGGCAGCAATAAGCTCCTGCTTCCTCCCCTTCAGGAACAGTATTATCTCCTCAATCATGGCGCGATAGGCCTTCTCATCGGCAAGGTCATCGATACAGGGGCCCATACACTTGCCCATCTGATGGTAGAGGCATGGCCTGGTCCGGCCATGAAATGTCCGGTCGGAGCACTTTCGGATGGGGTAAAGTTCATATAGAAACCTGAGTGTCTCCTTGACCGCTCTGGCAGAGGAGTAGGGACCGAAATAGAGGGCACCATCCTTCTTGACCTCACGGACTATCTGGGGATGTGGGTATTTTCGGCTCATGTCCAGCCTGATACTGACATATGTCTTATCGTCCCGGAGCAGGACATTGTAGCGGGGCTTGAATTGTTTAATCAGGTTATTTTCCAGCATCAGGGCCTCTTTTTCGGTATCGGTGAGGACGATGTCGACGTTGGCCACCTTTTTCACTAAGTGGCCTACCAGAGGCCTGCCGTCTCCGCCCTTCTGAAAATACGTCCTGACGCGTGAGCGCAGGTTCTTTGCCTTGCCCACGTATATAACTTTCGAGCGGGAGTCCTTCATCATATAGACGCCAGTAGTTTCAGGCAGGGTTTCTAGTTTTTTAGCAAGGCCCATGTGGGAAGTCCTTAAAAAGATATTATTCTGGATTTTAAATTATTATAGCAGAGAAAGACACCGTCTGCTATACGTTTGCTCCCACACCAATCACGAAGATGTAAAAAAGAGTAACATATGCCAGGTACACGCCCCGGGATGATTTGGAAAAATCTTTGACTTGGTCAAGGCCCACTGGTAGCATTAGCGAGTTAATGAGGGGAAAAATTCGCCCAACAATTGGACCTTAATGGGCCTGGCGCCAATCGACTGGGTCATCATAGGTTGTTACTGTGGCCTATCCTTAGGGGTTGGCATCTATTTCTCCCGCCGAGCCAGCAAGAACATCCGCGAGTTCTTCATATCTGGAAGCTCCCTACCGTGGTGGCTGCTCGGCACCTCTATGGTGGCCACCACATTTGGTGCCGACACGCCTCTGGCAGTAACTGAATACGTAAGGAACGACGGTATATGGAGGAATTGGTTCTGGTGGAATGTGGCCCTGGGCGGGTTGCTGAGCGTCTTTCTGTTCTCAAGGCTCTGGCGCAGGGCAGGGGTGTTAACGGACAATGAGCTCATAGAACTCAGGTACTCGGGGCGTCAAGCCACGCTACTCAGGGCCTTTAAGGCAGGGTATTTCTGCACGATATACAATTTTGTAGTAATGGGTTGGGTTATACAGGCCATGGCCACTATCCTACAAGTGGTGCTGGGCATTCCCAGGGAGATGCAGTGGATTTCTATAGCCATCTGCGTTTGTATAGCCCTGGCCTACGCGGTGTTATCTGGCTTTTGGGGCGTGGTGGTTACAGACCTGTTTCAGTTCGTCCTCTGCCTGGCCAGCTCTATTGTCCTTGCCGTCTACTCACTTAATGCAGTGGGTGGTATGGGTGAACTGAAGCTGCAGCTTGCACAGATGGATGGGGGAACTGGTGCTACGATGAATTTCTTTCCCCCTTTGGATATAGGTGGTGAGGCCGGGTTTCTGGGCTCTCCGCTATTTATGTTCATAATATTTATTACGGTGATGTGGTGGTCTTCTCACAATGCGGATGGTGGTGGCTACATCATCCAGAGGATGCTTGCGGCCAAGAGTGAGGGGCACTCTCTAATAGGCACGCTGTGGTTCAATATTACACACTATGCACTGAGGCCGTGGCCCTGGATCATAGTGGCGCTGGCCTCGATGGTAACATTTCCCCATATCACGCAGGAACACAGCAAGGAGGCGTATCCTGCGGCAATAAACGCATTCCTGCCACACGGCCTGAAGGGGTTACTGGTGGCGTCTTTCCTGGCAGCGTTTATGTCCACTATCGACACCCATATAAACTGGGGCACCAGCTATTTTATAAACGATATATATAAAAGATTCATCAGGAAGTCGTCATCTGAGCGTCACTACGTGCTTATATCTAGGATAACGGCGGTGGTGCTCATGGCCATTGCGGGGCTGGTGGCGTCCAGGATGGACTCTATTACCCAGGCATGGGAATTTCTTATACCGATGTCGGCAGGCATCGGCCTTGTGCTTATACTGAGGTGGTTCTGGTGGCGAATAAATGCCTGGTCTGAAATATCTGCCCTTATTGCCTCTATGGTCATAAACGTACCACTTGTAATAAAGGGGGTGGATGTACAGTACAGGTTTATGGTCATTGTCCCATTTTCCATAATGGTATGGATGTTGGTGACGTTCCTTACAGAACCTGTTCCCAAAGAGAAACTCATAGAGTTTTACGAGAAGGTCAGACCTGGAGGTCTCTGGGGGCCTGTGAAGAAAGAACTGCCCCACATAAAGAGAGGTGTACTGGGATGGGGATTGCTGGTAGAATGGTTTTCTGGTGTAGCGCTTATATACGGCACCACATTTGGCATTGGCAGGCTTATATTTCATGAATACGGCCAGGGTGCTATTCTCCTGGGGGCGGCGGCTGTGGGTGGCGGTGTAATCACATACAGGTTGTCCAGGAAGGAGGCCTTTGGGTGAGGGAAGGTTTAACCCTTGGTGCCAGCTACTTTGGTTCCAAGCACCTGGACCATGTAAAGCGGGATATGGAGAAGATTGCTGAGGCGGGGTGCAATATGGTGGTCCACACCATGAGTGAAGAGGATATGACATATTACCCAGAGACTATGGTGAAGATAGTAAAGGCCTCCAAGGAGGCTGGTCTTCAGGTATTTCTCGACCCCTGGGGTGTTGGGAGGGTTTTTGGTGGTGAGGCCTTTTCTAACTTTGTCAGTATGAACCCGCGTGAGCGTCAGCGTATGGAGCTGCCAGAGGGCGAGCTGTGGGCGGATAAGGTCTGCCTGAACTCCGCGACCTTTAGAAAGATGATGGAGGCGTGGGTAGAGCTTGCGAGCTATTCTAACGCACACGGTGTATTTTGGGATGAGCCTCACTTGTACTACGGGGAGCTTGTACCCCTATTTGGAAAGAAGAGGGACGTGTGGGGTTGCTCCTGTGGGGTGTGCAAGAGGTTGTTTCGTGAAAAATTTGGCTATGAGATGATGGGGCAGTTTTCCGATGACATTACGAGGTTCAGGCAGGCAACAATACTCGGGTTTATTGAGTCCTTATGTGAGCTGGCGGTGAGCAAGGGGTTGATAAATGCCCTCTGTGTCTTCCCCACCCGCGACCCAAGGTTTGGCATATACCAGTGGGAGAAGGCTCTTGAGAATAAATACCTGAGCGTATTCGGGAGTGACCCTTACTGGTTTACATTCGAGAGGGATATGGAGGAATTTGTGCGTGGTGTGTCAAGGGATGTGGCGTCGTTGTGTAAGAAGTACGACAAGGAGCCGCAGATATGGATTCAGGGGTTTCGTGTACCCTCTGGCAGAGAGGATGAGGTCAAGAGGGCCATCGACATAGCCTATGAGGAGGGTGTGAGGAATATCGCTGTATGGTCCTTCGGTGGTAGTGAGTGCATGAGCTATCTACGGTCGGAGCGTCCGGAAGAGGTCTGGAAAAGGGTCTCGGAGGGTTTTGTGGGGCTGAGGAGCAGGTAAGGTGGATACACATGTAAGGGCATTGGGCGAAAAGGTCCTGAGCGGCTCTGGAGTCACCAGGGACGAAGCCCTTTTTATTTGTGGTCTAGAGGGCGATACCGTGTACGAGCTCCTATACTGGGCCAACAAGATAAGGCAGAGATTTTTGGGAAGCTACATCAGTTGCTGTGCCCTTGTAAGTGCCAAGCAGGGTAGATGCCCTGAAGATTGTGGCTTCTGTGCACAGTCTGCACGGTTTAATACCGCTATAAGAGAATTTCCCCTTATGGAGAGGGAGGGTCTTAGAAAGGCCGTAGAGGGTGCATCGGGATTGGGTGCGGGTTCCCTTGGGATAGTTACAAGCGGCAGAGAGTTGAGCGGTGGTGATTTGGACAAGCTGTGTGAAAGGATAAGGGCGATAAACGGCACGGACGGTGTACACATACATGCGTCACTGGGACTCCTGACACCACAAGGTGCCAGACAGCTAAAGGATTGCGGTGTAAGACGTATTAACCACAATCTGGAGACCTCCGAGAAAAATTTTCCGAGACTTTGCACCACCCATAGCTACAACGACAGGATGCGCACGATCAGGACGGCCAAGGAGACAGGCCTGGAGGTCTGTAGCGGCGGGATATTCGGCGTGGGCGAATCACCGGATGACAGGGTTGACCTTGCATTCACCTTGAAGGAGTTAGATGTGGATACTACACCACTGAACTTCCTCCACCCGATTCCCGGCACACCACTTGCGAATGTCAAACCTCTTTCCCCTATGGAGATACTCAAGATTATAGCGCTGTTTCGTTTTGTCCTACCTGAGAAGGAGATAAAGGTGGCTGGGGGCAGGGAAAAGAATCTGGCGGATTTGCAGAGCTGGATTTTTTATGCCGGTGCGAACAGCATAATCATAGGCGGTTACCTATCTACGAGGGGAAGGGCACCAGAGGAAGATTTTAGGATGATATCCGACCTGGGGTTGAAGATAAAGAGGTAGAAATGTGTGGTACGCCTTGACGCACCAACCGGTAGACAACGACCTTTACGGTCGTTGATTTAACGAGGTTTTCTGTAGCGTCGGGTCTCCGTACCCGACGTCATTTTTTTGTTCGCTCGATGTGGAGGTCGAACGCTACATAAAACTATACCCTCCCCTAACCTCGTGCCATAGGCGTACCCGCCTCTGGCGGGCCTCTCATCAAGGGAGGGGCAGCAAAAAAAGCAGTTTTTTAGAGGGCTCGGGATTGCATGACTGTTACAGAGGATAAGACAGCTCTCGAGGAGAAATCCAAGAAATATGCCAGGAGGCGGTATGTATTAGCCCTTCTCAACCTGTTTCTTATCATAGCCTTTCTGGTCTTTATGACCCTCTACCTTACCTTCCCATTGAGAGACATTGCGGTAGGGCTTGCGGAGAACTACTATCTACAACTTGGTATATATTATTTGGGCTTCTGCCTGTTATTTTCGCTGATAAGCCTGCCCCTTGATTTCTATTCTGGATATATCCTTGAGCACAGCTTTGAGCTCTCGAATCAGACCCTTTTGGACTGGATTAAAAACGAGCTGAAGGGTGGGGGGTTGGGATTTGCCCTTACACTGCCAATGGTTGAGGCCGTGTATTTCCTGATAAGAAATTTTCCTGAGTATTGGTGGGTCCTGGCGGGGATTCTTCTTACGCTTGTAAGTGTGTTAATGGTAAGGATAGCGCCCGTACTTATCCTTCCCCTGTTCTATAAGAGCACTCCCCTTGAGGATGAAGGGTTGGAGAAGGCACTTACTCCCCTGGCTGAAGATGCGGGTGTCACCCTGGAAGGTGTCTATAAGATTAATTTGAGTAAGGACACAAAGAAGGCAAATGCGATGCTGACAGGTCTTGGCAGCACACGCAGGGTTATTTTCGGAGATACACTTCTCGAAAGATTTTCGACAGAGGAGATACGGGTTGTATTCGCACATGAGTTAGGACACCATGTCTATAGGCATTTATGGAAATTCCTTGCAGTAGCCAGTGTCGCCGGATTTGTTGGATTGTACATAGCGAGCAGGCTCTTGGAGAGGCTTGCATTGGAGTTAGAATTTGAGCTTATGTACGATGTCGCCACCCTCCCCTTGCTGTTGCTTATAATGGGCGCATTTGCCATTATCATGTTGCCCCTTGAAAATTACTACAGCCGCCGTCTTGAGAGGCAGTGTGATTTATACGCCCTGGATAAGACCCGTAATCCCTGGGCATTTGTAGGTGCTATGACGAAGCTTGCCGACAACAACCTGGCGGACAAGGACCCCTCAAGCATAATCGAGTATATCTTCTACGACCATCCGACCATAGCGAAGCGCATAGAAATGGCCAAGCAGTGGGCGACGAGAACCACTGACAAGGCCTAGGTGTGGAAAATTTTTAAAAAATGACTTGACGGGAGAAGCTTATTTGGGTAACCTGTGTACTTGAGACTCAGTTTCATCTTAGTTGTCGTTATCAGGGCCTTTGGGCCTATTTTTACTGAGATACACATGCGAATAAGTCTTAGTCTCAAGAAGAAAGGGGAAATAAATGAACCGGATTCTAATAGGAGCAGTGTTTCTTCTAAGCGCTATGATATTGCCAACTCAAGGCCTACAGGCCCAGGAAGACCTGAGAGCCAGGGTAGAGACGTTGGAGAACGAACTAAAAGGCCTGAGGCAGTTGCTACAAAAGCAGGAAGAGGGTGCTGCGGAGAGGGAGAAGGTTGTTGCGGAGCTTGTGGATAAGACTGATGCGCAGGAAAAGGAGATAAAGATTGTTGGCGAGCGTCAAGCGCTGACGCTTGAGGGCCTCTATGGGCCGACGAAGGCCGAGGAATTCGCCAAGAAGGGGCTCTCCCCCCAGTTCGGTGGTGTCTACACCAAGCCCTTCCTTCGCAGGTTTGGCAGGAATACATATCTTGGCGGCTACATGGACGCCAGCTACAGATCCACAGAATCATCCTCTTTTAGAGAAGACACCAAAGGGAGAGGAACTGACCGTTTTGAGGTACTGCGCTTTGTGCCATTTATCTATTCCGATGTCTCGGATAGGGTGAAGGTGGCCGCCGAGATAGAGTTTGAGCATGGTGGTGCAAGCGATCGCGGGGGTTTAACAACCGACGAAAGTGACAAGTTGGATGGAGAAGTCAAGTTAGAGTTCGCCACTGTAGACTTCCTGCTCCGTGACGAGGTTAACTTTAGGGCCGGTATAATCCTGGTGCCCCTGGGTAAGTTTAACCTGGTCCACGACGCACCGCTTCAGGACTTGATAGACAGACCCCTGGTTGACCAGAAGATTATACCCACCACGCTTAGTCAGGCCGGTATGGGATTTTTCGGCACCTTCTACCCCACTGAGCTATCCAAGTTGGACTACGAGATCTATGCAACTAATGGCTTTGGTGACGAAATAACTGGCAAAGACGGTCTGCGGGGGGCCCGACTCTTCAGGTATGATAGGGACAATAACAATAGTCCCGCTATTGTGGCAAGGATAGGCTTTAGCCCCTTCCTGGGCCTTGAGTTTGGGGGCTCTGTCTATTACAACAAGTACTCAAGCACCGGTAGCGACCACTTCACGATAACGGCCCTTGATTTTGCCTATCAGAGGGGGCCGTTTGAGCTGGTAGGCGAGGGCGCCTATGTGGGCATCGAGAGAGGCAAGGACGTTAAGATTAATAATTCTGACGTACCCAGCAGCATGTTTGGTTACTACATCGAGCCCAGGTACCATTTTATGCCCGAATTTATCCACAACCTTGCGCCCACAATCTTTAGAGAAGACTCGACCTTTACCCTGGTAGGAAGGTGGGACTCGATTGACACAGGTCAAAGGAGCGAGGTTAGTGATGTCAGGGCCCAGCGTCTGGGCAGGGCAACTGTTGGGCTTAATTTCCGTTATACTGAGGATACAGTCTTTAAGGTGGACTACCAGTGGAACATCGAGCACTCTCAGGAGAATAAAGACAACAATGCATTTCTCTTTGGTATAGCGACTTATTTCTAAAAATCCTTTGTAAAGGAGGGGGATTCTTGAGTAAAATGGGGTTTTTAACATACTGCCCTTAAACGAGCTATGCACACCTTGAGGCATCTATGGTTCCTTCTGCCCTTGATTGTTGCAGGTTGTGCTGGCCTGGGAGGGCTTGGGGGAGGGCCGCAGTCGTACTCTGAGACCCTTCAGGCCCCATTTGATGAGGTCTGGAAGGCCACCATTAAAATGTTCAAAGATAGACAGGTGGACCTTAAGGAGGTGGATAAAGGCCGGGGTAAGATAGTAACACATTGGCTCTACAGGGAGAGTAAGAAGCGCATGGGAACGCTCCAAAGGGGTTACTGGAAGGAAAGGCATAGGCTTACGTTGCGTGTTGAGGACAGGGGGCAGGCTACTGAGATTAGCATGTACGCAATCGTGGAGGAGAAGAGGCCAGGGGGCACGCAGGCCTACAGGTGGGAGAGGATAAAGTCTACGGGGGATTTAGAAAGGGAGGTACTTGAGGCAATCGAAGAGGCGATTGCGTCTGTCACGGAGAAAGAGGGGTAAGTGAGTTTGAGATACGTATCCGAGAGCTTAGCGAGGGTTGCTCAAGTACGATGTGTCATTCTGAGTGAAGCGAAGAATCTAGAGATTCTTCGGTCGCTTCGCTCCCTCAGAATGACATTTTGTGCAGGGTTTTTCAGAGGCCTCGCACCCTTCATTTTTATCATGGCATTTTTCTCAGCGGCGCAGGTCTCGGCGCAGGTATTTCAAGGTCCTGAACCCGCTGACAATTTCCAGATACAGGTCTTTCTTACCCAGGAGCAGGCCCTCTCAAAGATGTTTCCTGACTGTGATGAGATTCTCAGGGACGAGCTCTTGCTTACAGATGAGGGGAGAAGTGCCCTTGAGAACCGCCTGAGGAGGAGGATATACGAGCAAGGCTTTGAGGTGTTTATCGGCAAAAAATCTGGTGAAATCCAGGGCTACGCCATTATAACTGAGGAGATAGGCAAGTTTCACCCATTTACCTTCATTGTGGCTGTGAGACCGAATGGCAAGATAGAAGACCTGGCGGTCCTGGTTTACAGGGAGAGCCGCGGCGGAGAGGTGGCGAGGAAGCGGTTTTTACACCAGTTTATTGGAAAGTCGGTTCGCAGCCCTATAAGGATAAACAGGGATATTATAAATGTCACTGGTGCCACCATGTCGGTGGTTATGATGTGCACAGGGGTAAAGAAGGTGCTGGCAGTGGTAGATGAGTTTTATCTGAGCGGGAAGAGGGGTATAGAGAATGCCTCTCCTCTGGTGTCAAAGGTGTCCCTACGGGAGCCTCTAGAGCTGCTCAAGGAGACCAGGCTTGTCATGGGGACGTATGCAGAGATTTCTGTTTACGGTTCCAATAAAGAGAGCGCAGCCCAGGCAGTAAATGAGGCATTTGAGGAGATGGATAGGCTTGATGGGCTTATGAGTAACTACAAGCCAACGAGTGAGCTCTCCCGCATAAACCGTGAGGCGCCACAGACACCAACAAGTTGTGACCCGGAGCTGCTGAGAGTGATTGAGGAGTCCCTGGGCTACAGCACCCTTACAAAAGGGGCCTTCGATATTACTGTCGAGCCATTGGTGAGCAAGTGGGGGTTTTACGACGGTAAGGTCAGGGTGCCAGATGCGAAGGAAGTAGAGTCCATACTTCCTGCCGTATCCTATGAGAACATAAATATTCAGGGATATGGCGACTCTAAATTAATTTCTTTTAGACACCCTGGTACGAGAATAGACCTGGGAGGTATCGGAAAGGGATATGCCGTTGATAGAGCGGTGGAGGTGCTCAAGAGATGGGGGATAACATCGGCCCTGGTGAACCTCGGAGGTAACATATACGCCCTTGGGCATCCCCCTGGGGCCAGGGCCTGGAAGGTAGGCGTGCAGCACCCCAGGCAGAAGAACGTTCTTCTTGGATACCTGCACCTGGAAAACATTGGAATTGCAACCTCGGGGGATTATGAGAGGTTTTTTACTGTAGACGGCAAGAGGTACTCCCATATAATTGATCCCAGAACTGGGATGCCTGCACAGGGGGTGGTCAGTGTGACGGTGGTAGCCAGTAGTGCTACAGAAGCAGATGCCTTGTCAACCGGGGCCTTTATCTTGGGACTTGAACAGGGCGTTGAACTCTTGGAGAATCGCGACGGTGTAGGTGGAATCATTACCTACGAGGATGATGGTGGCGAGGTGAATTTTGAACTCACCGAGTCCTTGGAAAAGTTATTCAAGAAAGAAGTGACAATGGCGGGAGACAATGCCGAGACGCCTGTGCTCAGCTTCTCTAAGTAATAAGATGGCGATAAGCTTCTTCCTCATACTTATGGGCTTGAGTATGGGTGTGGCGTTCTGGAATTTCTACCAAAGAACAAGCTTTTCACCGGAAAAGGTCGCTTTGTACTATCTGGGAAATGTGAGGGAGGATGAACCTGAGGATGCACCACTTCCAGAGGAAGGATTGATGTTTCCAAAAAGTTACAGAGAGATGGCGGAATCAACGCATGTGCATGCCTTTACGATACCTCTAATATTCTTTGTGCTGTCCCGTATACTGAACATGACCATGATGAGGGAAGGGGTAAAGATTGCTACCCATGTTACCGCATTTGTAGGTATAGTACTTAATCTCACGGGGCCATGGCTTGTAAGGTTTGTATCTCCTAGCTTTTCTGCATGGCTTATTGCATCTTATGTGTTGCTGGGTTCGGTGGTTATAGTCTATATAACCTATCCCATGTATGAGATGTGGGGCGCAGTGGAAATGGAGGAGAGCGGCAAGTCTTTTAAGGGCTAAAATTTTTTGAGATACAGGTGAAAAGGAGACTCAGTCTCAATCCATTTTTAAAAAATATATAGTAAGGAGGTTATCCAAGATGTCTGTGCTAATCGTAGGGGGTGACCATCTGGGTTCTATCCCCAGGGAGCTAGGTAAACTAGGTGCGACCAAAATAGAGCACATAACAGGTAGGAACAACAAGGGCATCAGGAACTCAATGCCTGAGGCCCCGGACCTGATTATACTCCTGTACGACTATGTGAACCACAATCTCACCAACAAGGTAAAGGAGGAGGCAAAGTCACGAAATATCCCCATCATATTTGCCCGGCGGTCGTGGTCATCCATCTACCAGGAGCTGAACTATCTGCGGGACTTGAAGAATTGAATTTGAGGCTTATTAGAGGAACGAGAAGGAAGGGCTTTATGCCCTGGCCTTTTATGTGGCAGAATTGATTTAATTGCTTCTGTGCAGGAAGCTTATCGGCAGTAACCGTCTAACCTAGACTCCCTACATAACGCTTGCATTTCCAAATGAGTTCTGCTAACATTTTCCCAGTTATTGTCTTACAGTTTTACTCTCAACAATAGTGAGGTGGGGTCCATGTGCGGCATAGTCGGCTATGTAGGCGACAAAGAGGTGCTGCCTATCCTGGTAGAAGGGCTCAAGAGACTTGAGTACAGGGGGTATGATTCTGCAGGGGTTGCATGCATAGAGCCCAAAGGAATAATGTGCGTTAAGTCGGTTGGTAAGATAGAGACCCTGAGCCGAAAGCTGGACGGTTATCCGTGTAACAGTACGATTGGTATTGCCCATACCCGCTGGGCCACTCACGGCCTACCTTCGGTGGAGAATGCCCACCCACATGTGGATTGCCATCAGAAAATAGCCGTGGTCCATAATGGCATAATAGAGAATCATGACTATCTGAGGTCAAGGCTCGAGAAGGAAGGCCATAGTTTTGTAAGCGATACAGATACAGAGGTCTTGGCGCATCTCGTGGAGAGGCATTTCCGCGGAGACCTGCTCGATGCCTTGAACAGGGCCCTCTGCGAGGTGGAAGGGACGTATGGCGTGGCGGTTATCAGCCAGGATGACCCTGAGAAGATTGTAGTGGCCAGGTCTGGCAGCCCCCTGGCAGTCGGTTTAGGAGAGGGCGAGCATTTTGTGACATCTGATGTGGCGGCCATCCTGAGCCATACAAGGAAGGTAGTATACCTGAAAGACAGGGAATTGGCTGTACTGACCAAGAAGAAGGTAGAAAATGCCGCTACCAGTGTCTCAATGTACACGGAACATCTTCATTGTGACATGTATAGCCGTGCTGAAGAGATTCAGTGGAACGAGGAGATGGTTGAGAAGAAGGGCTACCGCCATTTCATGCACAAGGAGATACATGAACAACCTGCCTCTCTCTTAAACGTCATGAGGGGGAGAATAGATTCTGACGATACTAGGGTTCGGCTGGGCGTGTTTTTTGAGAAACAGGAGGTGCTTAAGAGGCTGAAGCGGATAGTGATAGTGGGCTGTGGTACGTCGTGGCATGCCGGGTTGGTGGGAGAGTATATGCTCGAGGAATTTGCTCGTATCCCGGTAGAGGTAGAGTATGCCTCGGAGTTCCGCTATAGGAGGCCCGTTATCGAAGAGGGGACGGTGGTTGTAGCCATCACTCAGTCCGGTGAGACGGCTGACACGTTGGCGGCCCTCAGGGAGGCAAAGAAGAGGGGCGCGCTCACACTTTCAATATGCAACGTGGTGGGAAGCACCATCGCCAGGGAGGCTGAAGGCGGTATCTATCTCCATGCTGGGCCTGAGATTGGGGTTGCGTCCACCAAGGCCTTCACCTCCCAGATAGCTGCCCTCTACCTGCTGACCATTTTCCTGGGTATGAGAAGCGGCCTGGGAAAAGAAGAGGCATCAAACATGATACGGGCCCTGAGGGAGATACCTGCTCAGGTGGACAATATCTTGGAAAGGGAGAAGCACATAGAAGACCTGGCCGGATTGTACAAGGATAGCATCAACTTCCTGTATCTGGGCAGGGGTTACAATTTTCCCGTGGCCCTTGAGGGTGCGCTGAAGTTGAAGGAGATATCCTACATCCACGCCGACGGCTACCCCGCGGCCGAGATGAAGCACGGCCCCATAGCACTAATCACAAAAGATATGCCGGTAGTGTTCAACGCCACAAGGGATAGCACGTATGGAAAGATCCTTGGGAACATAGAGGAGGTGAAGGCAAGGGGCGGGAAGGTGATTGCGATAGCCACCCAGGGAGACAAGGAGATTTGCAGCAAGGTTGACCACGTGTTCTATATCCCCGAGGCCCCCGAGTCCCTGACACCCATCCTCTCAGTAGTGCCCCTGCAGTTACTTGCCTACCATATGGCCGTCATGCGCGGCTGCGATGTGGACAAGCCCCGCAACCTCGCCAAAAGCGTTACGGTGGAGTAGTAAGAGCGTCTGTGTAGTGGTCGAGCTCACGCGACATCACGCATTTTTGTAGCGTCGGGTCTCCGTACCAGACGTCTTTCGGAGCGGGACACACCTTATGGGTTGGTAGACAACGACCTTTATGGTCGTTGAGTCAACGAAATAAATTCCGTTGGCTACCAGATAAATCGAGTCATGCCTTAGGCAGATCCGTCTTTGGCGGACAACTACAAAAAACGAGACGCAAATTCTGAAAACCCTAAATCACTTCCTCATGCCCTTGCGCTCTGGGGCTGTCAGCGCAAAGACCTTCTTGAACATCGCCTCCTCGGCTGCGGACATATGTATGTCCCTCCGTACCATGGCCCTCGTAGCGGCTATGAAGGCCTTCCTCATGTTGTATACCCCTATCCCCCTATCTGTAACCCAACTGAACGACGGCAAAAATTTTGGGATGGGTTTCCTGCCTGCAATACTGGAGTAGCAACCTATTAGACCTCCCGTATCAAAATTCGTATTGATTCCAACCTTGGTGTGGTCCCCAATGACCACCCCCAAGAACATCTCCTTGGTATCTACAAGCTTTTTGCTTTTACTTAATTTTACCCTAACGTTTCCGTAGGTGTTCTTTAGATTACTGGTGGTAGTACCGGCGCCCAGGTTTACCCAGGAGCCTATGTAAGAGTCACCCAGGAAGCCATCGTGTTGTTTGTTAGAGTAGCTATGTAGTATAGAGTTAGATATCTCCCCGCCTACCTTGCAACCCTCACCGACGTTTGTGCCCTGTCTCAGCCTTGCGGCAGGCAGTACAACTGCACCGTTTCCTATAAAGGCTGGTCCAATGATAGTGGTGTTTGGCATTATGGTGGCGTCTTCACCTATATAAACGGGCCCCTCCTCCGCATCAAGCACACACCCAGGCTTGACCCTGGCACCCTTGCTCAAAAAAACACCTTTTGGGTTAAGTATGTATACACCTTTATACACCTTGCCAAGTATTCGACCTCTCTCGGTGAAGATACTGAAATCCTTCTCTAGCTCTTCCCGATTGTTTTTAATAATGTTCCACAAGTAATCTATGGGCGCGGTCTCGACCTCGCACACAGTTGATGGCCTTTCCTTTAGTTTTAGGGGTTTGTTACTGATAAAGGAATCTGGAGATAAATTCTGACAGTTCTTCTTGCTTAATCGTGCATACACCAGGGTGTCTTTACACACCCCGATTTCGTCCTCTCCTTCCAGGGGGATAGGTCTAGGATTCAGGGTTCGTCCATTTATAAAGAGATACCCATCGGCCTCTGGGTCAAGGGTGTTTATCTGGTGGGGATATCTCTCTTTTAGAACGTCTGCAAGATATTCCCTTGCGAATAGACTAATGGTGGTATTGGGGTAATGTCGAAGAATCTTTTCTAGGAGGGTGTACATTCCCAGGCGCAACTCGTATGAAGCTCGGCTGTAAGCGAGTGGCAAAAGGCCGGTGTAACCACCATCTTCAAAGACGCAGAGGCCCCTCATGTCTTAAGACCCGTCCCTGCTCCCTCTTCAGTGATAATCCTTCTCATCTCCTTTTCTGTCTCTTTTGTCCCATTGGTCCTTATCATATTGAGCATATCTGGAGATGATAGACGTTCCATTACCTTCTGTCTTTTGGCCTTGTTGGCTATTCGGGAGCGCACCTCGGGCCGTAGTTTGGAGAGGAGCCCTATGAAGTCACCATATTCAGGGCCAAAATGGTTTTCTAGCTCCTGGCGCACCCTGCGGGCGAAGGCAGGGCTTGCGCCCCCGGTTGAGATGCTTATTTGGAGTTCACCACGGTTTACAACGGATGGAACGATAAAATTACAGAGTTCCGGTTGGTCGACCACATTGACCAGCAACCCATGTCGCTGGGCCTCTTTCCAGACCCTTTGGTTGATTTCCTTGTCATTGGTGGCGGCGATTACTAGTGTTGCACCCTCAAGGCATCTTTCTTCGTATTTCTGCCGCAGGATGGTTAGGCCTTTTTCTTTTAAAAATTCTTGAGAGAATTCGGGGCCTATTACCACCACCTGTGCCCCTGCCTCCTTAAGGCTGATGGCCTTCCTGTGGGCCACGTCTCCGCCGCCTACCACCACACATTTCTTGTCTTTTATGTCCAGGTATATGGGATAATATCTGGGCAAAGTCTAACCTTTTACCAGTAGGGGCAATTCACGAATTGCCCCTACTTCAAATTCAAACGCTTTCACAGGAAATAAGGTCCTCGTAGGTCTCTCGACGCCTTATTACCCGAAATTTACTGCCCTCGACTAGTACCTCACATGGCCTGGGTCTGGAGTTGTAGTTGGAGCTCATGGTGAAGCCGTAGGCGCCCACGCTGAAGATGGCCAGAAGTTCACCATCCTTTATGTCTGGGATAACCCTGTCCTTGGCAAAGTAGTCGCTTGACTCGCACACGGGGCCTACGATATCTGCCTTGACCATCTTTTTAGTCTTCCTAAGGCCCTTTTGACGTAGCACCTCCGGCATGGGCACGCTAGACCTAACGGCCCATATCCTGTGAAAGGCGTCATAAATTGTAGGCCTGATGAGGTCATTCATAGCAGCATCGCAAATTATAAACCTCTTGCCAAAGCTTGTTTCTTTGTTGTAGGTTACCTTGGTGACCAGTATGCCTGCGTTGCCCACGATAAAACGCCCCGGCTCCATGATGAGTTTGCCCCCAAGGGTCTTAAGCACCGGCAGTATCTCTCTGGCGTAATCGGCAGGTCTGGTAACCGCCTCGCCAGTGTATGAAATACAGTAACCACCGCCGATGTTTATATACTCTATTTCCACCCCCCGATTCTGGCAGAAGGACATATAATCTCCCAGCCTCTCAAGTGCCAGTACGTATGGCTCAGGGGTCCAGATAGGGGAGCCAAGGTGCACGTGGAGGCCAATGAGATGTACACCCTTTAGGCTCCGGAGGTAGCCATTGCGGAACAGGTCTTTGGCAGTCCTGATATCTATGCCAAACTTATTTTCCTTCTTGCCAGTTGTGGTCTTTACATGGGTTCCTGGGTCTATGTCGGGATTTAGCCTCAGGGCCACGCGAGCGACTTTACTCACACTCATGGCCACTCGGTTGATATTGTCAAGTTCTTCCCCGGACTCCACGTTGAACATGAGTATATTCTGGTCCAGCGCATGTCTTATTTCGTCGGTGCTTTTGCCAACCCCTGCAAAGACCACCTTTGAGGGGTTAGCACCAGCCCTGAGTGCCCTGTAAAGCTCTCCGCCTGAGACTACGTCAAACCCCGAGCCAGCTTCTACAAGGAGTTTTAGAATAGAGATGTTGGAGTTGGATTTCACGGAGAAGCAGATTAGGGGTTTTGCCTTCTTGAATGCACTCTCCAGTTCATGGTAATGGCTGAGGATAGACTGCTGGCTGTATATATATGCGGGGCTTCCCACATCCCGCACAATGTCCTCCACCTTCACGTCCTCGCAGTAAAGGGAACCATTACGGTATGTAAAGTGTCTTTCCATAAGAAACTTCACTTACGATGCCTTGCCTTGCGCTTTTAGCCTCTTCTCCCAGAAAGCCAGCCTTTCCTTGACTGCACCCGGGGCCGTAGAGCTAGGCCCTTTGTAATGTTTTATACAATTTTCAGCGCCTAAGAGCTGGTACACATCGTCGTCAATGAGGCCGGAGAATTTTTTGAACTCATCAATGGACAATTCCTCCAGCCTTTTTTTGTCCTTTACTGCCTCCTTTACTATCTTGCCGACTACCTCGTGGGCCTGGCGGAATGGCAGGCCTTTTTGTACCAAATATTCTGCCAGCGCCGTGGCGTCGAGGAAACCCTTCTCGCAAGCCACCTTAATATTATCAACCCTAAAGCTAATACCCGTTACAATGAGACGAAGGAGGTCTAGAGAAGCACGTACGGTGGAGGTCATGTCAAAGATAGCAACCTTGTCCTCCTGCATGTCACGGTTGTAAGAGAGTGGTAGTGCCTTCATGAGCGTAAAGAGAGATACCAAACCGCCGTACACCCGTGCACACTTTGCCCGTAAGAGTTCAAGGGTGTCTGGGTTCCTCTTTTGTGGCATAATGCTTGAACCAGTACAGAGAGACTCGTCTATATCCAAGAAACCGAACTCCTCGGTGGACCAGATAATCCATTCCTCAGCAAGCCTGGACATGTGCATAGCCAGTATGGACAGGCACGAGGCGAATTCAATACAGAAATCCCTGTCACTGGTAGCATCTACACTGTTGGCACAGATAGACTGAAACCCAAGGAGTTTTGCTGTCATGCTCGGGTCAATTGGAAGCGTTGTTCCTGCCAGTGCGCAGGCACCAAGAGGAGACTCGTTAACCCTCTTGAGACAGTCTACCAACCTTTTTTTGTCCCTCTCTAACATCTCCACATAGGCCAGAAGATAATGGGCCAGCAGCACAGGCTGGGCGTGTTGGAGGTGGGTAAAGCCAGGGATGATTGTCTCGAGGTATTCCTCGGCCTTTGACACCAACACGTGTTGTAACCCCTCTATCAAACCAGTGATGAGTTGAATCTCCTCCTTGCACCATAGTCTCATATCGAGGGCCACCTGGTCGTTTCGGCTCCTGGCGGTATGGAGTTTCTTTCCGGTCTCACCAATCCTTGCTATCAGGGCGGCCTCGATATTCATGTGGACATCTTCTAGTTTCTTGCTGAATATAAAGTGGTCGGACTCTATCTCTTTTTGGATATCTTTTAATGCCCCAATGATCTTATCCCTTTCCTTGTCCGAAATCAGCCCACAGGCGGCCAGCATAGTAGAGTGGGCAATTGAGCCCCGGATGTCGTGTTTATACAGCCTCCAGTCGAAGGAGACCGATTCCGTGAAGGCCTCTACCAGGGGCTGCATTTGTTTCTCAAACCTGCCCGCCCAGGGTTTTTTCTTGTCTTCCATGGCTGGAATCTCATTAACTCAAATTACGCCGAAAGATTTTATACATAAAGCCTTTTAGAAGCAAGGGTAATAGTGACAGAAAGGGTTTACAGGTGCCTAATTAGTGGCTAGCACTCTTACCAACAGTTTGTGTCTTCACAGGTATGCCAATGTTTCTGTTGAGGAGGCCCACCATAGGCACAATCTTTTCCATAAGGGTGGAAAAATTTTCTAAGGTCAGGGACTGGGCGCCGTCGGACAATGCGTGGTCAGGGTCAGGGTGGACCTCGATAAGGAGTCCATCGGCGCCTGCTCCAAGGGCTGCAACGGCCATCGGGGGTACCAGATACCATTTGCCTGTTGCGTGGCTGGGGTCACAGATTACCGGCAGGTGGCTCATCCTCTTGACCACAGGTATGGAACTCAGGTCTAATGTGTTGCGAGTGGCCGTTTCAAAGGTGCGGATACCTCGCTCACACAGGATTATTTGTTTATTTCCTTTTCCCATGATATATTCGGCCGAGAGAAGCCATTCTTCAATGGTAGCAGACATGCCACGCTTGAGCACGCAGGGCTTATTTGCCCGCCCTACTTCCTCAAGTAATTGGTAATTCTGCATGTTTCGTGTGCCAATCTGTAAAATGTCCGCGTAGCGGGCCACTAGTTCTACATGTCCAAGTGTCATTACCTCGGTTACTACCTTTAGCCCAGTCTCCACACCCACATCCGCCAGTATCTTCAGCCCGTCCTCCCCCAGACCTCTAAAGCTGTAAGGTGAGGTTCGTGGCTTAAAGGCGCCCCCCCTTAGTACACTGGCGCCTGCTTCCTTTACGGCCTTTGCTGCTTCGAGGAGCTGTTCCCTGTTCTCGATGGAACACGGCCCCGCCATTATGACCACATCCTCACCACCAATACAGACATCGCCGACTTTTATTACGGTATCCTCGGTCTTGAATTCCCGGCTGGCAAGTTTGTACGGTTTGGAAATCCGCATCGTACGCCCTACACCGGGCAGCCTCTCAATGAGGGTAGGAAGCTCCTGTGGTATGTGGGTTCCCACTACGCCGATTACCGTCGTTTCCTCTCCTTTTGAAATGTGGGCGATGAGGTGGTATTCCTCGATTCGAGACACCACTTCTTGAAGCTGCGCCTCGGTAGCACCTTTCTCAAGAACGATTATCATGGTTATGTTTGCCTGACAGTGTTTTGTAAGGGTCGTTTTTATTAATACTTAAACAAATTACAGGAGAGAGGCAGTGTTGTAAAGAAAAATTTGCCTTACCGTTGCGGTAGATAGCATACACTTCACTGGAGTAGGACATGAGAGGAATCGATTTATTGTTATGTGGCGTTTCCAGGAAGCCGTTTAGATATAGGTTATTTTGCACAAAAATTTTGAATTATGTCCAAACTTACTTAATTGTTTGTTACGTAAGGACTTAGATACCAACTGGGTAGAACAGCAAATTATTTTACTGCTAAAATATAGTGACAATATTATTCTATTAGTATCCGTTATATTTATACTTACATAAATATAGTGATGACAATACAAGGATACAGTTCCTGAAAAGCGGGCCAAGGACAGGCCAAAACGGGAGTACAGAAAACGGGGGCATATAGTCCGATAATACATATTATGTGAAGTTGTGCCGGGCTGGGCCTTGGGCGCAAGGCCATGGGGAGGTGCAAGGTCTGTAAAAATACGCTCTTAGCTGGCCGTAAGGGTCTCTTCCCGTGATTATTCTCTCATTTTCATAAAAATCGGATGACTGCGGTTAGTCCACTGTAACGTCGTGCTTTTTAATGTTTCGCAGGTGTCTCGATCTCCAGCCTAATTGTGGGTGTAGTAAAGGTAGGGGTCTCGGGTAGTTTGCCTCCCAGGACATTCCCATGTTTTAGGCATAACGTTACTCCAAAGGTGCGGGACACTAGAAGAAAGACAAACGCCTGGGGTTAGCTCACAGACTTTAAAAGGTTTGACATAAACACAATGATTGTGATAGTATTTAGTTTTGAAATTATATGGGGGCATTTGGAAATTAGTTTATTGTAACCCCATCTGTTTGGAACTAGTCATTTATGAAGGTCATATTTATAGTTGCCTGCCTGCTGCTGTCCGCGGTTTCTACGGGTTGTCTTACCACTCAGCAGAGTACGGGGATGGGGGCGCTGGGAGGTGCAGGGGCTGGTGCCGGGGTTGGAGCGGCACTGGGCAATCCGGGACTTGGCGCCCTTATTGGTACAAGCCTCGGTGTCCTTGGAGGCGCCCTCGCGCAAGACCACCTTGAAAAAAAGAGGATGAAAAGGGAAGCCAAAGAGTTACAAGAGCAGCTATTGGAGGGACAAGAAGTACTGGCCAAAGAGGGTTCAGGCCCAACATCTACTTCGAGTGAAAAGAGTTTTATAGAAGGGCACTACGAATACGTGACGAAAAGAAAGTGGGTTGATACCTCCAAGAAGGAGCGTGTCTGGGTGGATGAAAAGGTGGAGGGAGACCGTAGAATCGAGGGGCACTATGAGGATAGACTCGTGCCCTCTGGCTACTGGGATATGTATGAGGAGAAAGTCTGGGTTCCTGACCATTATGAGTGATAAGGGGGTCCGATGCCAGGTGTAGACAAACTAAGGCTATATATGCAGCTTGATAAGGCCAGGCGAAGGTACAATCTTTTTCGCCTGGAGAAGGCAATTATCAATGCCCTGGTGGTCGCCTTGGCGCTGGCCCTAACCGCAGTCATCATCGGAAAGTTCTTAGGGGGGTCATATTACCTCTATTTATTATTTCTCCTACCTTTTCTTGTCTATCTGTCCATAGTACTTACGGGGCTATATTCCAGTTGGATTGGCTTAACCCACGCAGCATATTTTATTGACAAGCGCTTGAACCTTAAGGCGCGTCTAATTACGGCACTTGATTGTGCCAGAAACCCAAACCCGCCGAAGTTCTCTGGAGTGCTTATTGCCGATGTTGTAGAGAAACTCGACGACAAAGGACTCAAAAAGGCCCTGCCACATAGGCCGCCGAAGACACTCTGGATACTGATTCCACTGATAATAGCCCTGCCCCTGGTGCTACTCTTCTTTCCCGACCTTCATAAAGAAAGATTACTAACGGCATATAAGGAGTCTAAGGCCCATAGGTTACTTAATATTTCCGACTATAAGATGATAGAGGCACCAGTGGCCGAACAACCCCCCGAGACCCTATCGGCTCAAGAAAGAGAAAAGGAGAGAGAAGAGGATAAAAAGAGAGGGCAGAGACCTTCCCTTGATGAGCAACAGGCAATAGACCGTAAAGTGGCAAGCGGTGACCATAAGGGCGCAAAAAAAACAGAGCCGAAGGTGTTAAGCAAGAAACAAAAAGAGGCAAAAAAAGAGATAGAAAAACGAACGAGCTCAATAGCCTCATTATTAGCGAAGTTGATGCCGCCGCCGTCTCAGTCGCAGATGCAGTCGTCCGCGATGCCTATGCCGGGGATGCCTCAGTCGGGCGGCGCGGGTACGGGCGGAAAAGGCACTGCCGGAGAACGTGGTTCGCCTTCTGACGAACAACAGAAAGATGCAGGAAAGTCATCTGAAACCTCAGGGGAGGCAGGGGAGCCCTCAAGACAGGAGAGTGGTGCGGGTGGTGAGGAATCAGGCACTGTTACTGCCGATGCCAGGCCCTCAGGTCGCGGTGGAGGCACACCAACCCCTTCCGCCGGTGAAGAAGGTGGAAAGGGTGGTGGTGAACAAAAGGGACAGCAGACTACCGCCTCTGGTACCGGAGTGGCTGGCGCACAAGGAGATGAAAGGGGGAAGGGGGAGGAAAAGGAAACACAAGAAGGACCCGGGAGCACTCCCCAAGGCGAACAGGACAAGGAGCTTGCAAAGGGAGACACCTCAAGAGAAGGTGCATCAAAACAGGAGGATTTTGAGGGCAAAGGTTCTGAGTCAAAACCAATGTCCTCTCTGGCAAAGGCTAGAGAAAAACTAAGGATGCCTACTCCCTCCCTAGATATTACTCCATTGCCCCAAGAGCAGCGTGGCGGCGAGGGTAGTGGTAAAGGCAAGGAAGGCGCGGGTGGCGATAGTGGCTCAGGGGAAGAAGAGAAGTCTAGGGGAGGTGCACAAGGGGAGAAAGTGGCCCAAGCAGGAAGTACAGAGGATGCCCAGGGACAGGGATCCTCCCAGCCTGAGGGTGGTACAAGCGCCCAGAAAAGCGGTTCTGAGAGGACGAAGGACTCTGTTGGAGCTAGGGGTGAGTCATTGGCCCAGGCCCCTGGCGCGAGGGGCAAAGGGGGAGACGGAGCTGGTGAGGAAGGGAAAGAGACCGAGGGAGGTTCTCAGACCAAAGGGCAATCTCAGGCGAAGGGCATTGCTGGTAAGGGCTCATCAGATGAAAAAGGCACACAGGAAGGGTCTATGGCCCAGACGGGCGGCGCTAGACGCGGCGACAAAGGTAAGGAGGCGGGAGAAACGCTGGCCAGTGGAGGCCGAGAAGGCGGCCAAAAAGGTGGCCAAGAAGGGGATAAAGAAGGTGGGCAGGGCGGTGAGAAATCTGGAGATGCTGGAGATAAGATGGCCTCAAATGTAGGTACGTCACAGGATAAGGGGGGCTTATCCAAGGCAGGGGATGAAAAGATGGCCCAGGCCGCAGGAAGTAAAGGAGGAGCCGGAAGGGGCGGCAAGAGTGCCAGTAAACAGCCCGGTGAGGGATCTAAGAGGGGCGATGGTAAGTCTGGGGGGCAGCAGTACGCAGCTGGGGCCTCTGGCTCTGAAGGTGAAGCAGGCACAGGTGAGGGCAAGGCGGGTAGTAAGGGCCAGGAAAAGGAGGGTTCTCGGCTGGCATCTGCCCGGGGCTCAAAAGACCCCTCCAGAGCGGGCAAGTCAACCGAGAGTACCGCACAACCAGGGCAGCAGCAAAAGGGTGCTGAGACATCCCGAGGCAAGGGAACCACGGGCACCAAAGACGTAACGGGCAAGCCCATGGATATCCATCAGCTAAGAAGAGAGATACGGCGCACCGTCAAGAACATCTCTTACGACCTTGAAAGGCTGGATAGAATAGCCCGTGCAGATTTGCAACGGCGCCAGTCTGGTAATGGGCAAAAACAGGGTGGTTCTGCCGAGCAGGCGGGTAAGGAAGAGCCAGGACCTGGAGGAGACCAGGAAGGCTCGCAGGGACTGAACCAGGGTGAAGGCGGAGAGTTAGCCAAGGGCCCTGGTAATACATCGGGACAGAAGGCTGGAAGCGAAGCTGGCGGTGTGGAACCAGGCCTCATCCCTTCCGCAGGCAAGGTAGGCAGTGTTGGTGGAGATGAAGCCCAGACAGGATATGAGATAGGAGGAGGTGAGACTGGTGGGAGCCAACCAGGGACTGGGCTTTATTCAGAAAAGGAAGAAGATATAGACATTGTTGCCGACAAGATCTTTGATCTGCGTGTTAAAGGTGACTCGGGAGATGCCGGTGAAAGTCGCTATGTGGAGTCTGCAGGCCCAGGGATAATAGAGAGTCAAGGCCCGTTCAAACGGCACGAGCCTACTGTAGGAACGGATTACGATGTGACGTTGAGCCGGGAGCAAGCAGAAGATGATGCCATAGGGAAAGTACACATACCCGTAGAGTACGAATCTATCATAAAAGAAATCTACATCGATAACAATGAGTAGCAAGTCAAAAAGTAACCCCACTACTGCAATGAAGAACAAGCTAAGAAATACAACGGCTGAAGTAGAAGCCTTTAGGAAAGATTTTCATGCCATTGTGGAGGAGATTGGTAAGGTAATAGTCGGAAACGAGCGACTCATTCGAGACATCCTGATTGCCTTTTTCTGTGGAGGCCACGTGCTTATTGAAGGTCTTCCTGGCCTTGGCAAAACCTTACTGGTAAAGTCTCTCAGCAAGGCCCTGGGCTTTGAGTTTAAGAGGATACAATTTACCCCAGACCTTATGCCCGCTGACATAACAGGGACACAGCTGGTGGTTGAGAGGGAAGACGGTAGAAAGGAGTTCAAATTTGCCAGAGGTCCGATTTTTGCCAACATAATATTGGCGGACGAGGTAAACCGTGCCACGCCCAAGACCCAGTCAGCCCTCCTTGAGGCCATGGCCGAGCACCAGGTCACGATTGCAGGTAAAACCAATGTGCTGAAGGAGCCTTTCTTTGTGCTTGCGACACAGAACCCCATAGAGATGGAAGGCACTTATCCCCTCCCTGAGGCACAGATGGACAGGTTCTTTTTTAAACTCAACGTGCCGTATCCAAGCCGCGATGAGCTCAAGGACATACTTAATCAAACCACTACAAGCGAAAGCTATGAAGTAAAAAGGGTATTGTCAGAAGAAGGGGCCTTAGAGAGGTTAATAGGCATGCGCCGACTGGTCAGAGACGTAATTATATCCTCAGAGGTCCAGGAATATATAGTGAATGTTGTTATGGCCACACAGCCTGGAAACAATCATGACACGGGCAATCCGGGTAGCAGTATAAAGGAATATACAAACCGATACATAAGCTATGGTACCAGCCCCAGGGGAGGTCAAGCCATGGTTCTTGCCTCTAAGGCATCTGCCCTGCTGGACAACAGGATAAACGTCAGCTTTGAGGATGTGGACAAGGTTGTTATCCCAGCGCTAAATCACAGGATTCTTGTTAATTTCGAGGCAGAAGCGGATAAGGTTACGACCCATGACATTCTTGAAAAGGTGATGAACGAACTCAGGCGTGAGGAATAGTTGTTATGCTGAGGGATATCTTTAAACCTGGCTTTCTTCGCAGGCTTGAATGTCTGAAGATAGACGTTAAGAGGGTCCACCTTGCGACAAGACAAGGTGGCTATGAGGCAGTAAACAAAAAAGGCACCAGCATCGAGTTTGCTGACTACCAGGCATATAATCCGGGCGACGACTTTAGGTACATAGATTGGAATCTCTATGGCAGGTTGGACAAGCTGCTTGTAAAGACGTTTAAGGAGGAGGTGGAGCTTTCAGTTCATATTCTCCTAGATGCTAGCTTCTCAATGCTTTACCCCGAGGCTGATAGGAAGTTTGAGTACTCAAAAAAAATTGCCCTCGCCTTGGCTTACATAGGCTTATCCAGCCAAAATAGTGTAAGGGTAGCGGCCATAGATAGCCCGTCATCGGAAGCCACTGGCGGGTTTATTATACAGACCCCGTTCTTCCAAAAGTTGAATGGAATCTTCAGGATAAAGGATTTTTTGGACGAGGTTGAACCCGGTGGTGAGGCGGACCTTCTAGGATTTCTATCAAGATATACATATGAAAACAGGGGTAGAGGTGGGTCTGTTATTATAATATCCGATTTTATGATTCCGGCAACCTCATACAAGAAGAGTATTGATATCCTGAGATTCAAGAACTATGACATAAAGATAATCCAGGTTCTAGGGGCTGCAGAGCTGGACCCATTCAAGAGAATGAAGAGCGGGGAAATCGTAGATGTGGAGACAAAAGAACGCAAGGTTATAAATGTTACCAGCTCGCTTAAGAAGAAATACCATGAACTTCTTAATGAGCACAATCTAGAGCTCAGGGATTATTGCAGGGCGAACAGGGTGGTGTACACGCTAGCCAGGACTGATATGGAGATAGAGGACCTTATCCTAAGGGAACTGCCCAAGATAGGGTTTGTCAGGTGATATTTTAATGGGAATCCTCAACCCCCTTGCCTTGGCCTATTTGCCTTTAATAGGCCTCTTGGTATTCATCTATTTCTTTCGCAAGAAGCATCAGACAATCCCCGTGCCCAGCTTCATACCCTGGAGGACCCTGAGGCAGGATACTATACGGAAAAGATTGTTTCTAGCTGATGCACTTTTTTTTCTGCAACTTATAGCCCTTCTGCTCCTCATATTCTTTCTTACCCGTCCGTATCTCCTATCTGTTACCAGTGGTGTAATCGGAAAGAATATAGTTCTCTTGATAGATACTTCTGCCAGTATGCAGACGCTTGAAGGCAATCGTACCCGTTTTCAACTGGCGCAGGAAGAGGCACTAAAGCTGGTGGACAGAATGGGCATTAGTGATAGCATGCAGATAATTACTATACATAACAGGCCCCACATAGTTAACGAGTTCTCCAGTAATAAGGACGAGTTGCGTGAACTTATTCGGGGGCTTGAGCCCCTCGATACCGGTACCGACCTGGAAGAGGGCCTTAGTCTGGGCGTCTCCCTGTTGAGGCACTTGGGCAGTGGGGAACTGCATGTCCTTACTGACAAAAAGGCTCCGAGCCAGTTGGATAGTAATGTGAGGTTTGTGGACCTTGCCAAGTCATCTAGTAACAACGTCGCAATCACTGGTCTGGACGTTTACCAAGATATGTTTAAGGAATACAGGGAGAGAGAGGCTTATGTTACGTTGGAGAGTTTCTCGGATACCCCAAAAACAGTTCTTCTCAGGTCATATCTCAACCAGGAACCCCTGACAGAGCAGGTTGTAGAGCTTATCCCTGGGGAGGATAGCACTGTAAGAATCCAGAAAATCAGGGGTCCAGGTCTTTTGAAAGTGGAACTAGCCCCTGACGATGCGCTTGGTGTAGACAATAGCGCCTATGCTATCATTAAACACAAAAAGACACTCCGTGCCCTGGTGGTAACAGATGAACAGTTACTTGTGGATGAGCTGAGGAAGATAGAAAATGCTACTGAGCAGTTGAGATTTGCCATTGTACCGCCTACTTCCTACACACCGGAGATGGTGAAAGACTACGACATATCAATATTTCATCAATATGTCCCTGATGACTATCCCGAGAACAATGCCCTCTTTATCTTTCCCCCTAAAGACAATACAGTCTTTCCTGTAAAAGGCTGGACACGGGGCGCAAACTTCATCGACTGGGATGACTCACACCCCATAATGAGACACCTTGGTTACATGGAAGGACTTTGGATATACAAGGCACTTCACTTGGAGCCTAATGAGGACCTAAAGGCCTTCATAATGGCAGCGGGCACAGAAGAGGATTTTCCACTGGCCCTTGCTGGAACCGTTGGGGGAAAGAAGGTGGTGGTTTTAGGCCTCGATGTTGCTGATTTCAACCTGTCAAAAGCGAGGGATATGCCAATACTTATAATGCTCCTTAATATCATACAATGGCTGAACCCAGATGGCGCAGGGTCAAACCAGATAAAGACCGGTGAGCCATTTATCGTAAACTTAGAAAACCAACAGGAAGCACAAGAGATTACACTGTTAACACCGAACGGAAAGACTGTAAGTATAAGTGCCGATAACGACCCGCTTACAATTATGGACACCTACCTGAACGGGGAGTACGTGCTAAGGATTGGGAAAATTGAAAAGAGATTTGTAGCAAACCTGTTCGATGCGGAAGAGTCAAACATTAGGCCTGTATCTTCACAAAAGGAGCCGGTGGAACTCGAAGAGGTAGCGGTATCAACCTACGTTAAGGAGAAAAAGAGGGAGTTGGGTCAGTACATCCTTGCCCTTGCCGCCTTGCTACTTTTTGCTGAGTGGGTTCTTCACTGCGTAAGGGCCCGCGCAACGGTAACATAAACTATGAACCTGCAATTTGAACAGCCCGTATTTCTCAAGCTTCTGTTTTTACTTCCGATAATTTGGGGGCTATCTTTTCTTGCCTTCCGACGGTTGCCTTTATGGAGAATACTGCTCTCAAATTTCTTACGGAGTCTTGTACTGGCCATCATTATACTGGCTCTGGCTGGCATCCATCGGGTAGATAATAAACCCAGCGAGCTGGCACTTGTATTCTGTGTAGACGTTACGGACAGTGTTGCCCAGGAGAACAAGGTCTGGATAACCAATTATCTGAAAGAAATGGATGAAAAACTAGACAGGGGTATCAAGCGGGGCTTGGTGGTGTTTGGTTCGGATGCTCAGGTTGTATCACCTATGGCCAAAAAACTAGATACAGATGACGTCAACTGGGAACTTAACACCTCTCGCACCAACATCGCTAGCGGGATACTTTCTTCCCTCGACCTGTTTCCGGAAAACAGCGTCAAGAGGATAGTCCTCCTTACGGACGGGAACGAAAATCTCGGTAACAGTCTGCTAGCCTCTTCTATAATAGAGCAAGAAGGTGTGCGGGTTTATACCGTGGAGCTTCCACCTCCGCCCGCTGTAAAAGAGGTGCTCATAAAGAAGTTGCTTGTTCCTCAGGATGCAAACCAGGGAGAAACATTTGATATAAGGGTGACGGTGGAAAACAGAAATGATTATCCCGTAGAAGGGAGTGTCAGCCTCGTTGAGGATAAAAACCTTCTTAATAGATGGGAGATGGATTTCCCTAGTGGACTCACCGTAGTTGAGATGCCTTACAAAGGGAAAGAAAAAGGCTTTGTGGAATTTCATGCTGACCTGGAGATAAAGGCAGATGACGACACGGACAGTAGAAACAATCATAAACTTGCCGCTGTTAACGTGATAGGGAAGCCCCGCATACTCTACATTCGTGGAGACCTGAGCAAAAGACCTTTCCTGGTTGATGCTATGGAGCAGAAAGATGTGATAGTGGAAACAAGAGGGGTAAACGCCATACCAAAGTCTATAAATGAACTGCTAGAGTATGAATGCCTTATATTCTCTAATGTCTCGGCCAATGCCATGAGCCTGGACCAAATGAGCGCAATAAAGAGCTATGTCGATGACTTCGGTGGGGGATTTATCATGGTAGGGGGTGTAAATAGCTATGCCCAGGGTGGTTACTCAGGTACCCCGATAGAGGATATACTTCCTGTAAAGGTGACCTCAGGTAGCACCTTCAAGGAAGAAAAACCAAAAAGGGTTTCTATAATACTTCTTGTTGATAAGTCTGGCAGTATGACGGGCAGGAAGATATTCGCCACAAAAAGGGCGACCGTCGAGTTATTGAAACAGCTCAAAGAAGGTGACCTGATGGGGCTTATAGCCTTCGATGTGATACCTTACGTTATAGTGGAGTTGGGACCAGCAAGAGACATAGCTGGAAAAAACCTTCTAGGTAAGCTTACCCGACTTAACGCCGGGGGCGGTACAGATATCTTCCCTGCGATGAAGGAGGCCTACAACAGGTTGTCTAGGAGCGGGGCGAAGGTTAATCATGTTATTCTCCTCTCAGATGGCAATACAAGGTCTATTTACTACAGCTACGAGGCCTTGATGGAGAAATTCAAACGAGCTAATATATCTGTTTCTACGATTGCTATTGGCGGCTGGCTCGTAAACACTCGTTTGCTGAAGGACATCGCCAGGAGAACTAGTGGGCAATTTTATCGCCTGCGGGACATAGACGAACTTCCCCGACTGGTGGTGATGGACACGGATGCTGCCTTAACAAGGGCAGATTTCCACGAAGAATATTTCATCCCCCGTCTTGATCCATCTAGCGAGATACTGAAGGGTTTCTCGCAAGAACAGATACCACCTCTAAAGGGATATTCATTAACCGAGGCTAAGGCGAGGGCCGAGGTACCGCTGGTGACCGAGATTCGTGGCAAACCAGACCCTGTCCTTGCCAATTGGCGCCATGGCCTGGGCAAGGTAGTTGCCTACACATCAGATGCCGAGGCCCGCTGGTCCTCACGATGGATAAACTGGGCAAAGTATAATAAGTTCTGGTCTCAGACAGTACGCTGGTCTATGAAAGACAAACCTAAGGGAAATTACGCTGTAAGTGTAGAGGAAGGGGAAGAAGGGGTAGTCCTTGTTATAGAATCTGAAGGTGAATGGAAGGATGATGCCCAATTGCGGGTACGTATATTTTCCTCCGACTTCGAGGGGCAGGAACTGACCCTAAGGCAGGTTGCACCAAAAAGACATGTGGCAGCCTTTGAGGGACAGGGGCCGGGACCGTACACGATAGATATCTCCCGAGTTGAAGAAGGTAAAGTTGTTGACCGTGTGACCAAAGGCGTACTTATCCCGCCTAAGAAGTCGTCTGTGGCCGTGGAAGACACGACACGGGGAAATAACGTAGAACTCCTGAAGGCCGTCGCCCAGAGAACTAAAGGCAAATTTAACCCCAAATTTGAGGAAATAACCGTTAACACGGATGCGATACTCTTGACCGAAGATCTCTCTAAGTATTTGATACCCTTAGCCATGGGACTTCTCCTCGGTGATATCGCAGTTAGGAGAATAGGTCTTATTTAAGGTACACACGATGACCTGCTTGGCAAAGTTAGCTATTCTGCTCTGCATTGTATGGGCCTTAATGTCCGGCACTGTTGCCCCCGTGTGGGGTGCCTCCTTATTTTCTGGGTTAGTCCTCTCCCAAGGTGAGCAGGAGGGGGTAAGGATAGTAGAGGTCTACCCGGGCTCCCCTTCAGAGAAGGCTGGGATTAAGGTGGCGGATTTAATAGTAGGGTTGGGTGGACAAAAGATTAAGGTATTAAACGACTTTGTCGTGAAGTCGCGCAGCATAGACAAGGAGGTGCCCGAGATTACAGTTAGTGTACTCAGAAAAGGCGAGTTACTGGACCTTGTAATAGCCTCGTACAGTATGCCTGTTTACCAGTCATGGAAGGTAAAGGTTGTGCAGCCACCCTATACAGCCCTGCACGGGGTATCGCTGTTTCAGTATTGGGTTGAAAAGGGCAAGAGAAAGCTCCTGGAGAATCAAGGGAATATACCTGTTGATAGGAAACTTGCTAATTGTAGGGATGCAATTAAATTATTCTTCTTTGCCTTACACTATTCGCCCACCGCGGTTGATGCTGGGCTTATGGTTGCCGATACATATAGAACAATGGCCGGGCTCTATCAAGCTGCTGGCGCTATGCCAGAGGCCCTGCGAAGCTATGCAAAGGCCGCTGAATTCTACAATATGAGTAGCGATAAGACCACCAAGGAAGATGACCTTCAAAAAATCTTAGCCAATCTTCAGGACGTCGAAGAAAGGCTCTACAAGCTGCTCCCTCAAGAACAATCAGGACAGCATCCAACCGCACATGGGCCAGATGTGACCAAAGATGAACTCTAGGTACTCAGAGAATTATCATTCCGAGTGTAGTGGTCGAGCTTGTTCGACTCATGTTGGCAAAGCAAGCTTTGCCACTACAACCCCAATAGTCTCCACGTATCATTATGAGCGTGTAGCGTGGCAGCTTGCTGCCACGAATACGTGCGCTTGTCGTAGGGGCACGTTGCAACGTGCCCCTACGCGCTCCCTCAGAATGACAATTGTACAGGGTTTTTCAGAAGTCCCTGGCAAGTTCATACCTTTCCTTTTGCTTTTGTGTCTTATTGTTGGCTGCGCAGGGGAGGAGGTGGTGGAGATACCACTGCAGAGGGGAGAGATGAAAAACATAAGGGCTGTAGCAATACTGACGCCCGTCTCAAGGCCAGATATCTTTGTAGACGCTATGGCTGACGACCAGCTTCTTCTAATGATTTTTGGGGGGCCGGCCATCCTCCCCCAACTAATGCTTCAGGCAGCAATGATTGACGCAAGAAAGGAGGATAGTAGGATATTTAATGAGCTAACCTTTGACATGCATGTCGGCCGCATGCTGAGGGACAACCTTTTCACTAAGCTTAAGCGGCAGGCACCCTTTTATGTCATACCGCCTGAGGTGGTGGAAGACAACATTACAGTGTACAAGTTACAGGACAAACAGGATAAGGCACTAGAGGACTACCAAACAATCGCGAAGCAGTTGGGGGCAGACACAATAGTGGAGTTGTACGTCCTTTCTTGTGGTATAAAAGACCCCGGTGTATTTGCCAAACCGCATACCCTGCTTGTAACAAAGGTGGTTGTAAGCAGGGCGAGAGACAAAAAAGTACTATGGCAGACAAAGTTAGGACAAGCAATACCACAGGAGAAGAAGTTTGGTTTCGATTACGAGAAGTATGAGGTAGAAGACGCCAAGCTACTCAAGGAGGAGCTGGACACCGTCTCAAGCATACTGGCTGAGCAAATAGTTGAGGCCCTGGGCTTTAAGGCCCAGATACCCACTGCAAAACTCCTCAAAACGGCGCGACCTTAGGAGCGCTTATAACAAACCCCGGGTAAAAGCCCATCCAGGGATTTTAGTATGTCTGATATTATAGACTCTCTGTTCACCAGGGTAATTTTGAAGAGCCTAACATCCTGTCTCTGTTTGATATTGCCTATGAATCCATTGCCTGATTCCTTAATAACTCCCAAGATAGGTGCAGGCCCGTCCAGCGCCTGCAATACTAAGTCTTTAAATCTGAGGGAAAATAGTTCCATCTTACCTATTTCGTCTATAACAACGAGCTTTCTATTACTGATGGCATCTTCTAACTCAGGTATGACTGTAGATTCGAAAGATTCTATGTCCACGCCGTATTTCCCTACCCTTGGGCCACCCTTATTATCTATATGTGCGAGAGTGCCACTCTTCCCTGCAAAGGTCTTTATCATAAATCCCTTCCGTTCCCTGCCCGCTCTTATTTCCTCAGTGTAAAAACCGCCCGGTTTAAGGTCCAGGGCGGATAGTATCTTTTTGACCGCAGTGGTCTTCCCCACACCCGGCCTGCCGGTTATCAATATGTTCTTAGCCATCATGCAATGTCTATGATGTATTAACTGTCGCAAAGAAGGTGTACATTGCCCAATCTGACCCGCGACAGACCCTGCGCCTCAGCAACCTCTTTGCACCTCAGGGCATGTTCCTTGGAGGTGGTCGGCAGGTCTGCCATGTAGAACTGGGGGTGAAATGCCAGTAGGGCGTAGGGAATCCTGGGGTTCAAGGAGGCGATAAAACTAGCTATGTTAGCCAGCTCTTGTTCATCCACGTAACCGGGTATTAACAGGGTGCTTGCCACCAGTAGCGGCGGCTCCGGCCTCTCTTCTATCCTTTCCGCAAGAAGCCTGAAATTTTCTAGAGTCCTTTTGTTTGTGACCCCGCATAGGGCAAGATTTAGCTCTTCGCTCCATGCCTTCAGGTCAAATTTGATGCACCCTCCAGACTCCATAGACAGCCTCGCCATATCTTTGGCGTAGGAGGGGTGCATTGTACCGTTTGTCTCCCAGCATATACGAAGTATGGCGCCCTTCTTTTTCTCGAGCGCCAGCCTTGATGCCGTTATTGCATGGGGTAACTGGGGGGTAGGATCGCCCCCAAAATAGCATATGCAGGTGGTCTGCTCGTCTACAGCATCAGCAAGCCTTGAGGCACTGATGCCCCCGTCCCTCACGGCACGTTCCCTATAGTGCCAGTTCTGGCAAAATAGACAGTTGAAGCTACAGGCATGGTAAAATGCCGCCAGGTTCTTATATCCGTATTCGGGACCTTTGGTGTAACAATACGTTGGGTAGCCTGTGCCAGTTCCACCCGGACAGACCCAATCGGCTACGCAGTTGGTAGGGAGGGTGTCATGGTACCAGGACAGATATCCCTCCCTGGCGGTGCCTCCCACTAACCTCCCCGCCTTGTTCTCACGCACTCCACAGTATCCCCTGCCGCCGTCGGGGATTTGGCACTCGTTAACACATATCTTGCACCGGACACCTCCTGGCACACGTGGTACCTCGCCAGGTAGTCCGAAGTACTCCCTGCTCCTCCTGTGTACTTCCTGTATGTGGGTAAAAACCTCTTGAAACCTGTTCCTGATGCAATCTACACAGATACCTATAGTCTCGGACACCAATACATCTTCATTGCCGCAACAACCACAGTGCACCCGATACTTCCTCCTACACAAACCTCATACGGCTATCACTCCAGTTCTCCTCTATTTTAACAGAACCGAGCCTTATCAGTCTAACGTCTCTTGACGCTTCTAGTGGTGTTAGCAACCGGATTCTACCCTTCTTTAAGTCTATATTCCCAATGACACCAAGGGCTATAGAGAAATTTCCATCATCGTTAAGGCCCACCAGCAGCCTCTTAAAGGCATCACTTTCGCCTTTTTGTATTGTCTTGTCGTGAGGGTTGACAAGGCGTATGTTTCTGAGAGATAGTGACTTATTTTTTGCGTCCCTGAAATATTCCTCAAATCTCTGCCGGCGATACTCGCGCCGTTGCTCATACGACCGGGCCTTTGTTTGCTCAAATACTGGAAGGCGGTATAGCTTGCGGCCAGCCCTGCGTTCATGCGGGAGGAGGATGTCCTCTAGTTCTCGCGCTCTCTCGAGTGCCACAATACACCTTGCGTCAGTAAGTTCAATCTTATGAAATTTGAGCTCCCAGGCGGCCCCGCCCGACACAAGCCCAGTGGTATCGACTACTACCACCTCTGCACCCTCCTGCAACGACTTATCCACCAGTTTCTTCACACCAACCACCGTTTGCAGGAGGTGACCAATAGGTGAGGTTGAACCTATGAAGTACATGGAGTGTGTGGGGATGTCTTTCAAGGATTTTGGGACTGATTCCAGTATGGCCATGCTTATGGTGGCTGGTGGCCCAAATGCACACTGACCCATGTCGGCAGAGACAATAGAGGCCCTCTTACGTCTCTTATGGAGCTCTTTGGCAAGGTAATAGGCCAGGGTGGTTTTGCCTGTGTTAGAGGCACCCACGACCATTACCACGCCCTTTGCATCATGGATATCCTCTGCCAGTTCCTTCCAGTATGGTGGTATCTTTATCGGTGGCAACAGTTTATCCTTATATGTAGTTGTTCGTGCCCCGTGTCCGTGCTTTTTGGGATCAACGCGAAGATACTGTTTACGGTCTAAGATAAGCCCTGGGGTTCACAAATTCAAGATACAAATAGATTTCATTTGACTTGGGTAGGAGATGTGATATTTTTATCTTTGCGGGCTGAAAATGTACAAAATGGTGATGATATTGGGCTTGTTCCTGGTGCTGGCCGCTGGAGGCTGTGTTCAGGGGCCCGAAGAGGAGAGAGGCACCGACTTTAGAAAGGGTGTCATGGAGTGGCCTTCTACTAGAGCAGCTCCGCAGGAAGAACCGGGGCCAAGACGGCCCTTGGAGCAGCGGTAGTGTCCGGTACATTTTCATCCCTGAAGTTGCATGCCTCATAAAATGCGTGCAATGACCATGCCTGAACCACGAGAGGCAGGTTCCCACCCGGGTAACACTCACCAAATATCCCTTGAGACCTCTGAAAAACCCTGCATAATTGGTGTTCTGAGGGAGTGAAATCTCGCCTGAGGCGGAAATAATCCTGGCCAAAGTGGTCATTGTGAGCGGACGTGGAGCAATCTCGTATTTCAGGCGTACAAGTTGTCTCATGGGCATGAGATTGCTTCGTCCGCCTCAGGTGGACTCGCAATGACATTCTCCGCTCAGAATGACACATGATATTGAGACGACTTTTGCAAAGTCTTCCCCTTATTGGACGAGTTCTTTTCCTCCAAGGCAAAGGAGAAGTTGCCTGAAATAAAGATACAATGTCCTTGTCAAACGAAAAGACCCGATATTCGTTAATTGCGGCCGTAATCCTCATAGGCGCCCATGCCACCATTGCGCAAGTGCTGCTGGTGAGGGAGCTACTGGTGGTATTTTACGGCAACGAGCTCTGTCTTGGTGTAATCTTTGCTGCCTGGCTCCTGGGTGTTGCCGTCGGCGCAGGAGTCGGTGGCAGACTGATAAGGAGGGTCAAGAACCGGCTTGTGGTATTTCTGTTTCTTCTACTTGCACTGTGTCTGGTTTTGCCAATGCAGGTGTCTACTATAAGGCTTCTTAGATACTTAATTGATGTCCCTTATGGGCAACATATCTCTATTCTGTCCCTTTTGTGGTCCTCGCCCTTCATCATCATGCCATTCAGCTTTATTGTAGGGTTTATCTTTCCATTCTCCGTGTCTGTCTTTCATGGGTTCACCCGTGGCGGCGCTACAGATATAGGCGCGGTTTATATACTCGAATCCATAGGAAGCCTTATAGGAGGGGCCATGTTTACCTTTGTGCTGGCCCCTAAGAGTTTCTCATATGAGACTATGGCAATGCTCACCTCTTTAGTCCTTATAAACCTACTTGTGCTTACACTCCTTATCTGGAAGGCATCTTCTAGAAAGGTCCTCTTAGGGGTATCTGCTTCACTCCTGATTGTCTCGCTGTGGCTCATATTTTCTGGTGGCATCAAACAGGTAGAGTCATTCTTCGTTGAGAAAAGGTGGCAGTCGTTTAGTCCGAGCATAAGGTTAATTGAGTCAGTGGATTCCAAGTACCAAAATATAGTAGTTGGTAAAGAACAGGACCAGTACAGTGTGTACAGTAACGGGCAGTATGCATTTGCCTTTCCAAATCTGTACGAATATGGGCCTGTGGCCCACCTGGTCATCTCCGAACATCCATCTCCCAGGCGTGTACTCCTTATTGGTGGGGGTATCGGCGGTTTGGTGGGGGAGATGCTGAAATATCCCCTTGAGGAACTCCATTATATAGAGCTTGACCCAAAACTCCTGGAGGTTACGGAAAGGTATCTTTCTGATGAGGACAGGACCGCACTTGCCGATGAGAGGGTGAAGATATTCCCCGTGGACGGGCGTTATTTTGTAAAGAAAGCCCGGGGTAAATACAAATACGACATTGTGTTCATCAATGTCCCCGACCCTTCAACCGCCGCCCTGAACCGTTTCTACACACTGGAATTCTTTCGGGAAGTAAAACGTCTGCTTGAGCATGACGGCATACTCGTTACCTCAATAAGTTCCGCCGTTGTATACATAGGTGAGGTTGTTGGGAGTTACACAGGCTCCGTATATAGAACCCTTCAAGAGACCTTTGCGCACGTAATTGTAACGCCTGGTCAGACAAATTATTATTTTGCGTGCTCAGAGCCGAATATCATAACTACCGATTTGGATACGCTAATCTCCAGATACAAAGAACGCAATATTGAGACAAATGCCTTCTCGCAGTATCACTTTCTTCCCTACCTAGAACCCTGGCAGGTCCGCTTTATGGCGGAACATTTAAAGAGTAGACGTGACCTACTCATAAACACCGACTCAAAGCCCGTTACCTATTTCTACAACCTGCTTCTGTGGGACCAGTTTGCTGGGGGACAACTCCAGGGCCTCTTAAGGTCCCTAAGTAAGCTAAAACTATGGTTCTTCTTGGCTGCTATAGGGCTATTTCTGGTAGTAAGACTCATTACAGCAAACTTTGCCCTTCGTAATATTGCGAGGGAGAAGAGGTTTAACAGCCTGTTCGCAATTGCTACCACGGGGTTTGCCGGCATAGCCCTTGAAATTATCCTGATATTTGCCTTTCAGAACATTTATGGCTATGTCTACGAGATGATAGGTCTTATTGTGGCCCTGTTCATGTTAGGTCTTGCTGTCGGTGGCTATGTAAGCAATGCAGTTATACTGAAAAAAGATAGGGACTGGCTTAAGATACTCACGTACATGGTGGGTGGGGTGGTGGCTTACTCCCTGGCCATTATTCTGTTCCTCAAATGGTTCCCATTTCAATACGCTGGCTCCGAGGCCTTTTTCATGCTATTGATAGTGATTCCCGGCATTATTACAGGGCTTGAGTTTCCGATAGCGAGCCGCATATACCTGGAGGAAGAGGTGGATTCTGGGCGCACGGCAGGGATGGTAAATAGCGCTGACCATGTGGGGGCATTTTTGGGGGCAATACTTACCGGCATAGTACTCGTGCCAATCCTGGGGATAGCTGGCACATGTACCATCATTGCTGCACTTAATGGGGCAAGCCTGGCGCTACTCATTGCACTGGTTATTAAGATAAGAGGTTAGACCCTGTGGAATTTGCCAGACTGAGAGGGGAAGGGCTTAACATGGGAGAAATCGTACAGGCCCTTGGCGTCTCCAGGGCTACCGTCTATCGCAGTGGCAACCATCGGCCCTTACCACACAACAGCTTACAAGGGGGTAATTAGTGTCTGGAAAAGAGTACCTTTTGAGACAATAACCTTCTGTTGAGCTCTTTGTATTATTTCTGCTTTTTTTCCTCTTTCTCTATTGTCTGTATCATCTCCTCTACAGCCTTCTTAAAATCAGCATCTTCATTCATGAGTTGAGCCAATTGGGTATATCGTTTGACAGTTAAGCCCTCATGCTTGACAATAGAAGTTGTCCTTTTATAGGTTTGCTCTCCACTTTCTCCTGTAATTTCCTCAAGGGCTGATTGGACGTTAATAAAGGCCCTGGTAAACGCCTTTAATTCTTCTACTTTAATCTCATTAGCAGTTATTCCATTCGGGCGGCCCTTTTCTTTCTCTTCTTCTCCATAGCTGATG
>JBHIBD010000010.1:0-44241 GCA_046758865.1 Candidatus Brocadiales bacterium | reverse complement strand
ACCACCTTGGCCTCACCCGCCATCACCCCATTAGCGGCCATAACGCCAAAGACCATGAGGGCAGCCGCTGCAAGAAATACTAATGTTTTACGCATGCTTTCTCACCCTCCTTTTCCTAAAGCCTCACACAAAATTGCTTGATTTGTCCAGTTTCAGGTATTACTCCACTAAGGTCATTATAGTGGAGTCCTTATAACTGATACGTTATTAGAGAAATAGTTGGATGTGTAGCAGTACTTTCCATCAGGTGAAAGTACCAACCAGCTGGGTCCCAATCCAGTAGGGACTCTCTGCACTAGGTAGTGATTTACAAAATCCAGGTCGTGTGTCAAGGTGTCGAGCTGCTCCTGGGTGTTGCTGCTCACGATTTCCCTTATCTTCTCGAAGTCCAGGATAGTGACCCTGTGCATACCACGCACGGCAATGTAGAGGTACTTCCCTTCTGGACCAATCTGAAGACCGTAAGGTGTTCCGTCGTAATTGTTTAGCTCGTCCAGAGGGAGCTGGGCGACCTTGCCACCGGGTCTGGTCTCTATAACGGCTATGTTGTTCGTAAACACCTCGCCGTTCTCTGCCTCGCAGACGGGTAGCCAGTTCTTTGGCTTCATGAACGTAACCACCACGAACTGCCCATCAGGTGAATAGGCAATACTCCTGAGGTTGGCGCTGTGGCGGAGTGTCCTCACGTCTACCATCTTGTTTGCGGCGAGGTCTATGAAGCCTACAGTTCTATTGATGGAACCCACAGTATCATTGATAACAGCAGCCATCTTTCCATCGGGTGATAGGGCAAGGCCCCTCGGACCATACCCGACCTCAATCTCGCCAACCTTTTCGTTGCGGCTGGTATCAATGATGTCCACCTTGTTCCAGAGGTTTCCGGAGCAGGTTACATAGACCTTGGAACCGTCCTTGTTGCATGTTATCCCGCATGGCCAGTCGCCTACCTTGATTTCCTTAGTCTCTTTTCTTGAGGCAATATCTATCACGGAGACGCTATCGCTTTCTGCATTGCAGACGTAAAGGGTTTTACCGTCCGGTGTGCAGACCGCAGACTCAGGCTGGATATGTACGGCTACCTCACCTATTACCTTCCGCGCCTTTGCATCTATGAAGGTAACACTGTGGCCCGACTGGTTTACGACAAAAAGGGTATTCCCGTCGGGTGAGATGGTAATGCTGAATGGTGAGGGGTGTTCTGTCTTTACGCGGGTACCTTGGATATATCCTGCGTCTGTTGTTTGTATGAGAATAAGTGCCACGGAAAGTACTGCGGCACCTATCAAACCTGAAAATAATGTCTTTTGTTTCATCTACTGAACCCTCCTCCACTATTACATGTACATGATGAACTATAATGAGTTACGTCGTGTGTGGGCAGGTCCCGGACTTTGTGCAGATTATCTCCATATGCTTCCCACACGTTGGGCAATTACCTGCGTCTTCCATCTGCTCTTCGTAACGCCCTTCCATCAATTTGAAGCCAGTGCCGGGCTCATAGTGCTCATGGCCGTCTGGGCACCTGAACACCACCCTTGCAAAGTCCTTCCTGCTCTCGGTATCGTCATTGCAGTCCCAACAGATACCAGGTCGTGGATAACACTTACCGCACCTTATGCAGTAGTAACCTTGGGACTGACAACCCCATGCTTCAGGTAGGTTTGCGTGGGGATTTTCCTCTGCCTTTGCTTTATGCGCCTCCCAATCCCAAACATAATCCTGGGACGGGCAATCATTAAACTCCCTAATCTTTTTGCACGTATCACACCAAAATTTCTTGACTATCTTTTTCTTTGGACAGGGCTTTCCCTCCTCAGCTAACACCACTTGTGAAGCAACAAAGCAGAAGGCAAGGAGTACACCTAGACCTGCTATTATAACCCTCCTCACTCTTTCACCCCCTTCCTTTTACAATCGTCCAGGCAGTCTTGGTTTAGGCAAAGAGAAATTATACTCACACTTCTGAATAAATCAAACATTTTTTTCCAGTTTTTTTTACCCTGGATTGGTCTGTACTACAATGTGTTGTCAAAATCATAATACTTTCGTAGTAAGTAACTTATGTCTAGCATACCCCATGTCTCCTGGGTTCTATGTAGTCCAATTCATCTGACTAGATAAGGCTAAGGAGCAGCGACGAAAGCATCAAGCTAGTCAGGAAAAGCCCAATCAGCAGCAAAGGTACGGCAATTATCTTGGATATAAGTGAAAGAGGCACGTTTGGCAGTGTTTCGTACTGTTCGAGTAGATTTGCCTCTTTAAGCCTTTTATAATGTAAGGGCCTCTCGTGCAGCATTTCCTCTTCACTTACAGCACCGGTAAACATGGTCTCATCGACAGGTACTTTTTCTGGAAGTAGATGTGTGTGAATGAAATGTATGGTAAATACGAAGGCTGCAGCGAGAACTGCTTCGTATCTATGGGCTATGAGGGCCATGTCCATGGCCCAGCCAGGCAGTATTATTGAGAAGGTTGTCGGGAACCACAGCATGAAACCTGTAAGGGCCATTACTATCGTGCCCCAGAGCAGGGAGAGGTACTCAAATTTTTCCCAGTATATCCACCTGTCAAAGGCGGGACGAGGTCCGAGTCCCAAGAGCCACTTCAGGTCTGCCGCAACATCCCCGACGTCCTTGGGCTGCAACATGATGGCATCAGCGCCCCAGATGATATTTGCGGCCTGCCCCTTTACAAATATAAGGTATGAACAATAAGCAAAGTGCAGGAAGGCGCAGAAGAATGTTATTCCCGCACAGATGCGATGTATATAACCGGCGGTGGGGTAGCCACCCATGGTCTCGTATAGCCAACGTGCCCACGACTGGTCCTGAAAGGCTAAGGGCATCCCCGTAAGCACTAGGCCAAAGAAGCTCACGATTAGCATAAAGTGGCTTACCCTATGAAAGGAGCTAAACCTCTGGTATAGCTTTCCCTCAGTGGTCATGACCACCCTCGTCCTTTCTCTCGTCTAAGAGTATCCGAATCCACATCAAAAACGCGTGGCTACCAAACGCTGTAAAAGTAAAACCAATTATGCCCATATACATTAGAAATACTAGTGCCAGGTACGTGTGGGGTTGCTTGAGGACCCCCAGTATGCCTTCTTCCTTAAATGTTTTAAAGGTCTCAGCATAGAAGCTGCGGGTCTTAAAGCCCGGGTGAGCGATATGCTTTACGAAATTTTTGTCTGCACCTTTATGACACTCGCTACAGGTCTCGATTTTATTGTTTTCTCCCACCTTGGAGTCTGGGTCATCTGACTTAAGGATGTCGTGTCCATTGTGGCAGTCGAAGCAGTTGGGCACATCTTTTGTGCATACCCCTAATGATGAAAGCTGGCCATGGAGGTTTGAGCAGTAGGTAAACAGGTAGTCCTCGTGGCATCTACCGCATGTTTTGTTTACATGGGCCCTGTGAAATGGGTCGTCGGCCACCGGTGTCTCTCTTGCAGAATTCCTTCCCATGTGACACTCCGTACACCTTGGAGGGGTTTTCTCCTTTTCTTCCATATGCTCGACGTGGGTACTTTCGAGGAATTCTTCAGCAGGGTCATCATGGCAGAATGTAATACAGTCTACGGGTTGAAGGAGCGGGGCATGCTCGCCGTAGACACCGTCAAGGTCCTGGTGGCAGTCAATGCAGACAAAACCTTCTTCTGAGCGGCCGTGGGCAGATTGCATAAACGCATCTTCATCTACCAACATGTTTGCCACCTTAACCTCACCAGTCTCTTGGTCTACACGTACCACCCTGCCCACATCTTCAGGGTTGCCGTGGCACTCCATACAGTCCTCAATCTCCTGCGCCATGGTGAGGCTACCACTATAAAGCACAAGGACCACTAAGAAAGCAGGCAGGTACCATAGACCGCCTACAAGTCTATAGAAACCTGCCTGCTTTCGTGGATGCATCACGATTACCCTCCTCTGTGTCGTCCCACAAACCCTTATTTTTTCTTCTTCTTCTTTTTCTTCTTCGCTTCTGGCTTTAATGGTGAGTTAAGGATTGGGTCTCTCTCAAGATACCCCTTCCACTTTGACTTATCAGCACTGCTCATCTTCTTGATGACTTCGTCTATAGGGTCAAGGTCCCTATGGTCATCTTCTTTGAAATACTTCTTGAAGTCCATGGCGATGGGCTTTCCTTCTTCGTCCACATCGCACTTGGGGCATTTGTTCTTATCGTTGGGGTCTTCCCAGTGGCACTCAAGGCACTGGTCTATGACCTTGCCTGTTGCGTTATTGATGCCAGCCACGATGAGCCCAGCATCATACTGCACCTTGCGGGCCATCAGGGGGTCCTTTTCCGCTAGTTCGTTAAAGGCCTTTTTGCCCTTCTCTTTGAGCTTATACTTCTTTTTCAATTCTTTGTAATTCTTCACGGCTTTGGCCAATTTGTTCTTCACATCTGCGTATGCGCTGCCAGGGCCGTGACAGGCCTCACAGGTGACGTCCTTAAGATAGGTGAGCTTTGGGTTTTTAAACTTTCCGCCGTAACCGGTGGCGTGGCACTTCAGGCACTCAGGGTCCTTTTTCTCCTCTTCGGTCTCGAGTCTCTTGAATGCCTTGGAATGGTCTATCTGTTTCCACTCCTCCCCTTCCCAAACACCCGGAGAGAGGTGGCACTTACAGCCTTTATTGCCAGTGTACTTATATTTCGGCTTCTTTGCCGCTTCAACCGTAGATGTAGGTGCAAGGATTAGAAATGTGCCCACTAAGAATATTAAAAGGGATGTAGTAAATCTTGCACACATATATCAATCTCCTTTCAGATTCAATTGAGCAGGGCCCAAACGTTAGCTTCCTTATAAATAACCAAAATTATGGAAGATTTAAAAAGGGAGGGCAAAAAGATTAACAGAGCACAAAAAAATAGTCAAGTGAAAAATGGATGCGTTAAAATACACTCTTCGACCGGATTGTCTTGTGTGTTACGATGAAAATCGAAAAAACTATGGATACCGAGTGGCCTAGAAAGAACTGCACACGGTTGGGGAAGCTATGGACCAAGAAGTTCGTGTGGCAGCCGCAGGGGCTACTCCTCGTTCATCAAATCCTCGATAAATGCAGTGTTTATGCCACCACTTATGTAGTTAGGATGGTGTATAATCTTAAGATGAAGGGGGATAGTGGTCTTTATGCCCTCTATGCGGTACTCATTGAGGGCACGCCTCAGACAGGCAATGGCCTCTTGGCGGGTGCCCTGGTGCACTATCAGTTTTCCTATCAGGGAGTCATAATAGGGGGGTATTTCGTAGCCTTGGTGTACATGGGAATCTATCCTCACACCGTTTCCGCCTGGTACTTGATATGCACTGATCCTGCCGGGCTGTGGCAGGAACCCGTTGTCAGGGTCTTCTGCATATATGCGGCACTCGATGGCTACCCCGTCGAGCGCTATCTGTTTCTGCTTGTGCCCAAGGTGTTCTCCAGAGGCAATCCTTAGCTGTTCCTTTACCAGGTCTACCCCGCTGACCATCTCCGTTATGGGGTGTTCCACCTGCAACCTGGTGTTCATTTCTATAAAATATAACCTTCCGTTGTCCTTATCAACCAAGAACTCTACTGTGCCTGCGTTGGTATAATTTACAGCCTTTGCCATCCTGATAGCAGCCTTGTATAGCTCAGACCTTTGGTGCTGTGATATACTTGGAGACGGTGTCTCCTCAAGGAGCTTTTGGTGTCGGCGCTGGAGGCTACAGTCCCTCTCACCGAGGTGGATGATATTGCCGTGCTGGTCGGCAAGTATCTGTACCTCCACGTGGCAGGAACGTTCGATGAACTTCTCTATATAAAGTGAGGGGTCCTTAAATGCTGTCTCGGCCTCTCTCTGGGCGACTGCCATGGAGCTTACAAGGCTGGCATCATTGTGAGCAATCCTTATGCCCCTGCCCCCACCGCCTGCTGCAGCCTTTATCAGCACTGGGTAGCCAATCTTGTGGGCTATGTCCAGCGCCTCCTGCTGGTTTGTTATGGTAGATTCACTTCCAGGTAATACTGGGACCTTGTTCGCAATGGCTACCCGCCTGGCCTCTGACTTGTTTCCCATAGTCCTGAGGGTCTTTGCAGAGGGGCCGATGAAGGTGATGTTGGATGACTCACAGATCTCTGCAAAATGACTCGACTCTGCGAGAAAGCCGTATCCAGGATGGATGGCCTCTACGTCTGTTATCTCTGCTGCACTAATTATGCTGGGTATGTTGAGATAGCTCTGTTCAGCCGCTGAGGGGCCGATACACACGGTATTATCGGCGAAGTGCAGGTATTGAGCCCCTTCATCGGCTTTTGAGCAGACAGCTACTGTCTCTATACCCAGCTCCTTACAAGCCCTGATTACCCTGAGTGCTATCTCACCTCTGTTTGCAACTAATATGCGGGAAAACATCTCGCCGTCCTTTACCCACCAGATTGAGACGGCAGTACCTTGAAAAGTGGTTGGCCGAACTCCACCGGCTTCCCGTCTTCCACAAGCACCTCTACCACCTTGCCTGTTACTTCCGCCTTTATCTCATTTATTATCTTCATGGCCTCTATTACACAGACCACGGTTTCAGGGTCCACTGTATCACCCACCTCCACATGGGGCTCCGCCCCCGGTGTGGCTGCCTTATAAAACGTTCCTACCATTGGAGAAGATATTTCCACAAGATTGTCCTTTTTCGGAAAGATTTGCTGCGTTCCCTCCGCAGGAGCAGGAAGACTGCCAGAAGGGAATATGGCGTGTTGAAAGCCACCGTTGGTCCTCCTAACCTTTATCCTTAATGTATCTTCTTGGATCTCTATCTCGGCTAGGTCGTTGGCGTTCATTAAGGAAATAAGCTCTTTGACCTTATCCATCGTGCTCATTTTCTAGGGGTCCTCTTCGTCCGCAAGACTATTTCTAAAGACCCATCTGGGAAGGCTCACAAATGTTGGCTTGATTGGAGGGTAAAGATGTCTCAAACTACCGCCTCGTCAAGGCCCTTTGAGGTGTGGCTCAGAACCTCACACCCATCTTCCTTGACCAAAACCATGTCTTCTATCCTCACGCCACCCCAATGTGAGATGTAGATACCGGGCTCTACCGTGATTACCATACCTTTCTTTAGCAACCTTCTGTTGGTGCGATTTAGTCTTGGGCTTTCATGAACCTCAAGCCCTATTCCGTGGCCCAGGCCATGCCCGAAGTTACCGCTGTAGCCCCTTTTGTCTATGTACGACCTTGCTGCCAGGTCTACCTCCCTGGCGCTTATGCCTCCCTTGATCCTATCTATAGCCCTCTTTTGAGCATCCAAAACGGTCTTGTAAACTTTCCGGGCCTGTGCACTGATTCTATTTAGGAATAGTACCCGTGTCAAGTCGGAATTGTAGGCCTGCCAAGATGCGCCCCAATCAATGAGTACCATATCGTTTTGGCCGATTTTCTTTTCAGTCAAAGGCGCATGGGGTAGGGATGAGCGTTCCCCTGCGGCAACTATTGTCTTGAAGGACGGGTCATCTGCACCCTCTTCCTTCAGGGCTGATTCTAGACTGTTAGCCAACTGCTTTTCGGTAGAACCCAGTCGTACATCCTTTTTAAAGGACTGAAATGCCGTCTCGGCTATCTCCAAGGTCTTTCTAATCTTCTTTAACTCTTCAGCATCTTTTATCTCTCTCATACGCTCTACTATTCTCCTCGTGGCTACTATCTTCTTCCGGCCTAAGGTGGTCTTTAGCTCACTGTACTGCGAAAACGTTAGCGCATCGGCCTCGAAGCCCAGGGCGTGTAGCTTTAAACGTTTTATCAGATTAGAGAGGGTTTTTATTAGGTTCCGTTTCCTCTCGACCAATTCCATACCACCACACTCATCCTGAACCTGCTCAAGATACCTGAAGTCTGTGACTAATATCTCCCGCTCATTGGTGATGAGCATCCCTGCCTCTGAACCACTAAAACCGCTGAGGTATTGGACGTTTTTGATATTGCTCACTATGAGGCCATCCAACCCCTGTTTTCTTATTATCTCTCTTAATCGTAGGAGTCGTTCGCGGGTACTCAAGGACGGGGCTTCCTTATCTTTATCTTTAAGGTCTCTGGAGTGGCCGGTGGTCTGAGATCTCTACAAAAATGTTTAAGGTGTGATGCCATAGGCACATCCGCCTTCGGTGTGACATTGTTTTGAATTGGCGGAAACTCCCTTTGTGCTATTGCTTCACGAAATCCTTTGTAGGAGTTTGATTTAAATCTGGGTAGCGTAGGACCATGTCAAAGGTCCGTGCCATGGGCAGATCCACCTACGGTGTAGATGCGCTTCTGGCGCAAATCGTGCCCCATAATTAATTGAAATATATAAATACAGAACATAGATGGAAAAACGGCGTTTTGCAGGGATCTCGGCCTGTATACTTCGTACTGGCTTATCGGTCACACTGAAGAGATTCTACAGGGGACTTTGTCTTATTTCTTCTGACAGCCTGTCCACGAGGTCGCGAAATTCTCTGTCTGTCTCTAGCCTTTTCTTTATCTTTCTCTTGGCGGCTATGCAGGTGGTATGTCGCCTGTTGCCAAAATAGCTTCCTATCTCTTGATAAGAGGCGCTGGTAAGGGTCCTTGCTAAATAACAAGACAGATGGATGGGCAGCACCTGAGACCTCTTTTTATTCGCGGAACGCAGCTCCTCTGGACTGAGCTGGAAATAATTGCATACGCCCTTTTCTATATCTTCTATTCTTATATTCCTCGGTTTTCTAGTAGAGACACTAGATAAGACATCTTTTACCAAAGGCACGTTTATTTTTTTCTTATATGCTGCGGCGATTGCAGTAATGGCCGTAAGGGCACTTTCGAACTCCCTCACGCTCTTTTTCTTCAGTCTTTCGGCCATGTATTCCAGCACTTCCTCTGACATGTTCCTGCCTGTTACCTTTACCTTGGCCCTGAGTATAGCCAGTGATGTTGTAAAATCTGGGGGATGTATCTCAGCAACCATACCTGACATCATGCGGCTAGCAAGACTCTCCTTGAGTTGTTTTATAAACTTAGGATGGGCGTCGCTTGCGAAGATAATTCTCTTCGATGAGTGATAGAGCGTATTGAATGTGTGAAGGAACTCCTCCTGTATGCCGTGCTTGTTTGAAAGAAAATGTACATCGTCTATTAGCAACACATCTGCCTTTCTGTACTTATTCCTAAAACTTTCCACACGCCCTTTCTTAAGGGCAGAAATGAATTCGTTTGTCCAGTCCTCAGCGGGCATATAGATGGCTCTGTTTGAGGTCTCGTTCCCATTGGTATTGATACGGTTCCATATTCCTTGAAGGATATGCGTCTTACCCAGGCCTACCAGCCCATAAATGAATAGGGGATTGAATGGTGGGACGGGCGTTCGAAGCATCTCCAGGGCTGACGTGTACGCCAGTTGATTTGACGGGCCAACAACGAATTCCTCTAGACGCAGAACCCTGTGATTTGCCCTAGGCGGCTTGGAAGGTCTTTTATCTTCTGCCGTCTCTTTTGTAACCTCTTTTGTGGCAATATCTTCCTGTCGACAGGAAGTCCCCTGCTCATTTACGAAAAACCCTATATTGACCTCTCTACCCAACGAGGTATTCAAGACGTCGCCAATTACAGATGAGAAACGTTTTTGGAGCCAGGTAGCCGTGTAAGAATTGGGTACTCCGATGGTACAACGACTCTCATCCAGTGATAGGAGCTTTGTATTCCTAAACCATAGATTGAAGGTTGCCGGGCTTACGTGGCCTTCAAGATTTTGAAGCACGTTTGCCCAAATCTTTTCACAGCTCTCCGGCACGACAGCTCCCAAGGGGAAACAAGGCTATGATATGAATAGTAATTCTTTAAAAATGAGTAGTTCACCTGCAGAAAATTCACATGGCGCTTAATCATTCGGCGTTGCGCCGCATATGCTCCCTTCCAACTCTCTTTTGAGGCAGGTACCCAATAGGGTGACCAACAACGTAGAGTAGATTCAACGGTAGGCAACTCTAAGAAGTTGGGGGGAATCGTATCAAAAAATCTCTGGGTGTCAAAAGGAAAATTTTTGGGATTGCTTCCGAATTAGGCTTTATGAAAAATCAAAATGGTGTAAGATTTTTCTTGTCAATACGATTGAAAGCTTACTGTAGCCTTAAGATTTTTTTAAAATGTTCTATTTACTGTTACATTTCTTTATCATCGGAAAAGTTAGTGTACTTCATCGTTGTAAGATGTGATTATACCAATACTTACAATATCCCACGGTAACACTGTGTGTTATGTGTTGCATCCTGTTGTATATCACTGGCTTAAACGAAACGGTTGTCTGAAAACTATATGTCAAAGAGCAAACTTCAGCGTATAAAGACAAAGGATTTTAATCTTCAGCATACTCTTGAGTGTGGACAATTCTTCAGGGCAAGGCTCAGAAACAACTGGTACTATATTAATTCCAGGGACGAATTTTTTAAGATTAGGCAAAAAGATGACGTGCTTGAGTACAAAGGGGTAGACGGCCAATATATAAAAAACTTTTTTTCTCTTGATGAGCCTCTCGATGAAATTCTCTATTCAATAACCAAGGACAGGCATATTGAGAGGGCGGTTGAGCTTTACCACGGTCTTAGAATTATAAGACACGACCCCTGGGAATGTCTTGTATCGTATATATGCTCCTCCGCCTCTAACATCCCGCGAATAAGGTCCTGCATGGAGCGCATTGCAAAAAGGTTTGGAAAAAAGATTACTTTGGATGGTATCAAGAGCAATACGTTCCCTGGGCCCAATATTGGATTAGAGCTGAGAGTGCTCGAGAAAATTGGGCTGGGGTTCAGGGCGAGGTATGTACTCGAGGCCAGCCAAAGTATAAACGACCTATATCTAGACTCACTACGAGAGTTGTCGTATGATGATGCCAAACAATTACTTATGGAAAATCCTGGCGTAGGAGAAAAGGTGGCTGATTGTGTCCTCCTCTTTTCCCTGGGCTTCACAGAGGCGTTCCCTGTAGACAGGTGGATAAAGAGGACGATGCAGAAGATATATTTTCGAGGCAGGCCCACATCAAACAGAAAGATACAGGAGTTTGCCCACGAGTATTTTGGGCAGTATGCGGGTTACGCACAGGAGTATCTGTACTTATACGGCAGACAGAAGAGATGGTAGTGAACTTCGCTCCCTGCCTGGAACCCTTAGCAATAGGCAGGGCAAGAAGCCACGTAAACCAAGTTATACCTCTTTAGGCGCACAAAAATTGTCAAAGGCTGGCTTAATCTTTTCTCCCCATCTTTTTCTTTACATACTTCATGAGGCCCCCCGATGCAATTATTTCCCTTATCTCCGGGGGAAATGGCTCAAAGCTATAGGTCTTATTGCGTGTGTGGTCTATAATCCTGCTCTTGTCCATGTCTATCTCCACCTCATCACCGTCTTCTATCTCTCGTGCGGCCTCGGGGCTTTCTAAGATTGGGAGGCCGATGTTTATGGCATTTCTGAAGAAAATTCTTGCGAAGCTGGATGCAATAACTGCCCTTATCCCACAGGCTTTTAGTGCAATGGGCGCATGCTCACGGGAGGAGCCGCAGCCGAAGTTATCTCCAGCCACTACTATGTCTCCGGGACTCACCTCCTTGGGGAACTCAGGGCGGGTGTTTTCCATGCAGTGGGCTGCCAGGGCACTTGGCTCTGAGGTACTAAGGAACCTCCCTGCGATAATATGGTCGGTACTTATGTTATCACCAAATTTCCAGCATCGCCCGCGCACTTCTCTAATGGTCCTCGGTGAGGCCCAGCTTGGACTGCATCCTCTGGTGGGTCTGATGCATGAAGGCCTCCAGGCGGGTTTGTTCGTTGGTCTGCTCCTGACCGTCAAAGGCCATTTTTAAGATTGGTATGCCGTTGTGGTCTTTCTGGAACCTCTCAAGTAGTGCGTTGACGACTGTTCCAGGCATGCAATGGAACGGCACCGTGTTTATTATACCGTCCATTCCATGCTCTGCATACTCTACGGCCCTACCCATACTAAGGATGGCCTCGCCTCTAAAGGACTGATGCAGGTATTTTGTTCCCTTCTGGATGACGTCCCAGGAGGGTGACTCCCTGTAGAAGTGCCTTATGTGTCCGCGGAAGGGCCTGGCTCTCTTGAAGGCCTGCCACCGCTGGATTATGTCCGTTATCAACTCCTTGAGATACCCCCCCCACCTTCGCTCCCTGACACAGTCCTCTCGCCTGCAGTATCCGATGTAGTTTATCCACTCCTCAAACGGAGGCAGGACTACTTCCCCGCCTAAGTCCTCAATGTGCCTTACCAAGAAGTTGTTCGAATACGCACAGCTTCGTACATATACCTCGCCGATAATACCCACGAGTGGCTTCGGGGTGCTTCGGTCTATTGGTATACGCAAGAAGGTGTCTCTGGCCTTTTGTGCCACTCTGAGCAGGTCTTTACCCTTCTCCGTCCAGTCGACACCCATGTGTAGGTAGCGTTGGTACACGGCGTCACACTGTCCTTTGTTGATTTCATAAGGTCGCATCTCTCTCAACAGTCTCTGCAGGTAATCGACCAGTAGAATGCCTTGCCACGCCAGCTTATTGAAGGCCGTTCCCAGGCTCTGCATGTTCTGCTGGTAGTCCTTGTCCTGGTCAAGGGTAATTACAGGTATGTCTTTGAAGCCCAGGTCGTCGAGCACCATACGGTGAAACTTGTTGTATTGTCCGAAGCGGCATGGCCCATAGGCTGTGGCCATAAAAAAGGCGCTGTGATTGCGGTCAAAATCCTTACTCGTGGCCATTTTCACGATATCGCCCGTGGTCAGGATGGCGGGATAGCACTCCTTACCGGACGTGAATTTGCGGCCTATATCTAGGCTCTCTTTGTCAGGCATTGGCAATGCCTCGGCATCCACGCCGCAGGCCCTCATGGCAGCGGCCATGACATATACATGGTCGTCCATATACGGGATAAAGACCTTACGTTTGGTACCAGCACTTTCTGTCAAACTTGATGTAACTGGTGGAACATGCGAATATTTTGCGCCCTTCCTGATGTTCTTCAGGCTATCGAGATATGCCTCGCAGCGCGTTATAGCGCCGACATCGGCGCTGTGCTCGTCTATCTCTATAGTGAGGTGTGGCTTGTGAGACAGCTCCTTTTCAAAATACTTCAGTATAAAGGCGTCCGGACCACAGCCAAAATTGGTTATATACAGCGGGAACAGCCTCCGGTTCCCACTAATGAACCTCGCCGCTGCTATAATCTTCTGCCCAGACCTCCAATACATGTGCGGATATTCTCCTGCAATCCCTTTAACATCCAGTGGCAGGAAGTCCATCGGTATGGCAAGGACGTTGAGCTCCCTGAGCTTGTCGGGGATGTGCAGGTTTACACCACTGTCACAGGAGTTGTAAGACCTTCCTACTATTACCAGCGCTATATCGTCCTCTCCAAGGTTATCGAGTATCTCCTTACCCCGTTTAGTGAGGGTATTATAGAATTTTTGCTGTGACTCAAGTGCTGTAGCGATGGCCTTCTCTACACGCTCGCCGCCCTGGCCAATATCTCTGGCTATTTCACGGAATATATTTTTCAGGTGTTCTTCCCCCCATTCCAAGTGGAAGGCGGGTTGAAGTACCTTGAATTTCCTGCTGTTTCCCTCTAACGTTACCGCTGAGCGGACCATATAGGGAAGCCCCTGCACATACGGGCACATGTAAGAATGCACAAGCTTTGGACTGGCATTAGGGAAGTTGACCACACTGGGTATGAATAAAAAGTCTATATCCTCGTTCAGCATGTCTATTACATGCCCGTGGGCCACCTTTATGGGGAAGCAGGTCTCAGCGGCTATGTTTTCCACACCTTCTTTTATTAGGTCTGGGTTGGTCCGACTCGATGTAATCACCTCGTAGCCCAGTTCCATGAAGAAGGCCTTCCACATAGGAAATAGCTCAAAGAACATGTTTGCCTGGGGAATGCCTACCGTCATCCCATTGGGGGCATCGGGTTTATCCTTGGGATAGGACTTAAACAGGGCTTCCATGCGCTCTCTGAACAGCCTGGGAATCCCCCTGCCCCTTTTACGCTTTCCTGAGTCTTCATATTTCCCGCACCGGTCACCGTAGTATAAAGGTTCCTCACCTGTAATCTCTACCTTCTTCACCGTGCATATATTGGGGCAATCCCTGCACACAAAGGACCCTATTTCACAGCGCCGATTGCGGAGGTCAAAATCCTTGAATTTGGATTTTTCCCAATTCCTCTCCTCCATTGCGATTATGGCGGAACCTATTGCACCCATACAATCGTGGTGTGGTGGTACAGTAACCTTCTTGCCCGTAACCTTCTCGAATGCGGCCTTGACCCCCCGATTATATGCGACGCCTCCCTGGAACAATATGCGGTTGCCAACCTTCCTGTGTTCTACTACACGGTTAAGGTAATTATGTACAATGGAATAACTAAGGCCTGCTACCAGGTCTTGCTTGGCAGCCCCCTTCTGTTGGTGATGTACAACGTCTGATTCCATAAACACCGTGCACCTTTCGCCCATACTGCATGGGCCACAGGAATTCAAGGCCCCTTCCCCGAATTCTTCTTTAATGGATATGCCAAGCCTCTCGGATTGTTCCTCTAGGAAAGAACCCGTTCCCGCAGCACAGACCTTATTCATGGCAAAATCGACCACTGCGCCACTCTCAAGTCTGACATATTTCGAGTCCTGACCGCCTATCTCAAAGATAGTATCTACATCGGGGCAGGTGTTCACAGCCGCCCTGGCGTGGGCAGTAATCTCGTTCTTTGTAATATCTGCTCCTATGTAGTCCCCGGTCAGGTAGCGCCCGGAGCCTGTGGTGCATACCCCCTTTACGTCCACCTTGTCGCCTATCTCCATTCCCACCTCAAAGAGCCCTTTGGTAACGGCCTCAATGGGTCTGCCTGCCGTCATCAAATACCTTCTCGCTAGAACATTCTTGTCCTTATCTATAACGACCACATTGGTGCTTATTGAGCCCACATCAACCCCCACATAAGCCTCCACCCTGCCGTTCTCCTTAATAGGTGTGCAGTGGGTTACAATATCATAGTTATCACCTTTCAGCTCCTCGAGTATAGCAATCTCACTCTTGCGGTTCTTTAGATATGACTCTAGTGTACCAAGGCCGTTAAAACCCTGTTCCACTCCCTTCTCCAAAAGCATCAGAACCGCACCAATGGCACCCAAAGAGGCGAAATGCCTTGGTATGATTAGCTCTCCTGGTTCAAGTTGGAGAACGTCTTCAAAGGCCTTTACCATCCCTTTATTAGCGGCTACGCCGCCTTGGAATGCAATGGGATTTGCCAGCTCCTTGCCCTTAGCAATGGTGCTCTTGAAATTCCTGGCCATTGCATAGCACAAGCCAGCCAGTATGTCGTGGACAGGGGTGGCCTCTTGTTGGAGGTGTATCATGTCTGACTTGGCAAACACGCTACAGCGGCCAGCAATCCTCGGTGGGTTTTTGGATCTTAACGCTAGTTCCGCGAATTCATTCTCAATGGAAATGCCCACCCTGGAGGCCTGCTGGTCTAGAAAAGAGCCTGTGCCTGCGGCACACATTGTGTTCATAGAGAAGTCGGCCACTTTTATCTGTCTGATCGTTTCATCATACTCCAGGAGCATCAATTTTGAGTCCTGGCCGCCGATCTCTATAATGCTGCGGACCTCTGGGTGAAAGGTGGCAGTGCCCTTGCTCTGTGCCACCACTTCGTTGACGAAGTATATACCAAATATCTCAGAGAGAAGCTTTCCACCAGAACCAGTGCTGGCTATGCCCTTTATCTCTTCCCTAGGGGTGCGGCTGTAGACACCTTTCAAGACCTCTAAGGTCGTATCCAGTGGCTGTCCATGCGTTCGGACATAATGTTCTTCTAGAACCTCTTTCCTGTTATTAACCAGTACTACCTTAAGACTAACCGAACCGATGTCTAAACCGATATATTTCTCCTCTGTCATGCCGCTCCTCGATGAAAAAGGACGCGAAAGTTACCCTTACACCAGGTTTTTACAACATGAAGAAAAGAATGCCCCAGCCCGAGGCCGTATTATATAAGCTCTTCGGGGTGGCTAATCCTGCCAGTCACGGCTGATGCGGCTGCTACAGCAGGACTGGAAAGAAAGACCTCACTCTTAGGGTGACCCATCCTGCCTGGGAAATTACGGTTGGTGGTCGCCAGACACCTTTCGCCCTCGGCCAGTATTCCCGTATGGCCACCCAGACAGGGTCCGCAGGTTGGTGTGGATACAGCAGCCCCGGCACTGATGAATATCTCCATCAGGCCTTCCTTTACCGCCCGCAGATATGTCTCCTGCGTGGCGGGAAAGACAAGGAGTCTCACAGACGGGTGTACCTTCCTGCCCTGGAGTATCTGGGCTGCTATCCTTAGGTCAGTTATCCTGCCGTTGGTACAAGAACCTATGACGACCTGATCAATCTTTATATCACAAACCTCTTCTACAGGGCGGATATTTGATGGCAGACTGGGTAGCGCCACCTGAGGGGAGACCTTTGAGGCGTCATAATTATGTGTCTCAATGCCGTCGGGACTACCGTTAGCATAATAAGGTCTGTAATCCCTCTTTGCCCGGCCCCTTACATAGTCTTCCGTTGTGTCATCTGTTGCGATAATCCCGGTCTTTGCTCCTGCCTCTATCGCCATGTTGCATATCGCAAAGCGGTCGTCCATGGGAAGTGAGGAGATAGTGGGACCTGTAAACTCCATAACTTTGTACAACGCACCATCCACCCCTATATCCCCTATTACGTACAGAATCAAATCCTTTCCCGAGCTCCAGCGTGGCAATTTTCCGTTGAATACGAACCTTATCGTCTCCGGTACCTTCAACCATACCTTGCCTGTGGCAAAGCAAGCAGCGAGGTCAGTGCTTCCAACTCCGATGGCGAAGGCGCCCAGGGCACCGTAGGTGCACGTGTGAGAATCGGCTCCTATTACGAGGTCCCCTGGTAGTACCAATCCCATCTCCGGCAAAAGTGCATGCTCTATTCCCATCCTGCCTATCTCGAAGAAATATTCAAGATGGTGTCTCTCTGCGAACCGTCTCAATATCTTTACCTGCTCCGCAGAGGCGATATCTTTGTTAGGGGTAAAATGGTCAGGAACCAGCGCTATTCTTTCGCTGTCAAAGACACTATTAATGCCAGCCTCCTCGAACTCTTTTATGGCTATTGGGGCAGTGATGTCATTACCCAGGCAAAAGTCCACCTCCGCATATACAAACTGTCTGACCCGGACCTCAGCCTGCCCCGTATGCGCCGCAATAATCTTTTCTGCCAACGTCATTACCATAATTCTGCACTACATGAACAACCAAGTAGATAAGGATACTAATAGCGGGACTTTGTTCGGAAGGAAAAGACCCATCGATTGTTTCAGTTATTGAAGAAACGGCTCCTGTAACTCTTTACAGATAACGGGTCTCGGATATATGCCTTGTGACATTCTGGACACAAATCAAAACGGAGGGTCTTATATTCTAAATCCTCCTCGTCCTCAAACCCCTCTTCCAATTCTCTTTCTTCTTCGAGATTGTACCTTGCCAGAGCGTCCTGAGTCTCATCGAGCTCTTCATTTTCTTCATCGGACTCATCAGCGGGATACACCTCTATCTTCACCACATATCTCAACTCTTCCTCGGGATGTATCGGTTTACCACACATATCGCACGAATAATGTATCATCCATTATCCTCCTTGCCCCCGCTAGGTTTTTGCGGGAACAAAACATTTTAAAACATACACATCCCTTTACAGGCTAAATATATAAAGTAGGAATTATATTTCTCTGGTTAACGATTGTCAAGAACAAAAGAGCATGTAAGCATTCAGTTTACTACTGGGACGGCCTGTAAAAGCAGTCATTAGGCCCAAAATGTCATTAGGCCCAAAATAATGTCTCTGGCACCGTGCGCACCGTTGATTGAAAATCCGCCTTTCAGTAAGTTTTCGGTAGAGTGTGACTTGACTTTTAGAAGCCCTTATTTCTGGCCCAGCGCCACCTTTATAGGCCTGACACCAGTTAATAATTAAAACCTATCCTTTTGGGTTTCCTTGACAAGCTTGTAAAAGAGGGTATAATACGAATTTCGGCTCTAGAGCAGTTCTACATCTGAGGTATGGTAAACATGAAAGAGTATTATAAGCTGCTGGATTCAATGTCAAAGAAAGCGGGTGGTCCTTACCGCCTTAGTTCCATATTGTTAAAGAGGGTGCGGCAGCTCGTGAGGGGTTCTCTACGTGCCTTCCGTCCGGAGACATTTGACCCTGTGAGCATTGCTTTTGACGAATACAGTAAGGACCAACTGCAGATTGTGGAAGAAAGTAGCCTTCTTGAATTGATTCAGACAAAGGAGAAAAAGAAGAAGGGGTAGTTTCCAGAGGGAATGAAGCAATGATTAAAGTAGAGAACCTGACCAAGCGTTATGCAGATAAGGCAGCGGTAGACGACATTTCATTTGAGGTGCAAGAGGGCGAGGTCTTGGGTTTCCTGGGACCCAATGGTGCGGGTAAGACCACCACCATGCGCATTATTAGTTGCTTCCTCCCAGCTACCTCGGGTTTTGCTTGGGTGGCGGGCTACGATGTCTTTACTGACTCCCTGAATGTTAGAAAACAGATTGGATACCTTCCCGAAAATGTTCCCCTTTATCTGGATATGAGGGTTAACGAGTATCTAATGTTCCGTGCAGAGCTTAAGAAGGTACCCAAAAAGGAAAGAAAATCTAAGATTGGTGAGTGCCTGGAGAGGTGCGGTATTATTGAGGTGCAGAACCAGATAGTAGGTACACTGTCTAAGGGCTACAGACAGAGGGTGGGGCTGGCAGATGCCCTGATACACGACCCCAAGATTTTGATTCTCGACGAACCCACGATTGGCCTCGACCCCAACCAGATTCGACAGGTAAGGCAGCTTATAAAGAACCTGGGCGAAAAACACACTATATTGCTCTCTACACATATACTGCCTGAGGTGGAGATGATATGCGGTAGGGTAATAATCATTAACAACGGTAAACTGGTGGCAAACGATACACCTGCAAACCTGTTAACCAAGCTTGAGGGTGGGGACATCTTAAGCCTTCAGGTAAAAGGACCAGCAAAGTCCATAGAAAAGGCTTTAAAGGGCATTGCTGGTGTTACCAACGTTAGCGTGGGCACCAAAGAGGGCCTTGTCAACCATTTCGTCGTAGGGACGGATAAGGACAGGGATGCGAGGGAGGACATCTTCCGCACCTTTGTGAAGCACGACTGGGTGTTACTTGAGATGAAGAAGGAAGCTGTTACCCTGGAAGAAATATTCCATCAGCTCACTACCAAGGAGGAAGGCACAACTGTGGCGGGGGAACCTCAAAAGGCTGGAGCCGGTATCGGACAGATGGTTTCTGGTATGTTTGGTAAGCGAAAGTGATGCAGTAGTTATGGGGTGAGAGACAATGGGTGGCACAATAACGATTTTCAAGCGGGAGATGGCCAGCTTCTTTTATTCTCCCATCGCCTACATAGTAATAGCGGTATTTCTGATATTTTCGGGTTACTTTTTTGCTACAATTCTGTCTATTACCCAGCAGGCAACCCTTACATATAGTCTTGCCAATACGCAGTTTATACTCTCTATCCTCGCACCGATCATCACTATGAGGCTACTGTCAGAGGAGGTGCGTGCAGGGACAATAGAGATGCTTGTGACGGCACCGGTGACAGACTTTGAGGTAGTAGTCGGCAAATTCCTGGCTGCATGGTTTCTCTACCTTGTGATGTTGGTACCAACACTTCTTTACGTCGTGTTTCTAGGGTGGGTAGGTCAACCTGACCTGGGACCTATCATATCTAGCTACATAGGGTTGGCCTTAATGGGCGCAATGTTCATCTCTATAGGGTTGCTGATGTCCGCCCTGACCAGGAATCAGATAATAGCCGGGGTCTCAGGGATTGTGGCACTGGTTATACTATTCTTTGTAGGGTACGCAGTGTCCGGTACAGAGGCCTGGTACGCTCCTATACTTCAGTACATTGGCACCTACGGCCACTGGGAGTCATTCACCAAGGGGTTGGTGGACTCCAGGGATGTTGTCTACTACATAAGTATTTCGACGCTTTGCATATTCATAACAGTTCGTATAGTTGAGAGCAGAAAGTGGAGGTAAAGTAGTTTTGGGCAAAGAGGAATCCAGGCGGTTCGACATCAACGAACTATTCAGAAAAAAGGCGGTTATAGGGACAAATGTAGTACTGATAACCCTTATTGCCATAGTTATTTTTAGTTTTGTAAGTTATCTTAACGCCAGACATTACATACGGTTTGATTTTACCTCTAGTGGTAGGTTTTCCATATCCAACAAGACCAAAAACATCTTGATGGGTCTTGAGAAGCCCGTGACGGTGACTGTGCTCTTTAGTGAAGGGGAACTCTTCTTTAACAGGATTATAGACATCCTTAAGGAGTATGAGTACCAATCCGAAAACATTAAGCTCGTCCACGTAGACCCCATACGTAACCCTACAAAGCTGAGGGAGCTTGCTGAGAGGATAAAGGCCGAGAATATAAAAATTAATACCGTCATATTTGAGTGCGGCGATAGGGCAAAACACGTAGGTCAGGCAGAAGTGATAGAGAAGGAGTTTCCCTTTAAGTTTAAGGGTGAGGAGGCCTTTACGGCCGCCATACTGAGCGTCACCGAAGAGGAGCAGACCTCCATATACATCACCACTGGCCACGGGGAGCGTGGCCTTGAGGACTATGACCGCCAGGGTTTTTCCGACATAGTTACGGCACTGAGGAGGGATAATTTCAACGTCATACCCCATGACCTTATGGCTAGGAAGGAGATACCGGCAAACTGTGACGTACTGATAATCGCTGGCCCCACGAAGCCATTTAGCTCTGAAGAGGTGGCGCTGATTCGTGACTATATCGATAACAGAGAGGGCAGACTGCTTGTGTGCCTGGAGCCGGCCTTTGGCCCCTACACCAAAACGGGGCTGGAGGAACTCCTGAAAGAGTACAACATAAGCGTAAGGACCGACGCCGTAATCTACAATAAGGTGCAACTACCGTTTTTCGGTTTACAAACTGTTGCAGAAATATACGTCAATGAGGAGAGGTACCCAGAGCACAATGTAACACAGGACATGAAATCCCTTAACAGTGTGTTCTTTGGCGCATGTCCTGTAGAATCTATTACCCCCACCAAGGAAAGACAGTATCAGGTCAAGAACCTGGCAATGGGTCCAGATAACAGTTGGGGTGAGACGGAGATAGGGATTGCAAACAAGAAACCAGAATTCACTCAAGATAAAGACATTCCAGGCCCCATTGCACTTGCCGTAACTGCTGAACCACTGGACACCGCCGCCCAGGCGTCCGTTGCCCATGGTACCATGCCCAAGGAACCCTCTATAAAGGGACCACGCATAGTCGTCTTCGGGGACGTTGACTTTGTTGCAAACGAGTATTCTGGAAATCCGGGCAACCACGACATATTTCTAAACTCCATAAATTGGCTCACCCGGAAAGAGACCAAACTGGGCATCTCTGCAAAGCCACCCGATGTGAGACGTGCAATCATAGCCCCGGACCAGATGAAGCTTATATACTGGCTTTCCGTGGCCGTACTTCCCGCCCTGGGACTGGTGACAGGTGGATTTGTATGGTGGAAGCGAAGGAGGTAGCAGAGAAAAGATGAGGCTGAAGACCACCCTTATACTCCTAGGCGTAGTTGCTGTGCTTGCCCTGTTTGTTCAGTTCTACGAGAAAAAGAAACCGTCTACCGATGAATGGCAACTCCAGGCCAAAAAGGTGTTTCTCAAGTTCAATCCCGACAGGGTCAACAAGCTCGAGATCAAGAGAGATGACGGTCTGGTAGTTCTAGAGAGGACAGACAAGGAGCGCTGGGATATGAAAAAGCCCTTAGAACTGAGGGCCGACCAGTCAGAGATTAACAGCATCCTTACCGAACTTGAGTTCCTTACAAAGGTAGGTTCCATTGAGGCGGAGAAGGGCAAGACCCTTGACCTCGCAAGTTACGGGCTTGAGAAACCAAAGATCGTGGCCTCTTATTGGACAGGTCCTGCCGATAAGCAGACATTCTTTGTTGGTGAAACGAGGGCAGGTGGCAGCGAGGTGTACATGAAGCTAGAGGATTCTGAGGACGTATACATGGTGTCCGGTGCCCTCCTGAAGAAACTGACCAGAACACTGAATGAGCTGCGAAGTAAGAATGTACTACTGGACATAGACCCCAATGCCGTAGAAAGGGTTGAATTAAAATATGCCTCCGGTGAAGTAATAGAGTGTGCCAAGAGTGGTGGGAACTGGAAAGTGGTGCGGCCCGTCGTCGACAGGGGCGATAACGAAAAGGTGATGCAGGTTATCTATAACCTTAATGCACTTGTGATAGACAAGAACGACTTCATAACGGATGACCCCAAAGACCTCTCTACATTTGGTCTGGACAACCCCCAAATTGCTGTCACCGTCCACCAGAAGGGCATATCCCAAGGGGTGCTCCTGGGGCATACCCGTGACAATAAGGTCTATGCCAAGCGTGTGGAGGGCTCTTCTGTTTTCTTTCTTAAAGAGATGACCACAAGGCTTTTCAAGAAAAATCCCACCGAACTGAGGGCTAAAAAGTTAGTAGCCGCGCTAGACCCGCTCTACGTTACAAATTGTGAAATAAAGACCAAAGACCAGACGATAAAGATTGAGAAGACCAAACAGTATGATTACATGATTACTGAGCCTGTAAGGGTGCTCGCCGACAGGGACGTCTTTAAGGGATTTCTTGAAACAATAAAGCAGATGGAGATACAGAACTTTGTGGATGATGCGCCAAAGGACCTCAGTGTCTACGGACTTCAAGAACCTGCTGCAGAGATAACCATCACCGTAAAGGATAAGGAACCCGTTAGACTCCAAGTAGGCAAAAAAGATGAAAGGGGTGCCCTGTGTTATGTAAAGAGAACGGGCGAGGAATCAGTATTTTCTGTAAAGACCGGTAAGTTTCATGGGCCTGCCACCAAGGGATACCTGGCCTTTCGTGATAGGCTAATCTTGGAGTTTAATAGGGATAAGGCGAGAAAAGTAGTGATAGATAGGAAAGACCTTCGCTTTGTGGTCTCCAGGGCAGAAGGTCAGACAGAGAAGTGGGAGCTTAGTGAGCCGGTGAAGGTTGAGGCCGACGATGAGCTGATAAATAACATAGTTTGGTCACTTTCCTTCCTCAAGGCGGAAGCCCACGAGGCGGAGTCACCTAAGGACCTCGAGCCATATGGACTGGACAGCCCCAGGATAAAGACCACGATCTACTATGAAAAAGAGGCACCAACTGAGGAGAAACCAGAGGGAGAAGACCTCTTCCTGGCAGAAAAAGGTGTTAAAAAGGGTGAAATAGTTAGCAAAACCCTTCTTATAGGAAATAAGATACAAGAGGGTGTGAACGTAGACTCATATGCTATGATGGAAGATGGTAGCCTTGTCTTCCATATGAGCTGGACAGATGTAAGATACCTAGAATCGGATTTAGCCTCCAAGGTGGTGGCGCGGTTCGACTCTAACACTGTTAACAAGTTGCATCTAAACTTTCCGGACAAAGAAATAGTTTATGAGAAAAAGGCCGAAATATGGGAGACACTCAAGCCAGAAAAGAAGCAGGTCGTCAGCAAAGAGGTAGATTCAATCCTCTATAGTCTGAAGAACCTGAAGGCTGATTCTATCGCAGAATACAAGACAACAGACCTTGCTAAATACGGACTAGATAAGCCACAGATAACGATTACGTTGAATGATGAGGCAGGGGAAAAGGTATTAATAATGAACAGGCCTGCCGAAGGAAGGCCTTATTTTGCAAAGGCGAGCAATTCGGACTTTATTTATGTCGTGAGCAACACCAACGTCCAGAAATTGATAAAGGGGCAGGCCATCGTGGACCTCAGGCCCCCTGAACCATCTGTGGGTGGCGTTTATTCTCCGCCAACAGGTGGTGGCCACGGAAGTTCCAAATATACTCCAAGAGGAGGACATGGATACTGATGTGACTATTATTACCAACTTTAAAGGGCAATTTTGTTGGTCCTGTGGAGTGTTTAATCATGTCCACAGGGCCTTTTTTGTTGCCTGTGGATGCTGATATTAGACTAATGAAAGGAACAGATTTTATCGGATGAAAGCATCAACCTTTGCTGCGCTTATCGTCCTTATCATTTTTGTAGTAGTTGATAATCCTGCCAGCTCAGGACCGAGCGAGGGGGCTAACTGGGGGGAACCTGCATTTGAGAGGAGAAACCCTACAGTCATTGCGGTAGAGAAGGTGGGTCCCGCGGTGGCAAATATAAGCACTGAGCGCATGGTAATGGAGAGGCACGTTGACCCGTTTTTTATGGATAGGAGCGAACTGTTCCGACAGTTCTTTGAGAATTTCTTTGGTGTCTACGAGAAAAAGAAGGTGGAGACACCCCTGGGCTCAGGGGTCATCATAGACCCCGAGGGCTATATAGTGACAAATGAACACGTTATTAGCAGGGCATCAAAGATAATTGTTACCTTATCAGATGGCTCCACCTATGAAGCCAACGTGGTTAGCTCCGACCCGGAGAGTGACCTCGCCGTGCTGAAAGTGGATTCACCAGAGCCGTTTCCCTATGTACAGATCGGCACGTCCGAAAATCTAATGATAGGAGAGTCCGTAATCGCACTGGGTAACCCATTTGGGTTCAAAAACTCGGTGACCACGGGTGTACTTAGTGCCACAGATAGGACCTTGACCTTCTCGGGCAGGTCGGGCACGGTGAAGTACGAGGGGCTTATCCAGACAGATGCCCTGATAAACCCGGGAAATAGTGGCGGCCCGCTGGTGAACATAAACGGCGAACTTATCGGCATAAACACGGCCATAGTTAGCCAGGCACAAGGGATTGGATTCGCCATCCCCGTCGACAAGGTAAAGCAAATCCTTGTAAAACTCTTTGACTTCCAGCAGATAAACAAGGTCTGGTTGGGCACGGAGGTGGAAGAGCTTCCAAAAGGCCAGGAGGGTATTAGGATTACAGCAATAGAGGAAGGCAGCCCAGCCGATAGGGCAGGTCTTCGCGAGGGAGACATAGTCCTGGAGGTTGACGGGAGGATAATTGTTGATGTACTTGAGTTTGAGAAGCATCTGTTGAAGAAAGAAGTGGGCGATAGACTTAACGTGGTGGTAGAAAGGGGCGGCAGGCAAAGGGATTTCTCTCTTAAATTGGGTGAGGTCCCTGTGCCTTCAGCCGAGGAGCTGGCCTGGGAGAGACTGGGTATAGATGTCCAGGAACTAACCCCTGAGATAGCCGAACAGCTTGGTCTCTGGTGGATTAGAGGGGGTGTTTTGATAACAGACGTAGATAGTGCCGGCCCAGCGGCGGAGGTGGGCCTTGAGTCGGGCGCTGTCATAATAAGCCTGGGGGAGCATAAGATATCAAATCTTGAGCAGTTGGCCATTCTCCTCGGAAAGCTGAAGGGTGGTCAGATGGTAGATTTGGGCCTTGCATGGGTAGACCGGCGAGGGGCACACCAGGGCTACGTCCGCCTGAGGCCCAGGTAGTTTTACCGCCATCCCGTCAAGGACGGGCACCTCCACAAAGCCGTGCCTTCTCCTACCAAATTTATCTGCCTTTTCCAGGAACTCCTTTGAGGTGACGACTTCTACCTTCGCCAGCCAGGGCTTTACTCGCTTTTCACAGGGCAGGAGGGGCCCTTGCATTTTTTATGCCCACGCAAATATTTGTAAACTACGTTTAATTTGCCTTGCAAACGTATGTGAATTACGTATAGTTTTTACATATTGAAACCAGTTAATGGACAACTTGCCCGCTTGTGGGGAAATGCCTACATACTTTGCCGTACTTCCAGCCCACAGGGCAATCTGTAGGATAACCTGCAGTCACGCTTAAAGCACAGGGATTTTGTATCCTTGAATTGTAACACCTGCTCCTGGCTTCAGGTGAGTTGACGCCCCACCTGAGGCGGACTATTTTGCTGGGGTCTGGCAAAAGGGGCACTTATGGTAAAAATCAGCTTGTGTGAATTTATAAGCGGCCTTTCAGATGCCCTCAATTTGACATACGTGGGCGCAGGTGTCGACTGGGGCAGTATGACTCACAGTTCTAAGGTGTGCTACATTGCTCACAAGATAGCAGAACAATTGCATCTAGATGAAAGGGCCCGCTCTGTCCTATACTACGCCGCACTACTCCACGATTCAGGTCTGTCTTCAACCAGAGAGTTGAAAGATATATTGCATTTTGAGGCTATAAGAGAGTTCTCTCACTGCAAGAGGGGCTATGAGTTATTGAAGAAAAGCCCCCATACAGAAAAGTTCTCTGGAATTGTTTTGCATCACCATGACAAATGGACCGGCCCCAACGAGTCTGGCATTAGCGGAAACGAGATACCTATATGCAGCCGCATTGTTCATGTTGCCGACCGTGTGGACACGCTCATGCGCCCGAGAGAGTATGTACTGCACCAAAGGAATGAAGTTGTGGGCATTATTAATGAATACTCGGGCACCTATTTTGACCCACAGGTAATAGACGCATTTAATCAGATAGCATGTCTAGGGTCATTCTGGCTCAATTTGACTGCAAGACAGACTGAAGAGCTAGTACACCGCTACAGGCCCAAAGAAGACATCATGCTGAGTTATGACGAGCTTGGGGACATTACTGAAATATTCGCAGAGATAGTTGATTCAAAGAGCCCATTTACCTTGCAGCACTCCAGAAAGGTTGCCAGGGTTGCAGTCGCACTTGCCAAGAGGTTTAAATTCTCGCCGTCTGAGTGTGAAGCAATGAAGATTGCGGGCCTGTTGCACAGTCTCGGGAAATTATCTGTATCGGATCATGTGCTTAACAAACCAGACAAGCTGACCTGGGATGAATACGAAATCATAAAGCGGCACGGATATTTTACATACGTGACTTTAAATAAGATAAAGGGACTTGAGACTGTAGCGCAGTGGGCATCCCTGCATCATGAGAGGCTCGATGGGGCGGGCTATCCCTTCCGCATGAAGGCAGAGGACATCCCTCTAGGGGTACGCATAGTGGCAGTGAGCAACACACTAGCCGCACTTGCAGTGGACAGGCCTAATCGTAAGGCCCACCCGATAAAGAGGATACGTGAGATTCTTAATGAGTGCGTTTCCGAAGGAGCGTTGGACGGTGACGTAGTTGGCATCGTAATAGAAAATTTTGATGAGTTCTACAAGCTGCTCGAATTGAAACAACCCGTCAGCAGGTAGAATGTGCTCCAGGGGCGCCTCTGGCGGCTGCCTTCGGCGTGACCCTGCGGGACACATAAAAATTCTTGACGCCTCCGTGATGATATGACTAGAATCCTCACGGCTATATGCCAACCTAATTATGGTCTCTTCAGAGCGTGACCAACCTCAAGTGACTGTGATGGGCTCCGGTACGGGGGTGCCCTCACTAAGACGCAGTTATCCTGCAATTCTTGTCAGGGCAGAGGGTGAGATTACACTACTGGATACAGGCCCCTGTACCCTGGCAAGGCTGCTTCATAAAGGGATTACTTACACTGACATAGATAGGGTCTTTTATACCCATCTGCATCCTGACCATTCTGCAGACATGACGTCTATGCTCTTTGCCATGAGGAACGCTGAACCAAGGCGAAAGAAGCCTCTTCATGTCTTTGGGCCACCCGGGTTGAAGGAGTTTTACCTGGGTCTAAACCAGTTATATGGCAATGCCTTGACGCCCAAATCGTATGAGTTGAATCTCACGGAGCTGTGGGAAGGGGAGATTGTGTTTGAGGGCTGGAGGGTGAGGACAAGTCCAATGAGCCATATGGTCCCGACCATAGGCTATCGTTTGGAATTCTCGAATGGGAGGGTGCTCGTTTATTCGGGTGATACAGACTATTGCGAAAACATTGTAGGGTTGGCAACGGGGGCGGACGTCTTGATACTGGAGTGTTCCTTTCCCGATGACCTCAGGGTGGATGGCCATTTAGTGCCCTCTCTCTGCGCCAAAATCGCCCGGGAGTCTGGCTGCAAGATGCTGGTACTCAGCCACTTTTATCCTCAGTGGGAGGGGCGTGATATCTTGCAGGAGTGCAGAAGGTTTCATGATGGAGAAATAATCCTGGCAGAGGATTTGACAGAACTGCCATTATAGGTCAAAGGAGGGGGAGGAATTTGCCCAGCAAAAATGTAAAGGCGTTACTGGTAATAGATATGCTCAACGACTTTGTGGTTAAGGGGGCACCCTTAGAGGTACCCAGGGCGAGGGGTATTGTCGGCAATATTAGGAGAGAATTGAATAAAGCACGACGAAATAATATCCCTGTTATATACTGTTGTGATAGTCACTTGAGGAACGACAGGGAATTTGAGGTCTGGCCTCCCCATGCCATAAGGGGTACCCGTGGTGCAGAGATAATAGACGAGCTGAAACCCCGTGAAGGGGACCTTGTTATACACAAGCGGACGTACTCGGGTTTCTACCGCACTTCTTTGGGCAGGAGACTTAAAAGGCTTGGGATACGACACCTCATACTAACGGGTGTTCTAACTAACATCTGCATCCTTTACACCGCTGCCGATGCCTACATGAGGGGTTACGAGGTTAGCGTGCCAGAGGACTGCGTGGCTGCGCTGAGGGCTGAGGACCACAGGATTGCCCTAAGGCAGATTCGTGAGATACTTAAACCCTGTAGGTCTTTTTTGTAAAGGCCACCCTGAGACCTCCAACCAAGGGCTCGAATGTTTTGGGGGTTCTATATTTCACCGAGCAAATCAGGCAAAAAGAAAAAAGGCTCGCTGTAACCACGTGGTACAGCGAGCCTCTGAATACAAGCCTCTATTGAAGTTGGGTAAAAAAGTTTATCCCGTTTTTGCGAAATTTCTTACGACCTGCAACAGCTTCTTCAGCGTGGCCTCTGTCTGTTTTCCCCTGTAACTGGGCATCTTGTCTTTTCCGCTTAACAGGGTCTCCATGAGCTGCTCATCTGTCCTGGATGCCTGCCACTTTGGGTCTGTAAAGTCAGGTGTACCGGCCTGCTTTCCAAAGGTTGTACCCTTACCGCCGTTTCCGTGGCAGTAACAGCATGTCTCCTGGGGGGCAAATGAGCCCTGAACTGAACCGCTTCCGAAGATGAAAAATACACTCTTTTCCGGGTTACCCGCTATAAGGTCCTCATCCGCTGTAGCCAGAGGACAGAAGGCAAGACAAAAGGCTAAGAGAGGAATACAGACTAATAACGCTTTCTTCATATTTTAAAACCCTCCTCTTAAAGGCGCAAATGCTTTTTGTGGAAAATACAGTGAAATGCCTAAGGGGCAATACCTGACTCTGTCATATATATCTGGTGGCAGCTCCTGCAGGAAAGGAAGAGAAACCTGAAGGAATGTCCCACGTCTTCAATCAGGCCCACCTTGTCACCTTTGGCTCTCTCTGCTATATTAGTGGCGTGGATCTGGACTAGCTTGCTTATAACAGCTGTATTAGCATCGACATTAAACTTTTGCTGACGCTCAGCTTCATTTGCTGTTATGATCTCTCCAACCTTCCGGATAGTAGCATAGTCCTCATCGGTCAACTCTTCTGGAAAGTAACCCTTTAGGCGGTTGATTTTCTGAAATTCCTTAGCCGAAGAGGCACAAAGCTCCTTCACTGAATTTGCACCGTAGCTATTTACACATATAGCACAAACAAAAAGCAAGGCCGTGCTTGCTATAACCAATCTTTTCAGCAGCATTTATCTCCTCCTTTTTGACTGAAGAACCCTCCTCCTTTATATGTTTCGGCCCTGTGAGAATATCAGCCGAATACAGCTAAACGTCTCACCTCCCTTCCTACGTGGCAGTTAGCAGGGCAATGAAGGCAAGCAATAATTTGGTCAAACAATCTAACATCCAGAGACATACTAGTCAAGAAAAAAACTTGGCGATGAGACCCTGTGAGCATCTTATTTTACTTTCGAGGATGTCTCTCCAGGGTATAGAGACGTATATATCTGTATGCCGAGGTGGTTGTGGCAGTTCTTACAACAGTTACGAAGCCTACCGAAGGAATACTGTATGTCTTCGTATGCACCCAAGTACTTCTCAGTGGCTGACTTATGTATCTCGTCGGCACGCCTCTTCATCTCCTTCGTAAGTTGTAGGTATTTTTCATCGTCAGGGGGTATAAACTCCTCGAGAACCCTGCCTGAGAGCTTTGATATGACCTCCCCTGTCTTAAGCAATGTTGCCCAGTCACTATCGGAAAGGTAGTAGTAGCCCATCCTCTCCTGGGCGGCCTTGTAATGCTTGTCTATTTTTTTCATAAGTTCCTGCAATTCCTTCTTTTTGGGGTCCTCTGCCTCCTTTTTCTCATCAGCGTGGGAGTAGCCCGCCAATAATACCGTGAACGTGAACATGATTAAAAGAATGGTGGTATAGAACCTTCTGTCATTGATGTTTAGTCCTATATGCATAAGGGGTTAGTCCTCCTCTTATGTTTACTAACTGCATCTTTGTCGCCCCAAATGGCCAATTATGTTACTAATTTACTACCAACAAATCAATAAAAAAGGTCCTTCTCTGTTACATGTAACTTACCACCCTTGAAAAAAGCGCCTGGTAGAATATAATGTAGCACTCACGGTAGCTAGACAAGGGCTAAAGAGGTATCTCAATCCAGGTAAATATCGTATGAAGTGGTCACAAAACCTTATTCCTACATTAAAAGAAGACCCCTCTGAGGCAGAGATCCCAAGCCACAGGCTCATGATAAGGGCGGGGATGATTAGAAAACTCCTTTCCGGTGCCTATTCATATCTGCCTCTGGGAACAAGGGTACTGAACAAGGTAGTAGCCATTATCAGAGAGGAAATGGACAGGGCAGGCGCCGTAGAGGTCTATCTTCCTGCCATTCAGCCGCTGGAACTGCTGGAGGCGAGCGGCCGAATTGATGTTTTTGGACAGGACCTTATTCGCTTTGTGGACCGTCACGGGAGAATGATGGCCCTGGGACCAACCCACGAAGAGGTCATTACATACCTGGTGAGTAACGAGATAAGTTCATACAGGCAATTACCTATAACATTGTATCAGATACAGATGAAATTCAGGGACGAGGTTCGGCCCCGCTTTGGTGTTTTAAGGAGCAAGGAATTCCTTATGAAGGATGCATACAGCTTCGATGTAGATGGGGAGGGGCTAGATAAGAGTTATAAGAAGATGTACGATGCCTATTGCAGGATATTTGACAGGTGTGGACTGGATTATACACCTGTAGAGGCCGACACAGGGGTAATGGGAGGAGATGTATCCCATGAATTTATGGTCCCCTCCGAAGTGGGAGAGGATTTCTTGGCAAGATGTGCGGGTTGTAGCTATAGTGTTAACAGGGAGAGGGCTGAACCAGCACCCCTTCCCGCTGAGCATGACGGGCTGCAGGCCATGAAGAGTGTCTCCACCCCCAGGGTGACAACCATAGCCCAGGTAAGCGAGTTCCTGCACATAGAACCTAGCAAGATGGTCAAGACACTTATTTATAAGGTAGAAGGGAAACCTGTAGCTGTCCTCGTTAGGGGTGACCACGAGGTCAACGAAACACGGCTGGTAAAGGTGCTCGGCCAGGAGGGTATTAGTCTGGCCGATGAGGAAACTATTGCCAACATAACGGGAGCCCCCATGGGTTTTACCGGGCCCGTGGGGCTTGATATACCAATCGTGGTAGACCAGGCCGTCTCGGTGCTTAGGAACTGTGTCACCGGGGCGAACAAGGCGGACACTCATCTTGTGAATGTGAATCCAGGGCGCGACTTCAAGATAGATCGTGTGCACAATCTCAGATATGTTGTGGAAGGCGATGGGTGTCCAGGGTGTGGAAAGGAGCTCATTATATCCCATGGGATAGAGGTGGGTCACGTTTTTAAGTTAGGTGTTAAATACAGCAATGCCTTTAATGCAAAATTCCTCGACCCCAAGGGTGTGCAGAGGCCCATTTTGATGGGTTGTTACGGAATAGGTGTAAACCGAATTATTGCTGCACTTATAGAGCGTTCCCACGATGAGGGTGGTATCATCTGGCCACCTAAGCTAGCACCATATCAGGTGCTTGTGCTGCCCCTCAATGTGAGGGAGAAGGGGTGCATCGAGGCGGCGGAGAGGCTCCATGATGAGCTAGAAAGGGCTGGTATAGAGACACTTTTGGACGACAGGGAGCAGCGCCCGGGGGCAAAGTTCAAGGATGCTGACCTCATAGGCATACCCTATAGGATAGTTCTGGGAAAACGGTACCAGCAGGCGGGCGAGGTGGAGGTGCAGTTTAGGAAGGGCGGAGAGGCGTTGTTCGTGCCGCTGGAGGGGGTGGTGCGGGAGATAAAGGCACAGTTGGGCCTTTCGGCATAGTACACTTATTAGGAGTTTAATTCATGGGTAGTATACAGCCCGTATTGCCAGTAAATCTCATTGTAGGGATGCTTTCCAGCGATGAAAGCCTCTTCGAAATGGTTGAAACAAGGCTAGAAAAGGAGTTAGGGCCGGTGGACCTGGCAAGCGGCGTTATTCCATTTAATTTCACTGATTACTATAAAAAGGAAATGGGCGAGAGTATTGGGCGCAAATTTGTCAGCTTTAAGAAGCTGATAGAACCAGATGGCATAGCCCCAATAAAGGTGTTCACGAATCGTATGGAAGAGAGTTTCAGCGCAATGCATTCTCCGGTAAGCCGTCCCATAAATCTAGACCCGAGCTATATAGCCAGCAGTAAATTAGTGCTGGCCACTACTAAGGACTATGCCCACCGCATCCTTCTTAGAGAAGGTATCTACGCGGAGGTAACATTAAGATATGTAGGCGACCGATTTGAACCACTGCCGTGGACATATCCTGACTATAAGACTAAAGAATACCTGGGATTCTTCTCCAGGGTCAGAGGGCTTTATTTAAATAAGCTTAAGAGACAAGTTGTAGAGGCATAACAAAAAGCAGAGGTGCCCACATGATGCAGAAGACATTAGTAATCCTTAAACCTGACGCCGTCCAGCGTAGGCTTATAGGAAAAATCATCTCCAGGTTTGAAGAGAAGGGGCTACAGATTGTTGGTATGAAATTCATCGGGATGACCGAGGAACTGGCCAGGGAAAACTACAGACAGCATAAGGGAAGGGAGTACTACGAGCCATTGATTAGGTATATGACCGCAGGTCCAGTTGTGGTAATAGTCCTCAAGGGTAAGGAAGTGGTGGAGACAGCCAGGAAGATGGCTGGTTTTACCTTCGGCACAAAGGCTGACCCTGGGACTATTCGTGGAGATTATGTCGTTTCAAACCGTTTCAACCTCATTCACGTATCCGATTCAAAAGAGGCAGCGGAGGACGAGATAGGTATCTTTTTTAGGGAAGATGAGATATCGGAATATGATGCCGTAGATAATCCATGGGTTTACGACATTTCTGAGGGTACAATTATATAGGAGGTGCAATATTTTTTATTCACCGAAACCAAAATAATGCATGTTTGTCCATTGGCTGTAGGCTGTGCACCAGTTATCATTAAAGCACTTAAGGGAAAGTTGTTTAATTGGATACTTTGGTACGGGAATTGTTATATACTAGTGGTATGAGAAAAGCACTATCAATGTTTAAGATGGCTGCTCCCAGCCTTTGTACCTTTGCGAACCTGGGCTGTGGGTTTGGGGCCATTGTCGCCGTTGTGAATAGCCGATTTGATATAGCACCGTGGTTTATTATTGTGGCTATGCTGTTTGATGCCTACGACGGTAAGCTGGCACGTTATCTGAACGCTACAAGCAGGCTGGGCTGTGAGCTAGATTCCTTCTGCGACCTCGCCACGTTTGGCATCGCACCGGCCTTACTGGTGGGCGGCGTCCTCAGTAAGAATTATCCCCTTCTGGGTTGGGCCCTGGGATTTCTATTTATTGTAGCGGCAGTGTACAGATTGGCGAGATTTAATGTGATGCAGGCGGATGAGGATGTGCACCGTCACTATACGGGCCTGGCAACTACCGGGGCAGGTGGTATGGTGGCGGCACTAGTCATCCTTAATGGATACCTCACTGGCATCTTTGACGCTGGCAAGATAATAGATTTGTTGCCCATTATTATAGTAATATTGTCGTTGTTAATGGTTTCTAAGATAAGGTTTCCAAATTCTATGGATTTTGCCGATAGGAAATTCAGGTCTCCGTTTTATGCCTCTATTCTATCTGGGACAGTGGTCATTTTTGCCTGGATACCCCAGGTAGTTCCTACCGTCATATTCTCAGGCTACATTGCAGCAGGGTTTTTAGGCATAATTAAAGAGAAGGTTCACCTCAGAGCGGCCCATAAGCTCTAGCCCATCTTGTCGCGCACCCACCTTACTCATACGAAAAATCGAATAAAGCAGTGGTTCGTAGCTCTTGCCACGCAGAATTTTCTTCATCTTGTAGATTAAACCACTGGCAAAGTAGTTTTATTTTAGTTCTCCCACGGTACAATGTTGTCAAGATACAAGTTCAAGTTAGTTAATGTAAATCGGCTTTCTATAATAATGTCTTTGTTAGGAGAATTAGATGGCAGGAGACGCAAGGAAGTTAGTGGAGTGTGTGCCGAACTTTAGCGAGGGAAAAGATTTTGAGAAGATTAGGGGGATAACCAAGACGATAGAGGACACCGCTGGTGTCAAGCTCCTAGGTGTGGAGGAAAACGGCGATTATAACAGGGTGGTTGTTACATTCGTTGGTGGCCCCGAGGAAGTGGAGGCAGCCGCATTCAAGTCCATTGCCAAGGCTGTAGAGCTGATTGATATGTCGGTGCAAAAGGGGCACCATCCCAGGATAGGTGCAGCAGATGTATGTCCATTTGTGCCTGTATTGGGTGTAACCATGGAAGACTGCATCAGGTTGGCAGAAGCCCTTGGCAGGGAGGTTGGGGAGAGGCTAGGAGTACCTGTATACCTGTACGGTGAGGCGGCTAGGAGGGCCGAAAGAGCAGCTCTCTCCAATGTGCGGAGAGGTGAGTACGAGGGGCTGGCCGAGAGGCTAAAAGACCCTTTGTGGAGGCCAGATTTCGGGCCTTGCGAGTATACTGACAAGGTGAGGCGAAGCGGCGCGATAGCAATAGGGGCGAGAAAGTTCCTTGTAGCGTATAACATAGGCTTGAAAACGTCTGATGTTAGCCTTGCGAATAAAATAGCGGGGAGGCTGAGAGAGTCCGGAGTCATAACAAGGAGGGAAGGAAAGAAGGTAAGGGTACCTGGGAGATTAAAAAAGGTCCAGGCCATGGGGGTACTGATGGAGTCGGGTGTAACTGAGGTTTCTATGAACCTGTTAGATTATAATGTTACGCCACCACACGTGGCCTTTGAAGCAGTAAAGAACGAAGCAGAGGGTCTGGGTGTGGAGGTGATAGGCAGCGAGATAGTGGGGCTTGCAACAAAGGAGCTACTCCTTATGGCAGGACGCTTCTATGGGTGTAAGGGTGCGGACAGTGAACTAATAGAGGCGGCTATAAAGGGATTAAAGCTGGTAGATTTTGACCCAAAAAAGAAGGTGATAGAATACGCAGTAGGGCTTCAATAGGGTATTCGTTACCTGGGTGTGTACACGTAAAGGTGCTGGGTCTCTTCGCATACGATATAAAGCAAACCATCCCTGTCTATTGCTATGCCTTCCGGCTTTGAAACGTCCAACATGAAGCTGCTTACAAGTTTGCCATCCCTTGTAAACTCCATCACCATCTGCGACTCATGGCTAGCCACAAGCAGGTTTCCTGTCCTGCTGTCGAGACAGATACCCGACAAATCTTCTGCATCGACCTCGAAGGAGTTTACAATCTTGGCATCATATGTGACTTCTAAGACCGCTACAGGGTTCTTTTCATTTACCACAAAGAGGTGCCTGCTTACTGGGTCAAAAGTCACGCCCTCGAACCCATGGTTGACATCGGTTTCATCGTATTCTATGGGGATATCGATGGTCTTGAGCAGCTTGCCCTTTTTGTCTATTTCGAGTATAAACCTCTTCCTTTCCTCAGCAAGAAAGAAGGTCTTGCTGGCCGGGTTATATGCTATCCCCTCAAGGTCTTCTGATGTGAAGATGACTGCCCCCAGGATGTCCTCCCCGTGTTTCTGAATCTGGTATATTCCCCCACCTCTATCCTCGACCACCCATAGGGTGTCATCACTTGGGTCGTAGGCGAGGCCGGAGGGCTCACGGGCCCCTACGGTGTAGGTCTCTATGAGATTATATTCGGTGGCGGCGGCATGCCCTATGACTGTTTGTGTGATTAGTGTAATGGCAGCCAGAACAAAGATAGTCTCTTTGGTAAGTCGGTGTGTGAACATGCTCTATGTCCCCTCCTTTGAAAAGAGAATTTTAGCCACAGGACCCTAAAAAGTCTAGTCCAATATTTCTACCAACGCTTTTTGTGAGTTCATTCCTAGACCGCAGCGAAAGCCGCCCCGATGCAGTATGTTATTCCTATAGATTCTTCGGTCGTTTCACTCCCTCAGAATGACAGTTGTGCGGAGTTCTTCCATAGTTTCATTTCTTAATTGGTGTGTAGATATACAGCGTCTTGCTTTTCTCACAAATTATGTAGATATTTCCGTCTCCATCCATAGTTATGCCCTCTGCCTGAGGGGCATTTATGAAGAAAGCACTTATAAATTTACCCACAGGCGTGAACTCTATTACAGCCTTTGTTTCATGACTGAGTACAAGGAGGTGTCCGCTCGTGTTGTCGTAGTAGATGCCTGATAAGTCCTCTACCTCTTCCACCTCAAAGGATTTTACAACAACACCGCCTTCATCCAGTTCCATCACCACCCGAGGGCTCTTTTCATTAACTATAAAGATGTGCCTGCTCTTTGGGTCGTGGCATACCCCCTCTATCCCATGATTCAGGTGCCAAAAACGGTATTTTAGAGGCACCTTAATTGTCTGGAGGATTGTGCCCTGCCTGTCTATCTCTAGTATTTCTCTATTTCTCTCTTCGGCGAGGAGAAATGTATCACTGAGCGGCTTATAAGCTATTCCCTCCAGGTCGTTTGAAGGGATGCTTATTGTCTTCAGGACTTTTCCCTGTTTATCTAGCTGGTAGAGGCCACCGCCACCGTCCTGAACGGTCCAGAGGGTGTCTGTCTGTGGGTCATAGGTAAGCCCGGAGAGTTCTTCTACTCCTACAGGGAAGGATTGTAGAAGCTTGTATCCCGTGGCAAAGACCGTCCCGTTAAAAACGAGGACAATATACAGTATTGTAAATATTAAGGTTGTCATGCTGTCTGGTTAATTCAAGTTGCCTATCTTTTCTTCCACGGTTTCTACCACTTGACCGCTGTGGACCAGGTTGTAGACGGTGTCTATATCCTTGGACAGGACCCTGTCTACCTCCATATGTGAGATATTCTGTCGGATGAGTTCGTATGCAGCGAGCGTGCCACCACCGGGCTTCAGGTTGGTGAACAGGTCAAGTGCCTGGGCCGCACAGAGGAGTTCGATGGCTGTAACATATTCTGCATTTTTTAGAACATCCCGGCACTTCCTGGCGGCTATGGTACCCATGCTGACGTGGTCTTCTTTGTTGGCGGATGTAGGGATGGAATCTACAGTGGCGGGGTGAGAGAGGGTCTTGTTTTCTGATACTAGCGCCGCTGCCGTGTACTGGGCGAGCATGAGGCCTGAGTTGAGCCCCGGTTCTTTTATGAGAAAGGCAGGAAGCCCGCTAAGCTGTGGGTTCACCAATCGCTCTATCCTGCGTTCTGATATGTTGCTCAGTTCAGAGAGACCCATAGCCAGAAAGTCCATGGCAAGACCAACAGGCTGGCCATGGAAGTTGCCCCCGGTAAGTATCTCACCCGTTTCATAAAACACCATTGGGTTGTCTGTCGCCGAATTCATTTCCGTCTCTATTACCTTTCTGGCATGACTGAGGGCGTCTCTGGAGGCGCCCTGGACCTGCGGACAGCACCTTATGGTGTAGGCATCCTGGACCCTGCCGAAATCCTTGTGGGAGGTTATGATGGCGCCCCCGGCTGTTATTTTCCTGAGATTCTCGGCGCAGAGGGACTGTCCAGGGTGGGGCCTTGTGTCATGTATCTTCTGGTTTAACTCTACGTTCGAACCCAAAAGCACCTCAAGTGTCATGCCGGCCGCTATATCGGCCGCCTTGATTAAGTTAATAGAATCGTGGATAGCCAGTGCGCCTACGGCAGTCATCACCTGCGTGCCGTTTATAATCGCCAGGCCTTCGCCCTCTTCAAGGTGCAATATCGGTATACCTGCCTTCTTCATGGCCTCGCTACCGGCCATACGCATATTGTTGTAAAGGGTCTCACCCTCCCCAATCATTACAAGCCCCATGTGCGCCAGTGGTGCCAGGTCGCCGCTTGCACCCACGGAGCCCTTTTCAGGGATAATCGGGAGCACACCCTTGTTTACCATCTCAATGAGTGTCTTGAGCGTGCGTAACCGTATTCCGGAATAACCCTTGGCGAGACCGTTCACCCGGAGGGCCATAATGGCCCGTGTTGCCTCCTCGTTAAACGGCGGCCCTACACCGGCCGAATGGCTGAGGAGTATATTCCTCTGTAAATCCTTGGTTTGGTCCTTGGACAGGATGACACTGGCCAGGGCGCCGAACCCAGTGGTAACGCCGTAGACGGTCTTTTTGCTCTTAACGGCCCCCTCTACCACCTTTCTTGCCATTTCAATCCTTTCCGATACATGTGGTGCTAGTGAAATCTTAAGGCCACATCTGGCAATGGCTGCCAGGTCTGCGATGCTTAAATTATTACCATCCAGGGTTATCTCTTTCATTTGATGTAGCGTGGCAGCAAGCTGCCACGTTCGACGTTGGAGCAAGCTCCAACGCTACAAAAACCGGGCCCATTCCTAGGATGAACAACCAAAGTCATACTAACTGGCGGGTGATGCCGCAGGCACATCCGCCTCTGGCGGACTTCAGCCTGAGGCTGATGTCGCACGCCCTGAAAGAATTTTGATGTTGGGTTTACCTTGTAGCTATCTTGACAGAGCTTGCCATCTCCGGCAGGGCACGGGTTAATTGTGCTATATCATCCTCTGTGTTGAAATACCCTGGACTTACCCGTATGGTTCCCTGTGGAAACGAATCTATACCCTTATGTGTAAGGGGTGCACAGTGGAGCCCTGAGCGCACGGCAATGCCGTAGGTTTCGTCCAATATGCTGCCGGCCAGGGATGGTTCAAGACCCTTTATGTTTAGAGAGATAATGGGTAATCTATCCTTAATGACTCCCTTGGGCCCGTAAAGGATAAATCTATCGTCCCCTTCAAGGTCGTTAAGGATTTTCGTGAGAAGCTGCTGACCGTGACGTCTTATATTATCTACGCCCGTTTTTGTAATAAACTCCACACCTGCCCTAAGGCCCACTGTACCCAAGAAGTTTGGTGTTCCTCCTTCCAGGCCGTGTGGTAATGCCTTTGGATGTAAGAGGGATTCTGAATCTGTACCAGTTCCGCCCTCTCTCCAGGGCGAGATTTCTGTTCGCTCTCCCACATAGAGGCCACCCGTGCCGGGTGGGCCAAAGAGCCCTTTATGCCCAGTGAAGGCCAGCAGGTCCACAAAATCCTCCTCCACGCTGATGGGCCAGACGCCTGCGGATTGGGCGGCATCTATCATGAATATAAGTCCCTTCTCCCTCGCCAGTCTGCCTATCTCTCTTATTGGCTGTACAGTGCCAAGGACGTTTGATGCGTGGGTTATGACAATGAGCCGTGTTCGCGGGCACACGGCCTGTTGAATGGTCTCTGGGTCAAGAAGACCTTCTCGATTGGCATTGACTCTGGTTACTGATATTGTCCCTCTCTTCTCAAGGCCCGAGAGTGGCCTTGTAACTGAATTGTGCTCCAGGGTGCTGGTGATGACATGGTCACCCTCCCTGAGCAGCCCTTTCAGGGCCATGTTGATGGCGTCGGTGGCATTCAGTGTAAATACGATTCTCTCTGGCTCCGTTGCACCAAACATGTCTGCCAGGATTTTTCGTGCCCCTTCCACCTCCCGCTCTACCTCCATGGAAAGCCTGTAGCCTGCCCTGCCAGGATTTGCAGCCCTGTGCCGGAAGAACTCATCCATCCTCCGGTACACCTGTGGCGGTTTTGGAAAACTCGTGGCTGCATTGTCGAGGTATATCATGCCGATTGTGTCCCTATTGTCAGGAAACTGCCCTCTTACATACCAATGTATTTAGAATAAAGGTCTCTTGCCAGTGACGATTCTTTCGTGCCCTGGATGATTGCCCTGCCGTCGGGGAATACGACCATCTCAATATCCCTGTCCCTTAATTTGAACCTGAGGAGGAAGGGGTTATGGGTAACATCACCGAGCTTACTTAACCTTGACGCCAATTCTTCCAGCCTAATCTTTGAGCCATTTGTGGGGACTATCTGTACAGCATTATTGCCACAGAGGGTAGTGGTCATGACCCCCATCCTGGCGTGGAGGAAGTCATATCTGCCCAGCCTGCACGCGGAACAGTTGTCTGGTCTTGCATCTGATAGGTTGAGCCTCTGCAGCGTCCCCGCCCAGGTATCCACTCTTACCAGGTCCTTTATCAGAAGCTCGCTGCGACCTGTGAGTATCTTGATGGCCTCAGCGGTCTGGATGGAGCTTATGAGTTGTGCAGTTGGGCCTAGGATGCCTGCAGTCTCGCAGGTAGGGATAGCGCCAACAGGTGGGCTGGTCTCCAGGAGACATCTTAGGCAGGGTGTCTCCTGCGGGACGATGTTCATGAGCATTCCCTGACTCCCAGTGCACGCAGCGTAGATCCAGGGTGTAAGTGTATTAAGGGCGTAGTCGTTTATGAGGAACCTCGTCTCAAAGTTGTCCGTGCCGTCAAGGATGACGTCGGCACCCATGACCAAGTCTTCTATGTTGGAAGGATTTGCGTCTGCAACTATCCCCTCTACCTTGATAGAGGAGTTTATCCTGCTTAAATTCTTTTCTGCCAGCGTTGCCTTTGGGAGGCCTGTTTTGAGGTCTTCTTCGTCGAAAAGAGACTGTCTCTGCAGGTTGGTTTCCTCAAGGAAATCCCTATCAATGATTCTAAGCCGACCAACACCAGCCCTGGCCAACATGCCGGCTGATGCACTGCCTGTGGCACCGCAACCGATTACTAATGCATAGCCCCTGGAAAGTCTTTTCTGGCCCTCTATGCCTATCGGTTGGAAGAAAATTTGACGTGAATATCTACTAAAAAGTTCTTCTTCCATCTTTTGTGGCAGGTTGATTAGATAAGGAAGACTTCATTTTCGGGAGGAAAGGCTAAAGGCCTTATCTAAAGCCCTTAGCCTGCTTCATAACTGCTTTCGCAGGTCTGGTCACCGTGGGCGACACACTTTCTCCTGCCATGAGAGATAACAGGATTTATGCCCTTTCCAAAACCTGATATCCAAGAAATTAAAATATCACACATGGCCTTTGGGGGTGCATTAACGGCCTCCCAATACTTACCGTGAATACAGATAGTGTGGTCCCAAATAATATGCTTTTCTGTCTCATCCAGGACCTGAGCACCTCTGTCACACGGCATCCCGTCACAGTAATTGTCGAGCAGAAGTTCGAATGCCTTTCCTGGCATCAGGTCTCCGGGGCCCAACCCTTTTTCCTTCACAGCCGTCTGTCCACAACTTATGCCATGCTGATACGCTGCCTGAGATGCCACCTCTTTCGCCCGGTCACCATATTTGTTATAAAAAGCGGCGATAATGGCGGCCTCTCTAGTCTCCACATCGTCTATCAGACCTTGAATCCCAGCATGGATGGGCTTGTCTTCTAAGATTTCCTCCAGAGATTTGCCGTCGTTTTGTGATTCGGGATACTTTTTGTAGACCTCTGCAAGTACGCCTTCAGCATCCTGTCCAAACTTGTCTTTTAGACCCTGAACGATGGCCTTCTCCCTGGCCTCAGAGATTTTAATCTTTTTGTGCATCCAGTGATGAATAGGACCTAAAACCAAACTCATGGGCCTCTTGCTCCTTTCGCTTGTGTTCTAATGCAAAGCCTTTAGACGGCCTCCACGCACTCTACCTCTGGTATCTCCTCTTTCAGTCTGGCCTCAACGCCCATCTTGAGTGTTACTAATGAACTGGGGCAGGTTCCACAGGCGCCTTTCAGCCTTACTTTCACCACATCGTTGTCTATGCCTACGAACTCTATATCGCCTCCATCAGCCTGCAATGCAGGCCGTATTTCTTCAAGGATTTTCTTTACCTTCTCGGTGTCCACCATTGAGACAATCTCCTTCCTGAAAAGTGCACTTTACTAGGGAATTAATTTACGTGATACTGAGCGGGGCTTTGAGAAGTTGTTACTTCTTTGCTGCCTTCTCGATGGCCTCATTAAGCTCTTTCACTATTATTTCGGGGTCCATATTGTGCATCATGGCCCCGAATGCAATATCTTCCATCTTCGAGCCGGGGCAGGTGAAGCAGCCAGAACCGAAGTATTTCTTAAATATTTCCTCGGTTTCCGGATACTTTGTTATGACTTCCCCCAGACTTGACTTCTTTGTAATTTTGGGTTCGCTCATATCGTAATCACTCCTTCTGGTACCTGTCAATCTGTTTGTGGAGCCGGCTTTATGCTAGCAAGGATGTTTAACACAAAAAGCCCCGTAGCAACTACCTGTAAAAATGCAAAGATGCCTGTTAGAAGGTACGAGTAGCCCCAGAGACTGACAAGGCCCAACAAACTTATGTTGGCAAGCCAGAAATGGTACACCATGAATTGAGGATAGGCTACAGGGTTTCCACTAAATCTGGGCAGGATATGATATCCTACACCGTATATCATCATTGATATCCATCCGAGAAGGTTTAGGTGCGAGTGAGCGAACTTGAGCTGCGCATGGTCCTCAAGTCCGAAAAGTACCATTGTCAGCCCCAAACAAACCGCAATGAAAAAATATATAACGCTAGCAGCGACAAAATTCCTTGCTATAGGGTCCATTAGTTCTCCTCCTACGTTGCCTAGCGTAAGATAACTAATGGAACGCCACAAGAGCCGTTCTTATTTTCTAAAGTATTAAGAACTCCCGTATTTGTCAATTAAAAAATGAAAGACGGCAGCCTTTCAGGATGGTCAAGGGTCGGTGGGGGCAGTCAGTGTGGTGTATAGGGGCTGCACGGGGGTTAGATTATTACTGGGATACTCAGCGTTCCTCAGCCGCTTTGGGCATCGATAGCCATGTTCGCCAGGGCATCGGCCAATGCGTTTTCCTCCCTTGGGATATGTTGTATCTTCCACTTTGGCAGCATCCCTATAAGCCTCTTGGCTTTTTTGTAGAGGGGCAGTATTGACGGTGCCCTTACCTTGTATTGACCGTTTATCTGCTTTACCAACAATTCACTGTCTGAAAGGATTTCCAATTCCTTTGGGCTGTACTCCAGCGCCTTCTCTACACCGCTAATTAGGGCACGGTATTCCGCAACGTTGTTTGTAGTCTCCCCTATATATCTACAAATCTCTTTCAAGACATTTTGTTGCTTTTTGTCGTAGATGACTACCCCTATCCCCGCCTTGCCGGGGTTTCCTCTGGACGCACCGTCTATATATACAAGGATACGTTCGCTAATCCCTCTGGAGACGGGCTGGCTCACTTTCCCCTTAGCCGGCTTCGCCTCGATGACAGCTTTAAGTCGGCGAAAGAGTTCTTCTAATCTTTTTCGCGTAACTCTGGGGTCCTTGGAAGTAATGCTATCCGGGTCTATACTTTTGCGAATGAGTTCCAGTAGTTCTTGGTCGGAGATTCTAGTCCTTCTCACCTATCGAGACCTCCGAAATGTCGATTAAAGCGAGAGTCGCTGACAAAGGTACGTCTAAACCCCTACTTGTCAATCTACTACTTTTGCAGAATTTTTGTAATTTTAGCCTTTGGCCAGAATACTACCAAACAAAAAATCCTGTTATCAAGCTCTGAAACCCTCAATGAGGAATGTTGGTGAACTTACTCAAAACCCAACACCAACCCCCCAGATGACCCGATAATCGGTTTCGTGCTCCAGGCCGTTAGTGTCTTCTTGGATCGGAAATAAAACTGCCCCTGTAAAAGAGACACGGTTGTTGACTAGCATCCTTACCCCAGGGGAAAGGAAAAGTAGCGTCCCACCGCTGTCATCATCATCCCTATCCCTGATCTCCAGTTTTTGCTCCCACATTCCATTAAGCTCCGTAACAAGGTCCCAGTCAATATGCCAATGGTGACTATGTTTATG
>JBHIBD010000009.1:0-44727 GCA_046758865.1 Candidatus Brocadiales bacterium | reverse complement strand
TTTTTGTATCCTTGAATGTGTCGTAGTTATGGAATAAACTGGAGCGAAGGGGAAATTATTAAACATTAAACAAAAAAGGACACTTTTATGCAGATGACCAGCCCAATATTGTTTCTTCTGATTCTCCTAAGTATAGCTCTATTGCCCACTTGGAGGGGTTCTCCCCGTCTCTGTGCTGAGGAGCAGGGTGGCCCGGCAGCGGCTCACCAGAAGGAGAACCGACTTGCTAAATCTGCCAGCCCTTACCTGCGGAGTGCCAGGTTCCAGCCAATAGACTGGCACGAATACGGCAAGGAGGCCTTTGCATTGGCCAAGAGGTTGGACCGGCCCATACTGCTAGACATAGGTGCTGTATGGTGCCACTGGTGCCACGTGATGGATGAGGAGACATATGAGGATCCCGAGGTGGCTGAGCTGATTAACAAGTATTTTGTGGCAGTTAAGGTTGATATGGACGAAAGGCCAGACATAGACCGCTGGTATCAGACCGCCGTGAGCGCCCTCACCGGGCATGGGGGCTGGCCCCTTACTGCATTTCTTACCCCCGACGGGAAGGTTTTTTTTGGCGGTACGTACTTCCCCGCTGAAAGCAAATGGGGGCGCGAGGGACTTAAGTCTCTACTCCCCAAGATTGCGAAGGTATATAAAGAACAGACGGAGGAGCTTCAGGCCCAGGCAGAGCAGCATTATCAATATGTCCTCGGCATGGAGAGTACAGGGCTAAAGGCCGGCGAACTATCTTCAGGGCTTCTGGATGCCATAGCAAAGGGGATTGCTGAGGATTTTGATAGGGATTTTGGTGGGTTTGGCACTGGTGCAAAATTCCCGAGTGAGGCAGGCATAGAGTTCGCCCTCTGGAGGGCATTTGTCAAAAAAGATGCAGAGCCTCTTACCGGTGACTTGGCCTTAAAGACACTCGATGCCACGGCAGAAGGGGGTATCAGGGACCACATCAGGGGAGGTTTTTTCCGATACGCCGTAGATAGGGAGTGGCGTGTACCACACTTTGAAAAGATGCCCTACGTGAACTCTGGCATGCTGAGAAATTTTGTCCATGCCTATGCCGCCACAGGTAGTGGAGTCTATAAAGGAGTTGTGGAGGAGATAGTGGACTACATAACCCGTGAGGCGTCTGACAGCGAGCTTGGGGGGTTTTACGCCTCACAGGATGCCGACGTTGGTAGGGGGGACGATGGAGATTATTACACGTGGACGCCCGCAGAGGTGGATGCGGTACTGACGCCTCTGGAAGCAAAGGCAATCAAATATTACTACGAGATAGAGGCCCAGGGTGAGATGCACCACAACCCCGCCAAGAACGTGCCAAGGATATCTGTTACCCTAGAGGAGGTCGCAAAGGAGCTGAATGTGACAGTTGAAGAGGTGTCCTCTGTCCTGAGTAATGGCAGGAAGAAGCTGCTAGAGTCGAGGAACGCCTCCCCTACACCCTTTGTTGACAGAAACAAGTACAGTTCCTGGAACGGGATGATGATTTCGGCGTATCTGGAGGTATACAAGTTTTTGGGCCGTGATGACATAAGGGACTTTGCCCTAAAAGGACTGGACCTCTTATTGGCAAACTCCTACGAGATGGGCAAAGGGGTCTTCCGCACATACTACGAGGGAGAGGCACGCATCCCGGGTTATCTTGATGATAACATATGGATGTCTCTGGCCTGTCTTGATGCCTACGAGGTTTCAGGTGAGAGGCGCTATTTAGAGGCGACAGAGGACATTATTAATTACTGCTTGGAGAATTTTTGGGATGATGAACAAGGGGGTTTCTTTGATACGGCCCATGCCCAGAGGGTTTTTGTGCGTAAGCCCTTTGAGGACACGCCCACACCCGCGGCAAATGCCGTGGCTGCGATGGTGTTGGACAGGCTGTACTATATAACGTATAAGGATGAATATCGTGAGGGTGCGGAGCGCACGCTCAAGGCCTATGCTGCCTCCGCTAAGGAATCCGGACACTTCGCCTCTGCCTATGCCCTGGCCCTTGCCTACCATATAAACATCCCTCCTCATGCGGTTATCATTGGGAAGAAGGACGCCCCCGATACGCTGCGGCTCTTGATGGCTGCCCTGGGGACCTACCGGCCGGGAAAGATTGTTACTGTGCACGACCCCACAGAGGAGGCCCAATTGCCCTATCCTGCCAGTGCCGATGGCAAGGCAGTAGCCTATGTATGCGTGCCACTCGGGTACTGCGCGCCCCCCACCCGTGAAGAGGCGAAGGTGGTGGAGCTATTAAAGACCCTTGGAATCGAGTAGGGGGGTGTCTTTCCCGTATTGGTAAGGTGCCTCTTCGGGGAGGAACAACGTTTGGACTGGCGTGATTGCCTCCGCAGTTTTCCAACGGCTATCTTATGATATATCCACTGTTTTATTTAGCTGTGGGATGCAGATACGCCTCGTAGTAGCCAGCAGTTTCTCTATTGCCCTGATAAATGGTTCTACCAGCTCGGGGTCAAACCGCACTCCAGCCCCCTTGCGTATTTCCTCAAGGGCGGCTTTATGGGTTAGGCTCTTGCGGTAGGGCCTTTTGGAGGTCATCGCCTCATATGCGTCGCAGATGGCGAGTATCCTCGCACCCAGTGGGATTGCCGTCCCTTCCAGGCCTTTGGGGTAGCCTTTCCCGTTAAACCACTCCTGGTGGTGAAGGATTATTGGCAGTTCCTTTTGCAGGAACCCTATCCCCTCCAATATCTTTACGCTTTGTTCAGGGTGTTCCTTTACGATGTTATATTCTTCCTCCGTGAGGTTGTCGTTTTTTGTCAGGATGCTATCTGGGATGGCAATTTTTCCTATGTCATGAAGTACGGCGGAATTCTTTATTATTTCTATGTTCTCTTGTGCGAGCCCCAGTTCTTCTGCAAGCCCTACCGCATAGGTTGTCACTAGGTAGGAGTGTGTGGCAGTGTAACCATCTTTTGCCTCCAGTGTCTTTACCAGGGCCGTAGAGGTCTCCATGTAAGACCTCTTCACACTCCTGGCAGTTGAGACAAATCTCTTCCGGTAGTGTTCTGCGGATTCCCTTTCTTCTTTTGATGCAAGCCTCTCCCAGAGTATAAATTCCCCCCAGGAGACAGTCACATTCTTTCCCCTGATTTTTCCCTCGTACATAGCCGCATCAGCGTGTTTTATCACGTCATCTTTGGTGTTTATCCCTTCTTCTGCCAGGGAAGATATACCTATGGTCAGGGTAAGTTTTGTAACCATATCGTCGTGCTTAAAGCTATGATTGGCCGCAGCCTGTCTGAGCTTCTCTGCAACAGCATAGGCGCCGTCCAGCTCAGTGTTAGGCAGGATGACCGTAAACTCCTCACCACCGTACCTGCTTGAGATGTCGATCTCTCTTACAGACTTGTCGATGAGCTCCGCCAACTCTTTCAGGACAAAGTCACCAAAGGGGTGGCCATAGGTATCATTTATTGACTTAAAATCATCAATGTCTACCATAAGCAGGCATAAAGGGAGGTTGTATCGCTTGGCCCGTCGGAACTCGGAGTCCATCAGCTCTTGGAAGCGGTAGTGGTTGTAGAGTCCGGTAAGGCCGTCTCTCACCGAGGTTGCGGCAAGTTTCTTATTGGCCTCTTCCAGCTCGGTGTGTTTTTTTTGTAGGGAGTCCACCATGGTGTTGAGACTTCCCGCCAGCTCGCCAAGTTCATCCTCGGATTTTATTAAAGACCGTTCCTCAAAGTTGCCCGCAGCTATTTTCTTTGCCGTTTCTGTGAGAGAGATAAGGGGCTCCGATACCCTGTTGCCTATAAATATGGATATGATGATTACGCCGACCCCAACTATAAACAGAAAGCTCCACAGCCTTCTCTTGACCAATGAGACTGGTCCGAAGAACTCCCGTGCATTTACCTCTACTATTATCCCTGTATCGAGGTCAGGTAGCCATCCCCATGCACCCAGCACCTGTTCTCCTACGTGATTGGTGTACACCTGCGGGGAAAAGCCTTTCTTGCCAGAAAGGCAGGCCTTTACCCCAGGTGTGAGGTTCCCTGTCCGGGGGTCAACCAGTTTCTTGCCCATGCTTTTGTGGCATTCGGAGGTGGGGTCCAGTATAAAGCAAATTAACATATTGCCTTCTTTGTCTATAAGGGAGGTGCATACACGCCTTTCTCCAGTCACGTCCATTAGAACGTCTCTTATCCGAGAAAGGTCAATCTTGACTACTACGGCGCCCGGGATGTCTTTGCCTCCCAGCACAGGACTCGCAAGACAAAGCATAGGGCATTTGTCCTTCACTTCCTCTGGCTCATGAAAGTGTGCCAATGTCACGTGCATGTCTTTTAGGGCCTTTTCGAGGAGCTGCTTTACCTCCTTAGGCAGACCAGCATGCTTGCCTCTTTCTGCTGAGGCCTTTAGGTTGCCATCTCTATCAAGTACATAAATCCCTGAAAAACCATGCTCTTGCAGGTTAGAATGCAGGAAATCGGAGAGACCATCACTATCCTGTGGCAGTCCCTTAAATATGTTTAGGACGTGATGGGAACTGGCGAGACGCTTTGCATCTTCTGTCTTTTCCTTTATCCATAGAGAGATGATTCTAACGTGGCTTTTCCCCAGTGAATGGACGTCTTGCACGGCCCTGTTGCTCAGCCCCCTTATGACCCCGGGGCTGTAGATGGCGAAGATTATAGCAATGGGTGCTAGGGCCAGGAGGGCAAATAGCAACGCAAAGTGTGTCTTTATAGATTTTTTCATAAATTTGGGACTCTATAAGGCTTTACATTTCCGTACACTACATTATATTGTATAGAAGTGCTATCGGGTGCGCAGGGCTTAAGCCCTGCAAGACACGCGGGTTTCGCATGGAATTGTAGCAGAATCTAATATATAATACATTAGATAAATTGTGAGACGTATGGCAAGGTTCCCGAGGTATTAGCCGTGAAATTAAATATTAAGGCATTAGGCGAAATGGTGGGTGAAAACCCCAGCCTTAAGGCCATTATAGACATAGTTGCATATAAAGTATCTCAAAATCAGGAGAATAAGGGCTCGGAGGCCAGTTTACTGACGGCCGAGACTGCCGTGAAGGAGTATATATCGGACCATTTCAAGAATCCAGAGGATTTTTTGGCCAGGCTTTCTCGGGTCTCTGGGGACACGAAGGGACTTCAGGACATCGCAGAGGCCATTTACCGATATCATTACAGGAGGCGAGAGCTCACATTCGAGATAGTGAGGGGCAGAATAAGCGAGGACGAAGACATCGCGTTAAGGACTATTACTGATTTGGTAGCTTATAAGATATATCAGAGTCCGGAGGACAAGGGGCCCGAGGTAAACTTCATAACGGCTGAGACCTTTGTGGCACAATACGTCTCAGAACATTTTGCCAGCATGGAGGATTTCGATAGGAGACTCCAGGAGTTGGGCCGAGACGTGAGCGCTTTAAGGTCCTTTGCCGACGATATTTACAAATATTACTGTGAACACAGGCCCCGTTGAGGTGGGCCTTTTGATGGGAGTGTGCAATGAAGATAGTTGTTGTTCATCTCTCTGGCAGCAGGAGGGGCAGGACGGAGGTTTTTAGCGCAGAGAGGCTAAAGATCGGTACCGATCCCGTGAGCGAGCTGCGTTTTGACCCCTCCGTGGACAGAAACACCGCACCCCTCCATGCCGAGATAGAACTGAAGGATTGCGACTACCTGTTGAGGAACAAGGCAGTTGAGACCTTCGTGAATGGTCGGCAGGTGGAGGAGGTTATACTCCGTGATGGCGACATGATTGAATTTGGTGCAGGTGGTCCAAAGGTGCGCCTCAGGATAAAGAGCGAAGAGGGGAGCGTCTGTAAGCCCTTCCGGGAGATGCTGGAGGACTCTGTTGCTATAGCAAGAGAGGAGCATAAGGGACGACTCGTTACGGCCAGCACCTTCTTTAAGGAACTTGTATGGGAGGCATTAACTCAGTCCTCCCTACGCTTCCGTGTTGGGCTGGCGTTTGGGGCATTCTTGGTCCTGTTCCTGGCGATATCTGGGCTTTATAGTTCGGTCTCTCAGAGACAGCTTGAGAAAGAGGTAGAACATCGCTTGCAAGAGGCCGCTGAGAGGATAGAGACCCTGGAGGCCAAGGGTGTTGTCGCCGAAAGGATCATAAAGGACTTTAGTGGTGGGGTCTGTCTAATCCAGGGTACCTACGGTTTTGGAGAAGATATTGAAGAAGGTGTGTACCACGTACCCTACGAGTATACGGGGACAGGTTTTCTCATCAGCTCCGATGGAGAGATTCTCACAAATAAACATATAGCCGTGCCTTGGTGGAGACGACCCGGGCGGTTTGGCCCGGTGGAGCTGGGTTTTAGCCCAAAATTCATAGAGTTCAGGGCATTTTTCCCGGGCGTTGAGGAACCCTTCCCACTTAAAGTAGAAAGGGTGTTGGAAGAGGTCGATTTGGCTATAGTCAGCGTTGATACCCGTGGTGAGGAACTACCTATACTGGAGCTGGAGACAAGCAGAGATATTGTTGTAGGCGAGCCGGTCGTGGTTATAGGTTACCCTGCCGGAATAAGTGCTATCCTAGCCAGGGTTGAAAAGCCCGTGATGGACGAATTAGTTTATACCAAGGGGTTTGGCTTTTTAGAGCTGGCCGCTGAGCTCTCGAGGCGCCAACTGATAAGGCCCCTTGCCACCCAGGGACATATAACAGACGTGCTGGAGGATAGGGTGGTGTTTGATGCCCAGACGACTATCGGTGGAAGTGGAGGCCCTATTTTTGACCGTAATGGCAAGGTGATTGCCATTACCTACGGCATATTCACAGGCTTTGCTGGCTCAAATTTTGCCATCCCTGCCAAGGATGCAGTGGAACTCTTAGAAGCCCCTACCAAGACAATAATAAGCAAGAGTGAGTAGCCCCTCTCGATTCATTTCGTAATGGTTACCGTAAGTTCACCTTCCCAGGTACATGTCTCACAGTTTAATTCTTGGCCCGAGTACCTGCCGACTAATTCGCCCTTGCCTGCGATTTCTGCCGTTATATCTGTAATGACGCGACAGTTTTCATGATAGAATCCGTACACTGTTGCGCTGACGATAAAGCCGCTAACCCTTCCTGTAAAGATGTTGGTGGTCTCACCATCTTTCCAAGTGGCTGACAGGGTATCCCCCTGCTGTGACACTTCGAAGACAAACCTCCCCTCCTTTGGTCCATTCTCAGTCTCGTCCTGGCAGTTGGCCTCAATCCCATTAAACCGCAGGGTCCACAACCCTGAGAGGTCCTGTACATTTTGGACCTGCTGGGCCTGGGAGACCTGTAGTGACAGAAAAAGTACGGACATAGGTATAAATAACCTTTGTAGGAATCTCATATTTACCTCTCTTTAAGAAGAGACCTTTAGAAAAGTCAAGGGTCTTAAGAATTTAGAATTCAGTAGTCAGAATTCCGAATAGTCCTTGAGTAGGCCTCTAACAAACGCGAGACTTCTTCGGCAGAGTGAGCCAGTTCATTTCCTTCCATATACCCCAGGTCTCGAGCTAGTACAAGGAAGTACTTGAGTTCCTCTAAAGAGCCTTGGGCAACATTGAAGTAATTAAGTTTATCCTTTTTGCTCTTTTTCTTAAATCCTTCAGCAATATTGGCTGGAATGGAGATAGCAGCACGTCGCATCTGGTTGACCAGGATAAATTTTTCGCTCTCAGGAAATAACCCGGTGCACTTATATACGTCTAGTACTAGGGCGTGAGCCTTTTGCCAGACCAACAAATCTCTAAAAGACTTTGCTGCCCCCATTATCAGCTACTCCTACCTTCTGTCTCCTGAAACCCGACTTCTGACTTCTTTCTTTCGTCCCTTCTACATCAGACCAAGGTTTTTGCCTGCGCCATGTTATACGCAGTTGGTCGCTCCTCCTTTTAAAGTCATCTTCATTCCGCTTGGAGTAAGTTCCCAGTATCCTCGCCCAGAATCCTTAGGTGGTTTAATCAGTCCCCTCTTTTTTGCACGCTCTTTTGCCCAAGCGATATTATGCCGCCATCTTGGAACACCGTGTGACACAGTTTCCTGATAATATGGTTTTTTAAATGTATCTTTAAACATTTGGTAGATTTCTTCTTCAACCTGGGGTTTTTGTGCACGTCCTCCATGTTTTTGCAGAACCTTTATAATGTGGGGAATTAAATCAGCCTGAGAAATACGCTTACTAGGAGGCCGGGGAATTTTCTTTGGTTCTTTGGGAGTATTTTCTTCTGGTGGTAAGAGAAACTTACCCTCATAGTGTTTCAAAAACCTTGTTACCCCTTCAACTTCTGGTTTAAAACCACAAAGTTTTTCTGTGGTTTCAGACAATAAATCAAGGAGCAAAGAATGGGGTTCACTAATCAATTTATTCCATGCTTCAGGTAAGGTTTCTTCTATAGCTTTCTTCTTTAACTTTCCTTTGTAAATAGATTCAGCATGATGCAAGGCTTTGCCTGTTTGCACTTTAGCTTTTGAAAGCAAGTCAATAAATCTTTGTGCAACATCATAAGATTCTTGCTGAATGATATCTATTGTATAGAATTTCCTCGTTTTCCAATCTCCCTTTTTTGTAGGAATCTCTATTCCTGTAACTCCTTTAATATCATCAAAATCAAAAAGTTCTCCATCATGATAAATATCCAATCTATCTTCAAAGAGTTTAAATACTACTTTTTTGGCATTTTCATCCTCAGCATTCTGCAGAATTTCGTAGATGAAATGAGAAGGGTCATTATATAATCCTGCTAATATGCTATTAAAATCATAACCACGACTTTTTGAAAGTCTTACCCATTCTTTCGATTCTTCTATCAGCTTTGCAAATTCTTTATTTGGCATATATGTTTCCCTTTTTAGTTTCAGTCCCTTCTTCGTCAGGTCTATACTTCACTTCTGAATTCTGAATTCAGAATCTGGTATTCACGGCCTTAAAACCAGCTTGCCGAAGAATTTTCTTTCCTGCATTCTCTTCTGTGCCAGTGCGGCGTCTTTGAGGGGAAAGACCGTATCCACCACCGGCCTCAGTTTGCCCTGCTCTATCAGCCGGAGGACGTCCATGAGCTCGTTCCTTCCACCCATGTACGAGCCATGGATAGAAAGCTGCCTTAGAAATAAGAAGGGGATGTCCACGGTGCCGGTCGGCCCACTGGTGGCCCCGCATACCACCATACGCCCACCTCTGGTAAGGCACCGGAGGCTCCTTTCCCATGTGTCCTGTCCTATGTGCTCAAAGACCAGCTCTACGCCCTTGCCTGCGGTAAGCTCTTTTACTGCCTCTGTGAAGTCCTGCTCCCGGTAATTTACTACCTCGTCGGCCCCGAGATTCTTTGCCTTTTCTATCTTTTCAGTGCTCCCCACAGTGGTAATAACCCGTGCACCGCAGAACTTCGCTATCTGGACGGCAGCGCTGCCTATGCCACTGCCGGCGGCATGAATGAGTACGTCTTCCCCGGGCCTGAGACCTCCCCTGGTCAGAAGCATGTGCCAGGCGGTCAAAAATACAAGAGGTATGGCCGCCCACTCCTCAAAAGACCAGACATCTGAAATGGGCAGGACATTTATTGACGACACTGTCACAAATTCAGCATAACCACCCTGTGTCTGATAGCCCATTATCCTGAAATCGCTGCACTGGCTGTCATTGCCTGAGAGGCAGTGCCTGCATCTTCTGCAGGAAAGACCCGGGGTGACCATCACCCTCTGCCCAACCTTCAGCCCCAGGGCCGATTTTCCTGTCTCTACTATCTCACCCGTGACCTCGCTGCCCAGGATGTGGGGCATGGGTATCTCAGGCCCTCTCAGGCCCTCCCTGACCCATATGTCCAGGTGGTTGACGCCGCAGCCCCTGACCCTAATCTTTACCTCGTGGGCACTTGGGCTTGGTGTGTCCTCCACGTCTTCATACTTTAGTTTGTCAACGTCGCCGTGTTCGTAGAATACAACCGCCTTCATAGTGACTGTTACCTCTAGTCATGTACAGGGTAGTGCGGGGCTTGCTGTCCTGCCTTCATCAAGGGCTATACCTCAACAGCCTGAGGCCGTTAAATATTACCAGCAGTGATGCGCCCATGTCGGCCCCCACCGCCACCCATAGTGTTGTCCATCCAGGGGCTATAAGGCCAAGGAACACCGCCTTTACAATCAGGGCAAAGGCAATGTTTTCCTTTATGACCCGTAGCGTGCGGCGGCTTAGACCGAGGGCGAACGGCAGCTTGGTGAGGTCGTCGGACATAAGCGCAATGTCGGCCGTCTCCAGGGCAGTGTCAGTTCCTGCCGTGCCCATTGCAATCCCCAATGTAGCTGCTGCCATGGCGGGGGCATCGTTTACCCCATCTCCTACCATGGCCGTCTTGCCGTGCCTCTTTATGCACTCCCTTACTGCCGTTACCTTGTCCTCTGGTAAGAGTTCCGCGAAATATTCATCAACGGCGAGCTTCCTGGCAATGGCCTTGGCTGTGCCACTGTTATCGCCGGTGAGCATCAGAATCTTCTTTATGCCATTGTATTTTAGCTCTAGTAGTGCTTCGATGCTGGACTGGCGTACATCGTCTGCTACGGTGATTGTACCCAACAGGCCGTCCTCTCCTCCAATTAGCATAACGGTCTTGCCCTGGGTCTGGAGTCCTGAGAGTGTGACCTCCACAGGGGCTATAGATATACCCAAATCCCTGAATAGTTTTATGTTGCCTATATAATATTTCTTTCCTTCTATCTCAGCAGAGGCGCCCTTTCCGGGGAAGGCCTGAAAGCCGGTGGCCTCTAGGAGACTTATGCCGTCCTCTCTTGCCCTACGCAGGATGGCGCCTCCAAGGTGGTGTTCACTCCTTGACTCGATGGATGCCGCTATGCAGAGGAGCTTGTCATGAGATAGTGAGAGCGAGTTCATGGGGAGTATGTCAATTACCTCTGGGGCACCCCTGGTAAGGGTGCCTGTCTTATCAAAGGCGATTGCCTCAATTCGACCTGCCTCTTCTAGGTGGACACCCCCCTTTATAAGTACACCGTTCCTTGCCGCACAGGTAATCCCCGAGAGGAGGGTTACGGGTGTGGCTATTACCAGGGCGCAGGGGCAGGATATAACCAGGAGCACCAATCCCTTGTAAATCCAGGGCACAACGGGAGTGTGCATGAGGAGTGGTGGAATAGTGGCTATCAGGAATGCCAGGGCTATTACCGTTGGGGTATAGACCCTTGCAAATTTCTCCACAAAGCTCTGGAATGGGGCCCTTTGTGACTGACACTCCTCTACCAGGTGGATTATGTGGGCGAGTGTGGTGTCCTTTGCAAGGTGGGTTACGCGAAACTCCAGTGCACCCTCTTTGTTAATAGTGCCTGCAAATACCTCCTGTCCTCTATACTTTTCTACGGGTGTTGATTCGCCGGTGATAGGGGCCTGGTTTACACAGGAATATCCGTCTGTGACTATGCCGTCCAGCGGAATCCTCTCCGAAGGCCTTACTACCACAGTGTCTTCCAGCCGGACCTCCTCTACTGGCAAAAGAGTCTCTTCTCCGTCCCTTCTCACCAGGGCCTCCTGGGGGGATAGGTTCATAAGTGACCTTAGGGCGTTTCTTGCCCTGTCCAGACTGTGGGATTCAAGTAGCTGGGCCATTGAGAATAGAAAGATGACCATTGCGCCCTCTCCCCACTCGCCTATTGCAGCCGCCCCAATAACTGCGACCGTCATGAGGAAGTTCATGTCAAGGTCAAGTGCCTTGGCAGCCCTTAATCCCTTCAGTGCTATGCGAGACCCCCCGGTGAATATAGCCCCAAGATATAACGGTATGGTTACGTCGCTTGGGAGGCCCTTGAGGGATAATAACAGTCCAGAAACCACAAAGAGTCCAGATAGGCAGGTGAAGAGAAGCTGCCACCTCTTGCCCAGGTCAAGCTCCTTCTGGACGACGGGGGTGCCTACCACGTTGGCACTCATGCCAGTTTCTTTTACTGCCTTTATGATATCGGCTTTGTTCAGAAGTCTCTCGTCATAACTGACCCTGAGTTCCTGGGACAGTAGGAAGGTGTCTAGGCGGTTTACCCCTTTTAGGCCAGTTAGTTTCTTCTTTAGGAGCTGGGCCTCCTCCGGGCAGTCCATCTCGGGAATCTTTAGTGCAAGCGTCTTTTCCATAGTGGTTTATCCTGTAGGGGCACAACATGTTGTGCCCCCTACCCTTTGTAGAAGGCAGTGGTGCGTTAGCACGCACCCTACATAATTAGGATTCCTTAACGTGCTTGAGACCCTCCTTAAAGAGTCTGCTGATGTGTGAATCGTCCAGGGAATAGTATGCAATGCGGCCTTTCTTTCGGTATTTTACCAGGCGCAAGTTTCTCAAGACCCTGAGCTGGTGAGAGACGGCGGAGCTCGAGAGGCCCAACAGGCCTGCCAGGTCGCAGACACACAGTTCCTTCTGTGACAGTGCGAAGATTATCTTTATCCGGGTGGGGTCGCCCAAGACCTGAAAGGTCTCGGCGAGGCTGTTTATGATACCATCCGCCTGCATCCGCTTCTCTACGTACCTTACCCGCGCCTGGTCAATGTAGTGGGTCTCGCAGACGTCCTCTTTTGTTCGCTTTGGCATATTTTTGTGGAGAAATTATTGTTGAATACTTGCTCACATATGGTAATGAATAGGTCTGTGTAAGTCAATAGTGGAGGCCCCTCTGAGAATCCGATGTGAAAGGAATATTACTCCATCGTGGATGTATAAACAGGCCTTTCTGCCCCATAAACGGGTCAACTGCATTGGGCGATTGTGTTTCTCCGGTAACGATAGGTGCTACACGTAGATGTTTTTGTTGAATAGTTTAGAGTTTATGTATTAGAATTTAGCCCGTTGCCGAAATGGCTATAATAGAATTAATGGAGGGGTGAGGAGATGGAATTATTAAAGGGGAAAAGGGCCCTTATCCTTGTGGACGATGATTATGAGGATTTGGAAGGGTGGTATCCAAAGCTCAGGCTCCTTGAGGCCGGGGCAGAGGTAGTGGTGGGCGGTGCAGAAAAAAGGGTCTATCACGGCAAGAAGGGTTATCCCATGGAGGCGGACCGCCGTGTGGATGAGATAAACTGGAAGGACTTTGATGCCGTAATTATCCCCGGTGGGTACGCCCCGGACAAGCTCAGGCGATATGAGGGTGTCCTGAAGGTGGTAAGGGCCATGGGCGAGGCGGGCAGGGTGGTTGCGCCCATATGTCACGGCGCCTGGGTGCCAATATCGGCCGGTGTGGTGAAGGGCAAAAAGATGACGTGTTTCTATGCCATAAAGGATGACCTCGTAAACGCCGGGGCAGCTTATGAAGATAAGGTAGTGGTGGTTGACGGCAACATGATAAGCTCCCGCTGCCCCTCTGACCTTCCAGATTTTCTCAAGGCAATTATCTCTAGGCTCAAGGGCTCATGATTTATACTCTAACCCTTAACCCTGCTTTGGATAGGACGCTAAGTGTCGAGGGCATAAAGTTTGATGACCCGAACCGTATAACGCGTGAGACTAGATATGCCGGTGGTAAGGGCATAGACGTTTCGAGGGCGATAAAGGAATTGGGTGGTCACAGCGTTGCCATCGGCTTCATTGGGGGCTTCAATGGGCTTGAGCTACAGGGGCACCTGATAAACGAGGGTATCACCTGTGATTTTATAAGGATAGCTGACGAAACGCGGACGAATGTTGTAATACGCGATGAGACCTCTGGTCGGCAGATGCTCTTCAGTGCCCCAGGGCCACAGGTGCGCCCCCAGGATGTGGCGGCTGTTTATAACAAGCTCTCCAACCTGAGCCCACCACCCACTTTTGTAGTAATGAGCGGGAGCCTTCCCAGGGGCATTACGCCCAATATCTACGCACAGCTCATAAAGGCGGTTAAGGAACAAGGTGGGAAGACGGTTCTTGACACCGATAATGAACCCCTTCGGTTGGGCATCGAGGAATTGCCCTTCCTCATAAAGCCTAACGTCCATGAACTGAGCAGACTTGTGGGCAAAAACCTGGAAGATATTAGGGATATTGCGGCGGAGGCGAGGGAACTCAACAAAAGGGGTATTGAGGTTGTGGTTGTTACCATGGGGCCAAGGGGTCTGATAATAGTAGGCAAGGAGCTTGGTCTCCACTGTAAGACTCCAGACGTGAAGGTGATGAGCACCATTGGTGCCGGAGATTCTACCGTTGGAGGACTGGTTCTCAGCCTGGCCCAGGGAAAGTCACTCAGAGAGGCGGCCGTCGTTGCGACCTCTGCGGGTACGGGCGCTATCATATGTCCAGAGTCTGGGCTCTGTCGCAGGGAAGATGTGGAAAGGTTCTTGGGACAAATAGAGGTCGAAGAACTTTAGTATCCACCAAGAGTTGAGTGCAAAGGAGAGAGATGAAAACTGTCAAAGCAAATGAGGTAATTGTGCCGTTGGACGTTCCAAAGACAATGCAAAAAATTTATGTCAGGAATTATCTAACTATTACCAAAAATAGTGGGCGATTGATGCTCTTTGCAGGTGATCAAAAAGTAGAGCACCTGAATGATGATTTTTATGGCGAGGGAATCCACCCCGATGACAACGATCCTGACCATCTATTTAAAATTGCAAGTCAGGCAAAGATAGGTGTTTTTGCAACCCAACTTGGTTTGATAGCCAGATACGGTATGGACTATCCCAATGTGCCTTATCTAATAAAGCTTAATTCCAAAACAAATCTTGTTAAGACTTCCCAGTGCGATCCGTTCAGTCAACAATGGGTAAGCGTTCAGCAGGTGTTGGACTTTCGTGACAACTGTGGGCTTAATATCCTAGGAGTTGGATATACAGTCTATTTGGGGAGTGAGCATGAAGCGGAAATGTTACGACAGGCGGCGCAGATTGTCTACAATGCACATAAACATGGTTTAATAACTGTGCTATGGATGTATCCCCGAGGTAAGGCCGTTAAAGACGAGAAAGACCCTCACCTGATTGCAGGTGCTACGGGTGTTGCGGCGTGCCTCGGTACCGATTTTGTAAAGGTGAACTATCCCAAAAAGGAAGGTCACGAGTCAAAAGAGATATTCAAGGAAGCTATTCTAGCAGCGGGTCGTACTAAGGTGGTTTGTGCAGGTGGATCCGCTAGGGATATAGAATCCTTCCTCAAAACACTACATGAGCAGATCTTTTACTGCGGAGCTGCAGGTAATGCGACCGGTAGAAATATTCATCAGAAGTCCCTTGAAGAGGCAATCCGGATGTGCAACGCTATTTATGCTATTACTGTAGAAGGGGCCATTGTGGAAGATACTTTAAAGACTTATTATTCAAAATGAGGCGAGTGTACTTGTAAAAGCTGTTTTACTGTTTCAGCGTTAGAGCATATTGAGGCAAATGAGTTCTTTGGATGGGTGTATAAAGGTATAAGAACTCAGACATTGAATAAACCGACGTCCTGTACCAAGAGTTATGTTAGAACACTTCTTTCAACCCAAATCCATAGCGGTTATTGGCGCTGCACGGGAAGAATACAAGGTTGGGTACAATATTCTTAAGAACATAATTGATTACGGCTTTCCCGGCAGAATATATCCTATCAACCCTAAGGCCGATTCTGTCCTTGGCCTCAAGGCCTATCCCAGCGTTAAGGTGGTGGATGACAGTATAGAATTAGCCGTCCTTGTCCTTCCTGCGGCCCTCACTTTTGAGGCGATAGATGAGTGTGCCCAGAAGGGTATTGATTCGGCGGTGATTATCACCGCAGGCTTCAAGGAGAGCGGCAGCGAGGGGGCGGCCAGAGAGGGGGTGCTTCTTGAGAGGATACGCAGGCACAACATCAGGGCAATAGGCCCTAACTGTTTTGGTGTGGTAAATACGCACCATAGGCTTAACACAACCTTTTCTGCCACCCCTCCCCCAGGCGGGGACATAGCCTTCTTTTCCCAGTCAGGGGCTGTCTGTGCCGCCATCCTTGATTGGGCACAAACAGAGCACATAGGGTTCTCAAAATTCGTCAGCATGGGTAATAATATGGACATAAATGAGGTGGATTTATTGGAGGCCCTTGAGGACGACCCCGAGACGCGCGTCATTGTGGGCTATATAGAGGGTATAAAGGACGGGCATGCCTTTATGGAGATTGCCTCTCGTGTGACAAAGAAGAAGCCCGTCATCCTCATAAAGTCTGGCAGCTCTGAGGCCGGGGCAAGGGCCGTATCTTCACATACGGGGAGTTTGGCGGGTTCTGAAAATGCCTTTGATGCGGCGTTTCGTCAATGCGGCGTCCTGAAGGCCGATACATTACAGGACCTCTTCGTTTTTGCAGAGGCGTTTAGCCTGCAGGAGATACCGCTTGGGCCATCGGTGGCCTTGTTTACCAACGCTGGAGGTCCGGGCATCCTGGCCTCTGATGCAGTGGAGCGGTCGAGCCTCAAGATGGCCTCCTTCTCCAAAGAGACTATTGACGGCCTGAGGGCGTGCCTACCCCCCATGGCCAGCTTCTATAACCCTGTGGACGTTATTGCCGACGCTAGTCCCGAGCGTTACCGCACCGCACTTGAGATGGTTTTAAAGGACGGCAACGTCCATTCGGTAATAACCATGCTAGCCCCCATTGCCCTCATAGACGAAAGAGATATAGCGAGGGTGGTGGGTGAACTTGCAGGTAAGTACAGGCAGAAGGCGGTAGCGTCTTCATTCCTGGGAGGGCCTTCTATGAAACCTGCCGTAGATGTGCTGGCGGAATATGGGATACCCAATTACCGCTTTCCGGAGAATGCGGTGCGCGCACTGGATGCAATGTATCGACACAGACAGTGGGTGGAAAAGGTCATAGAAGAACCTAAGTACTTTGAGGGGAACCGCAAGGTTGTGGAGGCCATTTTTAGAAAGGTCAGGGAAAGGGGATACTTTACCCTAGCCGAGGGCGATGCAAGGGAGGTGGTCTCTGCATGCGGATTCCGGGTGCCCGTAAGCATATTGGCCACTACTAGGGATTCTGCAGTAAGGGCTGCTGAGGAGATTGGCTACCCGGTGGTCCTAAAGGTGGCATCCCCCGACATACTCCACAAATCGGACGTTAGGGGGGTAAGGCTGGGGCTGGAGGGTCCCGAGGAGGTAGGTCGGGCCTTTGAGGACATACTGGAGGTGGTGAGACGGAGGATACCGGGGGCCCAGGTTGATGGGGTATTTGTGCAGGAGATGGTGGAGAGCGGGAGAGAGGTGATTCTTGGTGCCAGCCATGACGCACAGTTTGGCCACCTTATTATGTTTGGGCTCGGTGGTATTTACGTGGAGGCGCTCAGGGATGTCTCATTTCGGGTGGCTCCCATAACCGAGACAGACGCCAAGGAGATGGTCAGGGAGATAAGGTCATATTCGCTGCTTGAGGGCACCAGGGGTGAAGGGGCTTTGGACATCGATGCCGTTGTAGAGGGCCTCCAGCGGCTTTCTCAACTGGTTATGGATTTCCCGGAGATATTGGAGTTGGACATAAACCCCCTTGCGGTGCTACCCCACGGCAGCGGTGTAGTGGCTATTGATGCCAGGGCAACCATAACACCTGGCTAAAGGAGGTACGAGTTATGATACCTGTAGTGATAGGCTCTGTTACTGAATTTTCGGGCAAGAGCCTGGTGTGGTTAGGGATGGGATTTAAGCTCAAGGCCGACGGGTTTAAGGTGGGATTTTTCAAGCCCCTGGGCGCACTTCCCACCAGGGTCGATAATACCCTTGTTGATGAAGATGCCGTATTCTTGAAAATGGTCGTAGGTGAGGAGATTCCCATGGAGTCCGTGTGCCCGGTGGTGTTGACAGATGAGTTGTTGACTTCTACCCTGAAAGGTGGGGTCAAGATACCTCAGATTAGGGATAAGGTGCTTGCGACCTTTGCTGAGCTGTCTAGGGACAGAGACGTTATGCTGGTTCACGGATTGGGAAAGCTCTCGAGCGGCTCGTTGATGGGGATTTCCGAACTGGATTTTGTGGAGGCGATAAAGGCAAAGGTCATTTTTGTAGATAAGTTTGAGAATCCCCTTGAGACCTTGGACGGCCTTATGTATGCACACAAGGTTCTTGGTGAGAGACTCATCGGGGTCATATTTAATCTTATACCACAGGGGAAGCTAGGGTATATAAAAGAGGTTGTGTCGCCTTATCTGAAGTCAAAGGGTGTTGATACCCTTGGGGTTATACAGAAAGACCCAGTAATAGGGGCCCTGCCGGTGAGGGAGATGGTCAAGGCCCTTAAGGGCGAGCTCCTCTCTGGTGAGGAGAAGCTGGACGAGCTAGTAGAGCACTTCATGGTAGGGGCCATGAACGTGGAGAGTGCCCTAAAGTATTTTTGGCGTGTAGCAAATAAGGCGGTTGTAACGGGGGGCGACCGGAGTGATATACAACTGGCCGCCCTTGAGACGCCTACAAAGTGTCTGATACTTACGGGTGGTTTCTATCCCAACGATGCTATTCTCTCGAAGGCCAAGGAGACAGGAACACCTGTAGTAGTCGTCAAGAAGGATACAGCTTGGGCAGTGGAGGTATGTGAGAGTTTGGCTAGCCACCTGCAGAGGTGGAGCGAGATTAAGCTGCCCAGGCTTAAAGAGACGACAGAGAGAGACATAAATTTTTCCCTACTTTATAAGAAGCTCGGGTTGTCACCTTGAGGTGGCCCTATGACCACTTCGAGACCTGCCTGAGGTGTGAAGGTTACCTTGTATGCCATATCTTAAGAGGCTGAGAAAGACCAAGATAGTGTGCACAATTGGGCCCTACAGCTCTAGCCCCAAGGTGCTTAGGGAAATGGTGCTGGCCGGGATGGATGTAGCAAGATTCAATTTTTCCCACGGCAGTCCAGAGGAACATGAGAAGGCAATAGCCCGCCTCAGGCGCATATCTAAGGCCCTTAACAGGCCAATAGCCGTGATGCAAGACCTCCCTGGCCCAAAGATACGCACAGGAGGGATGGGACCGGGATCCGTGGTACTTAATAAGCGGGGAAGCCTTATTATAACAGGTAAGGATGTGCAGGGAAGCCCTGACAGGTTTAGTGTAAACTACCCTGGATTCATCAAGAAAATCCGTCCGGGTGCTAGTATATTGATAGACGATGGCGCAATAAGACTAAAGGTTACTGCTGTTGATAGAAATAGAAGAGAGGTTAGATGTCGTATCCTGGAAGGTGGGCTCCTGAGGTCACATAAGGGGATAAATCTGCCGGATACAGATTTAGACGTTGATGCCTTGACCGAGGATGACAAAAAGTATATTACCATTGGGCTCGCCCTGGGGGTGGACCTGATTGCCATGTCCTTTGTGGGTAACGCAAGGGATATATATACTACCAGGCGGTTTGTAATCTCCAAGGGCGGCAACGTCCCTATAATAGCGAAAATTGAGAGGCGACAGGCCCTGGATAATCTGGAGTATATACTTGAGGCAGCAGATGGCGTGATGGTGGCAAGGGGTGACCTGGGGGTGGAAACGGAGTTGGAGGAGGTTCCCCTTATACAGAAAAGGGTCATCCAATCCTGTATTGTTATAGGTAAGCCCGTAATAACGGCTACGCAGATGTTGGAATCTATGATAAACAGCCCTTCTCCCACCAGGGCGGAGGTGGCAGATGTGGCCAATGCTGTGCTGGACGGCACCGATGCACTTATGTTAAGTGGAGAAACAGCTGTGGGCAGGTCTCCCGTGGACTCTGTTAGGATGATGGCCAAGATTGCATATAAGGTTGAGGGGTCAATGGACTACAAAAAGCTTCTTGCGGGTGAACAGGTTGAGGAAAATACAATACAGGGTGCTGTTACACACGGTGCGACCCTGACTGCTATGGACCTGAAGGCGAAGGCTATTATTGCTTGCACCACTACAGGCAAGACTGCGAGGCTGGTGGCTCGCTATCGGCCGGAATGCCCTATCATAGGTATGAGCCCATATTCAAACGTGGTTAATCAGTTGTGTCTAACTTGGGGTGTTTATCCGGTAAAGATGAAAGAAGTCAAGAGTACGGACGATATGATGAATGAGGCCGAAAGAACTGCCTTGAAGACAGGAATGGTAAAGAGCGGAGATACAGTCGTAATAACCGCCGGTTATCCCTACACCAACCTCCTCAAGGCCTATAATATAGGAAAATGATGACAATACACGGGCTTGCGGAGGATTTATTGAAAATTTGGAGATAAACCTGTCATTTACACCGTCCGAACTTCAAAAGACAGGGCAGGTGGGCAAGAGGGTGGTGGTCATTGACGTACTAAGGGCTTGCTCTACAATGATATATGCCCTTTCCCAGGGGTGTAAGGCCATATATCCCTGTGCTACAGTGAGCGAGGCAAGGGGCTTGTTAAAGCGGAAGGTGAAGAGTCTTGGGAAAGATAGGGTGCTTTTGGGTGGTGAGAGGGGCGGCGTAAGGGTCAGGGGTTTTCACCTGGGTAATTCACCCAAAGAATATTCCTACAATGTGGTCCGCAACAAAACTATCGTCTTTACCACCACCAACTGTACGAGGAATCTGATGGCCCTGAAGGGGCCAAAAGAGGTGATAATTTGTTCCTTTGTTAATCTTCCTGTGGTGGCGGAACATCTCTCAGGGGAGGATGCAGATGTGCTACTGGCCCTCTCTGGTACGGATGGCCAAACGTCCTTGGAGGACGCCGTGTGCGGTGGGATGCTCATCCACATGCTCTCGAGAAAATACAAGGTGTCTTTGAGTGACTCTGCTCGCAGTGCCTGTATCCTTTACCGGCACTACAGGCGCAAAATCCGTCGTGCCCTCCTTGATTCGAGCCACGGAAGGCGCTTGCTTGAACTTGGCTTCAAGAATGATATATATTTCTGTGCTGAGGTAGGTCAATACAAAATAATACCAAGATTTGTCCGAGGGCGGGTGACCCTGTCAAGGGCTTAAGGCTGTAAAGGTTGGTCTCCCGCGCATATTATTCTAACGTGCTACCTTCCCGTAAACACATATTATGTAAACCCCGTGCATGCTCATTACTTAAAGTTTTGCGTGGGTTAAGATGCGATTCATTTTTATTCCCCTTGAAAGCCAACTATATTGGTTCTATAATTTTTTAAGTGCGTTTTTCCGTTAAAAGGGAGAGGGTTTATTTCTTATGGTAGCGAGCTATAAGGCCTGGTTCCAGTGCACCAGTGGCTGTGACGAAAGGTATGAACTTAACCAGATAGTTTACAGCTGCCGGAAATGTGGCGGGCTTCTGGAAGTTAGGCATGATATGGACAAACTAAAGCAGAAGAAGCCCGGCTTTTGGAAGGAACTCTTTGATAAACGCTACATGAGAACGGAGTGGCCTTACGGTAGTAGTGTATGGGGCAAGAAGGAGTTGGTTTGTCCAAATATAGGGAACGGAAACGTCGTTTCTTTATATGAAGGGGGCAGTAACCTGTTTTGGGCGGAACGCTTTGGCAGGGATATAGGGCTAAAAGACCTGTGGATAAAGCAGTGTGGAAACGCCCATACGGGGTCTTTTAAGGACCTGGGCATGACGGTGTTGGTGTCCATGGTTAAGCAGATGATCTCTGAAGGTAGGGGGGTACTGGGTGTGGCCTGTGCTTCTACGGGCGATACCTCTGCGTCGCTTGCGGCCTACTGTGCGGCGGCGGGCATACCAGCAATAGTATTTCTGCCCAAGGACAAGGTGTCCAGCTCCCAGCTAGTGCAGCCTCTGGCTAATAATGCTTTAACACTGTCTATAGATACTGACTTTGACGGCTGTATGAAGCTGGTTCGAGAGATATGTGCGAAGAACAACATATATCTTGCCAACTCCATGAACTCCCTGCGCATAGAGGGTCAAAAGACAGTGAGTATGGAAATGGCTCAGCAGTTTGATTGGGAGGTGCCGGATGTAGTAGTTGTGCCTGGCGGAAATCTGGGGAACGTGACGGCCATTGGTCTGGGGTTCCTTATGATGAAGGAACTGGGTATTGTTGACAGGTTGCCAAGACTGGTGTGCGCCCAGGCCCAAAGGGCTAATCCCCTTTACCTTAGTTACTTGAAAGATTTCAAGGAATACAGACCTGTCCATGCACAAAAGACCCTTGCCAGCGCTATTCAGATAGGAGACCCTGTTAGCATATATAAGGCCATAAAGATTTTGAGGATTTTCAATGGTGTGGTTGAGCAGGCCACAGAGGATGAGCTGGCCAATGCAGCCGCACGTGCTGACCGTAGTGGGCTATTTAATTGTCCCCACACAGGGGTGGCGCTTGCGGCCGTGATAAAGCTGACGGAAAAAAAGAAGATAAAACCACAGGATAAGGTGGTGGTGATATCTACGGCACACGGGCTGAAATTTCCGGAGTTTAAGATTGGATATCACAACGGGACACTTGACGGTGTAAAGTCCAGGTATATGAACCGTCCTGTGGAGGTGCCTGCCAGCTATGAGACAATTAGGGGGTCTATTTTCAAGGCAATAGAGAAGGGCTGCTATGACCTACAGCCCTCCTCAGGACAAAAGCCTTCCTTAATGAGAGATTAGCTTGGAGGTCTTTGTCTTTCCCTGATGATGCTCTATGGTACTACGTTCTTTTGCCACCTTTTTTCTTTTTTCTTTTGTTTCTTTGGGTGGGTGTTTTGCCTGTTCTTCTTCGTATTTTTTTATTAGCTTTGGGTTGTTGTAGCCCGAGCACCTACCGCGACGCCACTTATCCCTTGGGCTCTCAAATATCGCACAACGGTCACCAAGGTTGAGCTTGCAGCCACTACATTTGCGAACAGGTTTTTGCCATTTTATCATAGTCAGCTCCTAATGAGAGATAGACCAAGCTCCTTAAAAGGCTATTGTCCCACTGGTAGCCATACCCTCTTCAATTATGATGAAAATTAAGTTGTACGATAAGAGGTCTTATTGCGTAAATAGCATACCGGCACAGGGGGGTTGCTCATTATACGGCCTTGGCCTGAGTGGAGGAATCAAAAGTGTTGGAAAGCGTTGTAACAAGGGGACGTTCTTTAACCCGAGCCTGGCTTCCGGAAGATGTTTACTTTAGCTCCTTCCAGAGGGTGTCGGGCATATCGTAGGCCAGTTTAAGGGCGCCGTCAGCACCTGCATAGACTGGTTCATCTACTCTGGAGACCTTGCCCCCACCAAACTCCTCAAGCCCCTCCTCTATAAGCTTATCAAGGCCCTTTAGCTGGCTCATACCACCTGCCAGGACTATGTTGTTTCGGATACGGGCCTGGAATTCTGGGTCATAAGTGGCTATGAGATTCCCAACGGCCTCAATTATAGGCGGCACTATTGCCTTGCAGGCCTGCTTACATTCTTCTGTTATGTCAATTACCCTGGGCCTCCCGTCTACAGGAAGCCTTACCACTACCCTGTCGTTAGTGTCCGAGACAAAGCCGTTTTTTTCCTTTATATCCCTGGCCATATTGATGGTGATTTGGACGTCAGGGTGATTTTCCTTTATTAGCTTCAGTAAGAGTTCGTCAACATAGTCCCCGGCAGTAGTAAGGGTTATCTGGTCTTCCTCTTCAGGTAGGGCACCGTGCATCCTACAAAGGTCAACTGTACCGGCCCCAATGTCAATAATTAGGGAATCATCAAGCATGTCGAGTCCGTAAGCCACAGAAAAGGGTTCAGAGACCACGATGACAGAATCAACGGTCTCCATAGCGGCTTCTATCAAGGACTGTTTGTTTATTACGCTGGCCTGGGCGGGTGCTCCAATAACGCCATATACCGTTTGTTCGCTTTCGGGTTTGGCCTGCTTTATCACGTATTTAACTATTTCTTTTGCAGCCAGCTTGTATGTTTCTATTTCTTCTGTGCTTGCTAAAGTGGCGTCATCGGAGTATTTTATCACCCCCTTTTCGAGGGGCCTTACAAGGTTTAGCGCCAAACGATGCTTCAAGGCCTCATGACCAAAGAGCAGGTCTTTACCCAATAATTTTCTGGAGATATCGTCCTTGGGCCATCCTACTATGCTTACCACAGCCTTCCTAAAGCCGTTGCTTGCTGTTACAGAGGCCCGATAGGTTCCCAGGTCTATACCTACGTACATGACGTTGGGGTCTCTATGTACCTTAACTGCTTCTGCCATTATATAACCTTTCTCCGGGGAAGTAGTGTTTTATATATTTAGGACTCTTTTTCCTGGGCTTTCTGCTTCTCACGCCATTTGATGTTATTTTCCACCAGCTTGTGGAATAAACTTCCCGGTTTTATAGGCCCTAGACCTGTTGCTGGTTTGGACGGTGTTGGCGTGCTGGTCGGTATTGCCTCACTCCGACTCGTAATACCGAGAGTGTGTGTGGTATGTGGGAATTTTTCAATCAGCTGGCTTAAGAGGTTTTCTTTAACCTTTTCAAGTAAATCAATCGGTATCAGCCCCCTTGCACCATCCAGGGTATTCTCTACCACTTCTTTTATTTTTTCCTCGTACTGTTCCTTGGTGATAGATGTCTGAGCGCTCGTAGCTCTCCCGGAGATTGTCCTTTCTGCTTTGCTGCGGAGACGTGCTACCTGCTCCTCTAGTGACTTGTAATTCCTTTCCAGTTCCTCCTTCTCACCAGAAAGGCTTTCTGAGCCCTCCTTAAGCTCCTCGAGTTGTCTCGAAAGGGCCTCTGACTTCATTTGAAGTTCATCCCTTTCTCTCGAGACGGCCTCAAACCTCTTTTGAAGCTCTGCCTCTACAGCTTTTTCTATAAGGTCGTTAAGGGTTTTCTCGCTAATTGCCCGGACCTCGGATAGGCCCTGTTTGCGAAAGACCTTAAGTGGTATGTGGGAAGCTACTTGGTCGATTGCCGCTCCTACATCGAGGGATTTATCCTTTGGGGAGGGGCTAAACTTCTCTTGATACATCAATAATTAAATACCTTTTTTTCTAAGCCTTGTTCTTATAATTGCTAGTGACTCATTAAAAATAACCTTCGCACCTTAAAGGAAAATCCTACAACAAACCAACCGCCTTGTCAATAGCATAATTTTGGTATATATAAGTTTAATGCTCCAAATATGTTACAAAAAGGTCTAAAAGTCCTTGATAAAGGGGCAGTGGTTGATTTATAATTTTTACTGAAATTGTATTAACTGAAGGAGATGTGTGTCTTCATGTTAAGGATAACTGAAATATTTAAAAGCATTCAAGGAGAATCCACCTATGCGGGGTTGCCGTGTACCTTTATAAGGTTAACGGGGTGTAATTTAAGGTGTAACTACTGTGACACTGTTCATGCCTATGAGTACGGGGTGGAGATGAGTATCGAGGAGATACTGTCTGATATTGAGCTCTTGGGGTGTAATTTGATAGAAATTACTGGGGGCGAGCCCCTGCTTCAAGAGGAGACCAGAGAATTGGTCTCGCGTCTCATAAATGGTGGTTACCGTGTGCTGGTGGAAACCAACGGTACGCTGGATATAAGCGTGCTGCCTGAAGGGGCTGTAAGGATTGTGGACCTGAAATGTCCTGATAGCGGTATGGTTGATAGGGTAGATTGGGGAAACATCAAAAGATTGAGACCCAATGATGAAGTGAAGTTTGTGTTAAGTTCAAGAAGGGATTATGACTGGGCAAAAGATATTATAGAAAGACATAGGCTTACAGAAAAGGCAAAGGTTCTCATTGGTGTAGCTTTTGGGAGATTGGAACTTAAAGAGGTAGCCCACTGGATACTTGAAGACGGGCCTGATGTACGCTTCCAGATACAGGTTCACCGATATATCTGGCCCCCAGGGACACCAGAAGGTCTGACGCTAAGGAGCACGTGTAGATATGAAAGCGGGTCTGGCGGTAGTACTCCTGAGCGGAGGAATGGATAGCTGCGTAGTTGCGGCTATAGCCAACGAGTCCTTTGAGCTGGCCTGTCTTCACGCAAACTACAAGCAAAGGACGGAGGTAAGGGAACTAAAGGCATTTAATGACATTGCCTCTTACTATGGAGTGCCCGAGGAAAAGAAACTGGTCATAAATATGGGCTATTTGGGGGCCATTGGCGGCTCTAGCCTCACCGACTCAAGGATGACCGTTCCGACATCCACTACCAGCTCTACAAATGATGTATCCACCACATATGTACCTTTCAGGAATACCCATCTACTTATGGCTGCAGTCTCGTGGGCAGAGGTCGTCGGGGCAGAGAAGGTGTTCATTGGTGCAGTGGAGGACGACCGTATAGGTTACCCTGACTGCAGAGAGCAGTATTACAGGATATTTAATAAACTCGTGGATGTGGGCACCAGACCTGAGACCCGCATAACGGTGGAGACGCCCCTAATTCACATGAAGAAAGGCGATATTGTTAGGAGGGGCGTGTCACTGGGGGCACCTTTTCATCTTAGCTGGTCTTGCTATAAGGAAGAAGAAAAGGCCTGTGGGCGGTGTCAGAGTTGCTTGTTGCGGCATGAGGCATTTAGTGAGGCAGGATACAAGGACCCAATACCCTACCAGACAGACAGTCTCTAGCATTTTGTTCCTGTACGGCCTTTGTTTGAGGCGATAGCATTGAGAGTTTCCTTTGCGGCAAGTTGTTCAGCCTCTTTTTTGCTCTTACCTTTACCTTGGCCGTAGCTGGTGTCGTTGATTACCACCACAACCACGAAGGTCTTCCCATGGTCTGGTCCGTGCTGTCTAATTAGCTTGTATTGGGGAGTGGTGTTTAAACGTCTCTGGCAATGCTGTTGAAGGAGGCTCTTGTAGTTACTCTCGTGTTCATCCTTGGAGGCAAGCTGTATTTCCTCTAATAGATGGGTGAGGACAAAATCCCTTGCTGTGTTGATGCCACCGTCTATGTAGATGGCCGCAATGATGGCCTCAAATACATCGGCGATGATAGATTTTGGAAAGGTGTTTTTGTTGTGGAGTCCCTTGCCTACGGTTATGTACTGGCCCAGCCTCAACTTGTTTCCGGCCTTGGCCAAGATGGGCTGACTCACCACCACTGACTTTATCCTTGTTAACTCGCCCTCGCTGAGTTCAGGAAAAGTATCGTAGAGGTGCCCAGAGATTATCATCCCCAGTACGGCATCACCAAGGAACTCCAGTCTCTCGTTACTACCGTTGTATTCCAGCTTGCAGGATGTATGTATAAGCGCCCTTTTGAGTAGGAAAGTGTCTTTAAAAGAGTATTTAAGGTCTTTCTGACACTGCTCTAGGCTGTCTGTTCTGCTGGCTCCCTGCGTTTTCATCCTTTTGGAACCTTTTCTCCTTAAATAGCATGGACTCTTCGATTGCAGTGTATTTTGTAGCAGTGTTAATGAGCTCGCTGGAGGTACTCTTGCGGAAGGATATCACCTCTACCCTGCAACCGTGAGCCTTCAGCATCTCTACTAGAGGTACAAAATCGCCGTCACCTGATACAAGCACCACCGTGTCCAGCTTGGGTGCAATAGCTATGGTGTCTATTGCTATACCCATGTCCCAGTCGCCCTTAGCGGTGCCATCTGGACGGAGTCGAAGCTCTTTTGATTTTATCTCATAACCCAGCCGCTCCATGGCGTCTGTAAAGCTGGATTGGTCTACATCTGATTTCTGGACCACATATGCAATGGCCCTTACAAGGTTTCTGTCTCCAACTATTTCTTGAAGCAGTTTAGAGTAGTCTATTTTTGACTGATGCAAGGCTTTAGCAGAATAAAACATATTTTGTACATCTACGAAGACCCCTACTCGCTGTTCGGAACTCTTTATATTAGGGTTTTGGGCCATCTAAGTTCCTTGAAACATTAAGGTAAAAACTATATACTTTCATTTTATCAGGGTTAGTGCAACAGTCAAATTAATTTTGTTTGACTCCATTCTTAAATTCTGATATAGATATGAGTTAAAACAGTTTAGCCTTCAAAAATTCCTCCGTTTCGAGAACCTATCCCAAGGGTCAATAAATGAAAACTGAAGGCACATTAGAGTCCTTAAGGAAACAGATTGATGACCTTGATTCGAGAATAGTTAAGCTCCTTAACGACCGCGCAAGGATTGCCCAACAGATAGGTGAGATAAAGAGAAAAACCAGTGCGGAGGTCTATCACCCGAACAGGGAACAGCAGGTCTGCGAAAGGGTAACCTTAGAGAATAAGGGTCCTCTGCCCAACGACTCCTTAATGGCTATATACAGGGAACTTATGGCTGGCACCAGGGCCCTTGAGAGACCTCTTAAGGTCTCCTACCTGGGCCCCGTGGGTACCTTTAGCTTTGTGGCTGCCAGGAAGAGTTTTGGAGCCTCTGTCAAGTATGTACCTCAGAGGGGCATAGATGCTGTCTTTAGGGAGGTGGAGACGGGTCGTGCGAACTACGGGATAGTCCCCGCTGAGAATTCCACAGAGGGAGGCGTGCGTGAGACGCTTAATATGTTTCAGGAGTGCGATGTTAAAATCTGTGCGGAGGTCATACTTCCAATACACCACAGCCTTATGGCCCGTTGTGCCGTTGAAGAGGTGAAAAGGATATACTCCAAGCTCCAGGTCTTTTATCAGTGCAGGGGTTGGCTCTCGAGCAATTTTCCTGAGGCAGAGCTGCTGGAGGTGGGTAGCACTACCGAGGCCGCACAGATGGCAAAAAAGGAGGCCAATGCCGCCGCTATAGCCAATGCCGAGGTGGCAGAGCCATACAACTTAAATGTCCTGTGCAGCAACATCGAGGACAATCCCGATAACGTCACAAGGTTCTATGTATTGAGCAAGTCATTTTCAAGCCCGAGTGGTAAGGACAAGACGGCGGTAATGTGTTACATAAAGAACCAAGTTGGCGCACTTTATGAGATTCTGCGCCCATTTAGAAAGTACGATGTCAACTTGACCAGCATAGAATCGTTGCCTTCTGGCCGGAAGGCTTGGGACTATAGTTTTTACATAGAGTTCGAGGGTCATGTTCAGGATGAGAACATTAAGAAGGCCCTGGAAAAGGTCAGTGGTGTGTGTCTAGAGCTTAAGGTCTTGGGCTCATTCCCAAGAGGCAACCAATTATCATAAAGGGGTCTCAGTAATGCTAAGGCCCTTCATCGTGGGCAATTGGAAGATGAATCTAACCCTGAGGGAATCAAGGGAGTTGGCCAGCTCCGTAAGGAGTGGCACGGAGGGCATGAATGGAGTGGATGTAGGTGTATGTCCGCCCTTTGTCTTTCTCGAAGGAGTGTACTCTGTCTTGAAGGGTGGCAGTGTCATTTTGGGCGCTCAGAATATGCACTGGGAAAATAAAGGGGCCTTCACTGGAGAGGTCTCAGGGGATATGATAAAGGAGGTAGGGTGTACGCATGTTATCCTGGGCCACTCCGAGAGAAGGCACATATTTGGTGAAACTGATTCAATGATAAACTCAAAGCTTCGGGCGGCCTTTGCCAAGGAAATAATGCCCATATTCTGCCTCGGCGAGAAATTGGGGGAACGAGAGTCGGGTAGCACCTTTGAAGTCGTAAAAAGACAGCTCAGAGCGGGTCTGGAGGGTCTGAGGCCAGAGGATGTCCCAAGGTTGACCGTAGCCTATGAACCGGTCTGGGCCATCGGCACGGGGAAGAACGCCACTCCCGCCCAGGCGCAGGAGGTTCATGGGCGCATCCGAGCGCTGCTTAAAGAGTCTTACGGTGAAGACGTGTCCACTCGCGTGAGGATACAGTATGGGGGGAGTGTTAACCCAGATAATGCGGCCGAACTGCTGGCACAACCAGATGTAAACGGCCTTTTGGTGGGAGGTGCGAGTCTAAAGAAGGATCATTTCCTGAAGATAATTTCCATTGCGTTTGAACGGGTGAGGAGCCTGGTATAGGGAGAGGAAGATGGACTTAGTGAACGAAAAAACAGTTAAATGGTTACTGGCTATTATTATAGTCTTCGGCCTTGTAGGCACCATGTTCATGTTGGAGATGGTTTCGGCCCTTAGAATATTTATTGTGTTAACATGCTTGGTGATGATAGGGACCATACTGCTGCAGGCTGGTAGAGGGGGTGGACTGGCGGCTATTGGTGGTATACAAGACCAATCTGCATTCGGTACGAGGACGAGCACATTCCTGAGCAAACTTACCTATCTAATAGGGGCAGTCTTTATTGTTGGTACCATATGTTTGACAAAGATCTCAAGTGTTGCACTCATAGAGAAGGCTGCTGTGGAACAAACAACCAAGATGCCTGCCGGACATCCGCCACTTGAGGCTCCACCAGGGCATCCACCCGTGGGAGAGGCCCCTGTGGCCGCACCCGCAAAGGAGAAGGAAGTAAGTCCCGCATTGGGCTGGCAAGAGAAGCCAAAAGAAGAGAAACCAGAGGAACAAGGGCCGAAAAAGGGGGAGAAAAAGGAATCTCCGAAGTAGTAGCTGGGCACAAATCTCTGGGTGTTGGGGGCAAGGATGCTGAAGAGTATGACTGGATTTGGGAGGGCTGAAAGTAAGGACGATAGTGCCGTCCTTCAGGTAGAGGTCCGTTCTGTCAACAATCGGTTTTTGAAGGTCAGTTCTAAATTACCAGAGCCGTTCTTGCCGTATCAGGAACGGCTGGAAAGGGTATTGAAGGACGGGTTGTCACGAGGCAGTGTATATCTAAATGTAGAGTATAAGCCGCTTCACGAGGCCCCGGGGTTTTATATGAATCTGGAGACCCTTAAGGGCTACTACCGTTCCATCAAGGAGCTGCGGGATGAGTTGGGACCAGAGGGGGATGTACCTCTGGCTTCCTTGTTCTCGTTGCCTGGTATTTGTGAGAGGACCAAGGTGCTGGAAGACAATGTAGAAGGGTTGGTACCGGTCTTGGAGAACCTGGTGAGTTCGGCCTTGGACGGGCTGCTCAGTATGCGCATCCAGGAAGGGAAGGCCCTGGAAGAAGAAATCGTTCGCTCGAAGGAACGAATAATGCACCTCCTGGATGAGCTGGAAGAGAGGGTACCTGAGGTTGTGAACGGCTATCGGGACAGGCTGAAAAAAAGGGTGTCTAATCTATTACAGGGTGTAGACGTAGAGCTGTCCGAAGGTGACCTGGCTAGAGAAGTGGCGTTTTTTGCCGAGCGCTCCGATATCACGGAAGAGATTACCAGGCTCAGAAGTCATATCACACAGTTGGAGGATACCATGAGGGAAAAAGGGCCATCGGGGAGGAGACAAGAGTTTATCGTGCAAGAGATGTTCAGAGAGGCTAACACCATGGGCTCTAAGGTCTCCGATGGGGATATGCTTCGGGGCATAATCGATATAAAGATGGAGATCGAAAAGATAAAAGAGCAGGTCTTTAATGTTGAGTGATAATAACACCCATGGGAAGTTGGTAGTAATCTCCGGTCCGTCTGGTTCGGGAAAGACTACCATTTGCCAGGAACTGGCCAAAAACCCCAGGGTAAGAAAGTCTATATCCGTAACTACCAGGCCACCCCGTCCCCGGGAGGTGGACGGTAGGGATTATTATTTTGTCGGTGAGCATGAATTTGAAAAGAAACTAAAGGGAGGAAATTTCGTAGAACACGCCCGATATGCCGGCAATCTTTACGGCACACTTCGTAAGCCGCTGGAGAACGCCTTAGAAGAGGGTTTGGTGTATCTACTTGAGATAGATGTCCAGGGAGCACTTCAAATAATAGAAAAATATCCTGACGCTATTTCCATCTTTATCCTGCCCCCAGGTGAGACCGTCCTTAAGGAGCGTCTTACAGGGAGGTACACCAACGAAGAACCAGACGTGAACACCCGGCTTGACATGGCAAAGGAGGAACTCAGGTTCTCCTCTCGGTATAGATACCGTGTAGTGAACGACAAACTGGAAGAGGCATTGAATGAGATTCGCAACATCTTAGGGCTGGACGAGTAAAATGTCTTACACAGTAATCATTGGAGTTACAGGGAGTATAGCCGCCTACAAGGCCTGCGAGATTACATCAAGTCTGGTAAAGGCTGGTGTAAACGTGGTGGTGGTTATGACCAGACCGGCCCAACGCTTCGTCAGCCCGCTGACATTTCGCACACTCTCCAGGAACGAAGTCATTACAGGCCTTTTTGGGAGGCCAGAGGTTCACGACCCCCACCATGTCTCCCTGGCCGATAGGGCGGACCTGATACTGGTGGCACCTGCAACTGCCGCCATTATTGGCAAAATAGCCTCTGGGGTGGCTGATGATGTACTTACCTGCACGCTCCTCGCCTCCCGCTCCAAGGTGATAATGGCCCCTGCAATGGATGACAGGATGTACCATCACCCCATGGTACAGGCCAATATCTCGAGACTCAAGGAAATTGGGTACAAGTTCATAGGCCCTGTGGAAGGACCTCTGTCCACTGGGAGGATAGGTGTGGGCCGTCTTGCGCCTGTTGAGGAGATAGTGAGCATGGTATTGAGGGAATTAGAGGCACTTTCACCAGAGCAACCAACTCCTGTAGAGAAGGAGCTCGAGAGACAAACCAGTGGAAAGAATAAGGGTTAACATAAAGAGAAAGGAGGGTTGTGAAGACCTTCCCATCCCTCAGTATATGAGCGCAGGCGCAAGCGGTGTGGACCTGTATGCAGCGGTGAACGAAGAGCCGGTATTAGAGCCCTCCGGTATAAGGGCAGTGCCTACTGGCATGTTTATAGAGCTTCCGTCGGGGTATGAGGCGCAGGTAAGGCCGCGGAGTGGGCTAGCTCTAAGACATGGAATCTCTATAGTTAATGCCCCAGGGACCATAGACAGCGATTACCGTGGGGAAATATGCGTTATCCTTTGCAATTTGGGGAAAAATCCTATTAAGATAAACCGTGGCATGCGCATAGCGCAGTTGATATTTCAGCCCGTAGTAAGGGCTGAGTTTGTTGAGGTGGAGAGGTTAGAAACGACCCGGAGGAATGAGGGTGGCTTTGGTCACACTGGGGTATAAGACCAAATGGATAGAAGGAAACTCCTAAATGTAGCTCTAGCTATATTCTTGGTATCCTTTGCGATTTTTGCCCTTATTAGCGTAATAACCTTCCATGCGTCCGACCCACCGTTTGCCGATTATCCTGAGAGTAGTTCTATAAAGAACTATTGCGGGCGGTTCGGGGCAGAGCTCTCTGGTTATGGACTTTCATGGCTGGGCATAGCTACCTTCCCTCTGGTGGGGCTAATAGGTGCCTGGGGAGTGATACTACTTATGCGCGGAAGGGTAGAAGACTTGTGGATAAAGGCCATTGGTGGGGTGATGCTCATTATCTCAATTGCCCTGGTATTTGCCTTGGTGGATAACCTTCTGCCCAGGATAGGCGCCATCGCATGGGCCGGAGGGGTATTGGGTGGTGCGGCATCGAGCAGACTCCTCGATAGCCTCGGCCTCGCCGGTACCTGCGTATTCCTGACCTTTGGGTTTCTGACATCCAGCATTCTCATCTTTAACGCAAGTCCAGTTGAGGCTGTTGTGTCCCTATCCTGGCGTCTTAAAAGGAGGCTAAAACCGGCTCCTATTAAATCTAAGGAAAAACCCACCGACAAGTCCCTTGTGGAAAAAGAACCTTCTAAGCGTACATTCTCAGGTCCCGGGCCACTTTTACTGCCTGCCGACCTTCTCGATGAGTACCGTGGGTTAGGGGGTACGGACGACGATGAGGAATCTCTAAAGAGGGGAGGAGAGGTACTGGAGGATGCACTGGCCCAGTTTAATGTGATTGCGCAGGTGGTTGGCCTAGAGGCAGGTCCCACCATAACCATGTACGAACTGGAGCTGGCACCGGGCACCAAAGTCTCTAAGGTCGTATCGCTTTCCGACGATTTGGCAATGGCCTTGAAGGCCCCCAGTGTCAGGGTGGTGGCGCCGCTGCGGGGGAGGTCTACTGTAGGTATTGAGGTGCCTAACCGCCAGAGAAAATTCGTAAGGCTCAGAGAGTTACTCGAAATCATTCAAGACGGCAAGGTAAATCTTGGAGATAGCGCCATCCCGCTATCCCTTGGGAGGGATATAACGGGTTATCCGATCTTCTGTGACCTGGCAGGCATGCCACATCTACTCATTGCTGGAACCACCGGCTCTGGCAAGTCCATCTGCCTAAACTCACTGATACTCAGTATCTTGTTCCTTAGGTCGCGGAGAGACTTGAAACTCCTGCTTGTAGACCCGAAGCAGGTAGAATTCTCTGCCTTTCAGGACATCCCGCACCTCATTAGCCCAGTGGTTACTGACGTGAAGGAGGCGCAGGCTGTACTTGAGTGGGCAGTAGATAAAACTGACGAACGTTACGGGCTCCTGGCACGGGCAGGAGTAAAGAACATCGCAGAATATAACAAATTGGGGGAGAGCGGCCTCAAGAAGAGGTTGGGTGGAGGCAGCCACATTGACCCGGAATTGTATCATCTCCCTCACATAGTGATAATCATAGACGAGCTGGCTGACCTTATGATGGCAGCCTCGAAGAAGGTTGAGGGTTCTATCATACGGCTGTCACAGAAGTCCCGCGCCGTAGGCATCCACCTGATAGTCTCTACCCAGCGGCCTTCTGTGGATGTCGTTACTGGCCTAATAAAGTCCAATCTTCCTGCCAGGATTTCATTCCTTGTTGCCTCAAAAGTAGATTCAAGGACGGTGCTGGACCAGAACGGTGCCGAGAAGCTCCTGGGAGAAGGTGACATGCTATTTATGCCACCAGGGACCACTGAGCTGATAAGGGTGCAGGGTACATACACCAGTGACCAGGAGGTGGAGAGGGTGGTAGAGTTTCTCAAGACACAGGCTCAACCAGAGTTCTCATCAGAGCTGAGAGAATGGAAACTTAGGGCCAAGAGAGAAGACAGGCGCGACCCTATTTACCACAGTGCGGTTAAAGTGGTGCTCGACGCTGGAAGGTGTAACGAAGGGCTCCTCCAGGAAAAACTTCACGTGACCTATCCCCAGGCCGTCAAACTACTGGACCACATGGTGGAAGATGGCATCGTTGGCGAGTACAAAGAGGAGGCGTATCGGGAGGTCCTACTCAATCCAGAAGACTGGGAGCCACTGGGCAAGCAGAGAGGTGCAAAGTAACGGATAAAGGATGAAGACAAAGACACCAAAGATAGCGATGGTTAGCCTGGGTTGTTCGAAGAACCTGGTGGATTCTGAGAACATACTAGGTTGGCTTGTACACGGCGGGGCTACGTTCTGTCAGGACCCTGAGCTCGCAGACATACTAATTATCAACACCTGTGGCTTTGTAAAAGATGCCAAAGAGGAGTCCATAAATACCATCCTCCAGATGGCGAGGCTCAAGGATGAAGGTGGGCTTGGGAAACTTATTGTAACCGGCTGCCTTGCCGAGCGTTATGAAAAGGATTTGGTAAGGGAGATACCAGAGGTTGACCATGTAGTGGGACTTGAGAATTTTGACAAGATAGCCGAACTTTCGGGTATATCGGGGCAAAAAAGGGGTTCTAATGGCTCGTGCAATGAGTGGGATTCCTTCCGCATCCGCCTGACCCCCAGGCATTATGCATATTTAAAGATATCCGAGGGGTGCAACAATAGTTGTAGCTATTGTGCTATACCAGCCATACGAGGGCCTTTTAAGAGCCGTCCTATGGATAAGATTCTCCGGGAAGCCAGAGGGCTTGCGGCCAGTGGTGCCAAAGAGTTAAACCTGATTGCACAAGACAGCACCCTGTATGGTAAGGACCTCTACGGGCATCAGTGTCTACACGAGCTATTGGGAATGCTTTCAGAGATTAACTCCCTTAAGTGGATAAGGCTCCTTTATACACACCCTGCCCATTTCTATCCCGAACTTATCAAGGAGATAGCCCAGAACGAAAAGGTCGTCAAGTACATAGATATACCTATACAGCATATTAGTGATAGGATGCTTGAGATGATGGGCAGGCAGGTTACGCGCTCTCAGGTGGAGGGACTGATGCAGAGGCTTCGGGAAGAGGTCTCAGGTCTCTTTCTGCGTACTGCGGTGATAGTAGGTTTCCCTGGCGAGGGGAAAAGGGAGTTTTGCGAGCTACTCGCATTCTTGGAGGAGGCAGCCTTTGAAAGGCTGGGCGCATTTGTCTATTCCAGAGAAGATGGCACACCTGCGGCTACTTTTAAAGGCCGCGTCCCAGAGGCGGAGAAGCGGAGGAGACTCACAGAAGTAATGACCCTCCAGCAGGGGATAATCTTCAGGAACAATGCCCACCTTGTTGGACAAACCCTTGAGGTTCTCGTGGATGGGCCCCAGAAAGATGGACAGGGCTGGCTAGCCAGGTCATATGGGGATGCGCCAGAGGTAGATAGTAATGTTATAGTGTTTGGCCAAAGATTGGTACCGGGAGAGTTTAAAAAGGTAATAGTTACACGTCAAGAGGGATATGACCTTGTCGCAGATTGTGTGGAGTGATTACCAACAGGCGGACGGGCGGTGGGGTGTTAAGAGGCTTTTGGGGCCTTTCTGTTATCTTCTGGCCCTAAAGAATTCTGTTAGCTTGCCCAACCAATTGACCGTGCTCAGGTTCATAATGGGCATATTGTTCTTTTTTATCCTCTCTATTGGGTTGTTTGACTTGGCCTTGGCGGTGTTCCTTGTTGCTACCGCGACAGATTTCTTCGATGGGTATCTGGCGAGGAAGAGAGGACTCACAAGTAATTTTGGAAGAATAGCAGACCCCGTGGCAGACAAGGTAATTATATGTGGCGGGTTTATCACACTTATTGCTCATGCCCCGGCAGTGGTGGAGGCCTGGGTGGTGGTGGTAATCGTTACGCGAGAACTGGTTGTTGGTACACTGAGAGGCTATGCAGAGTTGAGGGGTATATGCTTCCCCAGCAGTACATTGGGAAAGTGGAAGATGACATTCCAGTGCATCACACTGTGTGCACTGTTGTTTTACGCTGGTCATTGGGCTGACAACTGGTGGGCCAAAAGGGGTGTAGACGCAATGGCTTGGTTTACGGTAATCATTACTGCTTACTCCGGGTTGACTTACCTATACAGTGCAGGACATATCTTCCAAAGGAGTGCTAGATGCATTGCAATAAAGAAGGAACCTTATGGGCTACTGTAAGACACAGGCTATTACACTAAGGAGGCGGGATTATAGTAATTCCAGCCAGATAGCCACTTTCTACACAAGAACCTATGGAAAGATTCGTGCCCTGGCAAAGGGCTCAAAGCGTGCGGGGAAAAAGTCCCCTGGCTCTATTGATTTGCTTTCCTACATGGAAATAGTCTTTGTGAAGAAGGAAAGTATGGGCTTACATCCATTAACGGAGTGGGAACCACTCAGAGATTTCCCGACCTTCAGGAAGGACATTGAACGGTTATACGCAGCCTGTCATGTCGTAGGATTGGTAGACGAGCTTACCGAGGAGGGGGATAAAAATGAGCCCCTCTTTGATTTGATACTGGATACTTTTTGTAGTCTTTCTCAAACTAAGGACGCAGATATAACCCTCCGCGCCTTTGAACTACAAATGCTGAAGCTCTTGGGTTACCTGCCACAGTTAGAGGAATGTGTTAACTGCGGTACGGGGTTTGGTAGAGACCATAGAGCAGCCTTCAGCCCCGTTGGTAATGGACTATTATGTAAGCGGTGCGTAGGGGGAGAGACCCATCAGAGTCTTTCTCCAGGTGCCCTTCGGGCCGCAGTCTTTTTGGCGAGTTCAAGCACCACAACCCGTGGCCGTCTTCACCTGCCACATGAGGTCTCAGAGGAGCTTAGGGTACTGAGTCATGGCTGCATTACCTTTGCATTAAATAGACCCGTTGAGATGCGGAAGTTTGGAAGATGAGACGAGGGTATTTTCTTTTATTGTTTTGGTTAGCGATTTTGCTGATTTCTGCGCCCAGCGCTTATGCAAAGTGGGTGTGGAACAAAAACACGGGTTGGGTAGACCCGTTGACCTTAGACCGCAGCGTTCCAGACCAACGCTATAAACTTGCTATTGCCATGATGGTGGACCACAAGTACGAAAGTGCTATAAAGGAGTTTCAGACTATATTAGATAAATACCCCGACTCCGACCTTGCCGAACCATGTCATTATAATATTGGGCAGGCCTATTTCCTGGCCGGTAAATACAAGAAGGCCTTTTGGGCCTACGAGGGGCTTCTTGAAAGGTTCTCGGGTACAAGGATGACAGGATTGGTACACAAGGAAGAGTTTGAGACGGGGGTAGCGCTTATGCAGGAAGACCCGACGGACTCTGTTAATATATTCGAGAGGATTATAGAGCACAATCCACAAGGCCCTCTGGCACCTGACTGTCAGGTGAAGATAGCGGACGCTTATTTCCTTGCTGAGGATTTTGCAAGTGCCGAAGAAGCCTATAGAAACGTCCTTGAGAATTATCCAAGGAGTGAGTGGGCATCGTACTCTCTGTACCGCATACCTTTGTCCAAACTAAGTCTGGAGCTCCGCAGAGAAAGGGACTTGGAGAGTCTCTGGAAGGCGCGTGACGGATTTGAGGAGTATCTTGCAAATTATCCAGATGGTACTTTAGCTGATGAGGCGAAGAAGAAAATACATGAGGTTGAGGAGATTATAGCCCATAGAGAGTACCGCATCGCCGAATTCTACCTTCGCAAAAAGGAACCAGTGTCGGCCATGGTGTACCTACGGAGGGTATTGGACAGGTTTCCCAACACTCGATGGGCGGAGAAGTCACAGGAAACAATGGACTTTCTAAAAAAGATTAATGCCGTCAAGAAGTGATAAACCTTATATTTTTGATTCTAATGTTTTTCCTGGCGGGTTGTGGCTACACCTCCCGCTCGCTCCTCGAGCAGAATGTACACAGTGTATACGTACCGATCTTCGATAACGAGACCTTTCGCCGTGGTCTGGAATTCGAACTGACCAAGGCTGTAAAGGAAGAGGTACTCTTTAAAACGCGGCTTAAACTAGAGGACAAAAAACGCGCTGACAGCATCCTTTTGGGAAGAATAAAAGATGTTAAGGAACGCGTGCTGATAGAGAATCCAGATGCGGATGTTGTGGAAAGCAGTGTAACTATTCATGTGCAGTTCTCATGGGTCGATCAACGGACGGGTAGAGCCTTAGTAGATACGACAAACGTGACTGCAGCGGCAGAGTTTATCGTAAGGAAGCAGGAGGATGTTAAGACCGGAGAGGTAGAGGCATTCGTGGACATTGCGGAAAAGATTATTAATCTAATGGAAGAAAAATGGTAAGCATCCTTACAAGGTATAATCCCAGGGTACTGGACGTCAGCCCTTGCGATTCGTGGGTAGTAGAAAGGGAACTCCGTCGTAAGGATGGTGGCAAGAGTACGCACTATACCCTGAGTCTGGAGGGTTTAAGCGGGGCAGACCGCCACCTCCTCAGCGAGTGGGCTTCAAGGGTAGGGGGAAGACTAAGTACTGCGGTTAACGGCGGGCCTCGTTCCGCACTCTTGTCTGTAAATGAAGAGGCTTTGGGGTGCCTTAGCCCCGATCTCCTTAAAACGGGAGCAGACCTAGAAGGTGTTTTGGATGCCGTGGGGGAGACAATCTCTAGATACCGGAGGAAGTCTTTCTGCCTCCCTCACAGTAAAGGCTCCCTAAGGCTTGGGCGGAGAACTTGTGTAATGGGTATTCTTAATATAACGCCCGACTCCTTTTACGATGGTGGTCGTTATTATAAGCCAGGTAAGGCAGTAGCTCGCGCCTTTCAGATGATAGAGGAGGGGGCAGGGATAATAGACATAGGAGGCGTCTCGACCAGGCCTGGCTCTCGAGCAGTTTCACAGGAAGAGGAACTCAGGCGGGTAATTCCTGTGATAAAGAGACTTTCTAGCCGCACTAGGGTGCCCATCTCGGTTGACACCTACCGCGCCAGGGTTGCAGAGAAGGCGCTTGAATCAGGGGCACAAATCATAAATGATACAAGCGGCCTTGGCGATAAAGATATGGCCGGGGTAGCGGCCTCCTCTGGTGCACAACTTATCATAATGCATTTAAAGGGCAGACCCCATCGTATGCCCAAAAATCCTGCGTATAAAAACCTGCTTGCAGAAATTACTCAGTTTCTGAGAAAAAAGGTCGACAAGGCCATCAGTGCCGGTGTTAATGAATCAAGCATAATAATAGACCCTGGTATCGGCTTCGGGAAAAGTCCCAGGCAGTCACTGGAGGTGCTACACCGCCTAGGTGAACTGAGATCCCTGGGCTTACCTATCATGGTTGGCACTTCGCATAAGAGTTTTATTAAACACATACTGGCGTCGTTAGATGGGAATAAGACATTAGAGGTTGGTGATGTACTGTCCGGAACCCTTGCCACCGTTGCGCTTGCTATTGAAAAGGGCGCCAAGATTGTAAGAGTACATGAAGTACGCGAGGCGGTGAGTGTGGCCGCCGTTTGTGATGCGGTTATTAGGGATGGGAAATGGAAAAGTTCTTTGAAGATGTAGATTTTTTTGTTGCCTTTAAAGCGGCAGTAGAGATATTCATCATATTCTTGATGTTATATTTCGTGCTCCGCTTTATGCAGGGTACACGTGGGGTTGGTGTCATGAGGGGCCTGGTGTTTGTGCTGGTCATTGCGACGGTAATGCTGCTCTTCATTGTGCGAGAGCTCCAGCTTTACACCGTAGATTGGCTCCTTACAGAATTCGTGCCTATGGTTACAATCCCATTCATCATCCTCTTTCAGCCCGAGTTGCGCCGTGCACTGGTTCGACTTGGAGAGAATCCATTCTTGGGAATTCTCTTTAAGGGTGAATCCCCTGTGCTGGATGAGGTGGTCAAGGCTACCTCTGTCCTGGCGAAGAACAGGCTGGGTGGGCTCATTGCTATTGAGAGAAAGGTGGGACTCGATCATTTTGTGGAGGCAGGAACTCGCGTTGACGCAAACGTATCTAGTGACCTGATAAATACCATATTCTGGCCTGGTTCACCACTGCATGACGGGGCAGTTATAATTCAGGAACAGAAAATAGTGGCAGCAGGATGCCTGTTGCCGCTTAGTGACAGTCCTGCAATGGATAAGACCTTTGGTACGCGCCACAGGGCCGGTCTGGGCCTTACTGAGGAGACCGATGCAATCTCCATCATAGTATCGGAGGAGACGGGGGTTATTTCCTTGGCCGTAAAAGGGCAAATCACCAGCGGGCTTGATGAAAAGGGACTTAGAAAAACCCTGGGGCAGCTGTTTAAGGGTGCTGGTGGAAATTCGGGAGGAGAAAGACTTGCTTAAGGAAGTATTGTTCAATAACCTTGGCGCGAAGCTTATGGCCCTTGTGATGGCCGTGGCTCTCTGGCTTTTTGCCACGGGGAAGTATACGGGTGAGCTGAATTGCACGGTACCCATAGAAGCCTCTTTCCCTCAAGGGTATACGTTGCTCAACCAGTCTGCAACCGAGGTTGATATAAGGCTCAAGGGTCCAAAGAGCAGTATCGACTATGTATCTGGCTTGGTCGGAGAGAGAAAGATAATCGCCAGATGCGAGGTGTATGTTGGGGGCAGGGAATCAGAAGACGTTATTGAGGAAACAGTGATTCTTGACAAGGAAAGTTTCAATCTGCCCAACGAAGTTAAGATGGATATGATAGCTCCTAAGAAGGTAAAGCTTACGCTGGTAAAACGAGAGAAGAAGACCTTGATGGTGGAGCTTCAGAAACGCGGAGAACCAACACCAGGTTACACGATTGCGGGTGAGTTTTTCTTCCCATCTGAGGTACAAGTGACTGGCCCGGCCAACATCCTCAAAGACACCACAGTGATAAAGACACTTCCTATTGATATATCAAATATAACACCTGCCCAGAATCGCACCTTTCCATGGCAGGTGCCGCTGGAACAAAGGGTATCGGTTAACAAGAACGGCAAGACTATAACTGCCCCTGTAGAGTGTGAAGGAATGGTTAATGTGTGGTTTGATATAGTAGAGGAGTTGGAGAGCAAGAGCTTCGAAAAGGTCAAGATAAAACTTCTTGAACCGTCAGACTTCCCCTACAGGGTGAAACTAGAGCAAAAGTTTATCGACTTTAAGGTAAAGGGCCCCAAGTCAGTATTGGATAGGTTAGCCACACCGGATGTGTATATAGACGTGAGTGGTCTCAAGCCCCCAGGACCGTACAAACAGCCTCTCATTTGTAAACTACCCCCCATGGTGGAGTTGGATGGGCAACTGCCCGAGGTGCATCTGGACATTCAGACGGAGGAAGTTGCAAAGAAATGACCAAGTTGGGGGTCAACGTGGACCATGTGGCTATTCTTCGGCAGGCAAGAAGGACCTTTGAACCAGACCCTGTAACGGCGGCCTCCCTGGCAGACTTGGGAGGAGCCGATATTATTACCATACACCTTAGGGAGGACCGCAGACATATACAAGACAGAGATTTAAAGCTACTCAGGCAAGTGGTATTTACAAAGTTAAACCTTGAGATGTCTATTGCCCCTGAGATAGTAGAATTAGCCCTGGCCGAGCGGCCGGCACAGGTCACCTTCGTACCCGAAAGGAGACAAGAAGTTACCACTGAGGGTGGTCTTGATGTGGTTGCCCACAGAAAGGTTCTTATCCCACTGATTAAGAGATTCAAGGAGCAGGGCATAGCGGTAAGTCTCTTTATTGACCCTGAAAGAGAACAGATACAGGTTGCCAAGGAGGTGGGGGCAGAATTTGTGGAACTTCACACAGGTGCCTATGCCAATGCAGGTACAGAGGTCCAGCAGCGAAACATACTGGAAAAACTTCGCCAGGGTGCTAAATCCTCTAGGGAAATAGGCTTGAGAGTGAACGCTGGTCACGGCCTTACTTATAAAAATGTGGGACCTATTGTGGAGGAGCTAGATGCCGAAGAACTGCACATAGGACACAGCATCATCTCAAGGGCCGTATTTGTGGGCGTTAAGAAGGCGGTTGAAGAGATGAAGGAGCTAATCTATAAACATAGCTTGATGGCAAGGGCTGGCAGGTAGCTGCGGAGGCGGGTCTGCCTCTGGCACGATTTATCTCGCACGCTACACGAATAGTATTCGACGAAAATAGGAGGACGTTAATGTTCAGCGGCTCTGTAGTGGCACTGGTTACACCTTTTAAAAATGGTGAGGTGGACTTGAAGAAGCTGGGGGAACTAATAGAGTTTCATGTGCGCGAAGGCACGAATGCTGTTTCTCCCTGTGGCACAACGGGAGAATCTCCCACCCTCTCCCACGAGGAGCATGAAAAGGTAATCTCTGAAGTAGTCCAAAGGGTCCAGGGACGCATACCGGTAATAGCCGGTACAGGTTCAAATAATACCCGAGAGGCGTTGAGGCTTACCAAGTATGCATGCAAGGCGGGCGCAGACGGTGCGCTCGTCATTACACCGTATTATAATAAACCCACGCAAGAGGGCATTTACAGGCATTTCAAGGCCCTGGCAGAAGAGGCAGATATACCCATAGTTCTCTATAATGTACCATCCAGGACTGGAGTATCCATCTCCCCCGAGACCGTTGCCAGGCTTGCTGAACTCAAGAATATTGTGGCAATAAAGGAGGCTAGTGGAAGTCTTGACCAGGTAAGCGCAATTCTAGGACTGTGCGACATAACCGTGCTTTCTGGGGATGATTCCCTAACCCTTCCTACCCTCTCAATAGGCGGAAAAGGGGTGGTATCTGTGGTAGCCAATATTGTCCCCAGGGAAACGAGTATCATGGTCAGCAGCTTCCTTAAGGGAGACCTGGAGGCGGCCAGAAACGCCCATCACAGGCTCTACCCACTAACAAAGGCCATGTTTATAGAGACTAATCCTATTCCGGTAAAGACGGCCATGCGGATGTTGGGAAGGCTTAATGGGGAAATGAGATTACCACTTTGTGAGATGAGTGAGGCCCATGAGCGGCAGTTGACCAAGGCACTCAATGATTATGGTCTCCTCAAGAGATAAGACATACGATGGACCGTAAAAAAATAATAGAGGCCATGCGCCTTTTCTTGGAAGGCATAGGTGAGGACCCCGAACGTTCTGGTCTGCGGGAAACCCCAGAGAGGGTGGCCGACATGTACGAGGAGATATTTGGTGGTATAGGAGTGGATGCAGGCAAGGAGATAAAGGTCTTACAGGCTGCAGGTCACGACGAGATCGTGCTCTTAAAAGACCTGCCTTTCTATTCCGTTTGTGAACACCATATCCTGCCGTTCGTAGGTATAGCCCATGTAGCTTATATTCCTCAGGCAGGCCGTATTACAGGGATAAGCAAACTTGCTCGTGTGGTAGAGCTTCATGCCAAGAGGTTGCAGGTCCAGGAACGACTCACAACCGATATTGCTGACAGCATTATGAACGCACTGCGGCCCAAGGGGGTACTGGTGGTGATTCAGGCAGAACACCTGTGTATGACCATGCGGGGAGTGAAGAAAGCCGGTTCGAAGGTTCAAACCTCCGTTGTCAGGGGTATCTTCAGAGAGAATCCTGCTACCAGGGCCGAGGCCATGTCCCTTATCCAGGCGGTTAGGTAGTATGAGGTCTCTGCAAAAGGGGCACAACATGTTGTGCCCCCTACTAAAATGGACTATGCACCCCTGGTACAAACCAAGTTTTCACAGAAGGAGACCTCTGGAAAACGCCCAAAAGAATGTGTTGCAATGCTACAGACCGTCATTGCGAGCGAAGCGAAGCAATCTCATGTTTTCTAGTGCAAACCACTTATGAGATTGCTTCGTCGCTTTCGCTCCTCGCAATGACTGCTTTGTCTTGCATTTTCAGAACTCTCAGATTGTTAATTGTTATGAAATAAGGAGAAGTGATGATGATTAGAAAGACCGTACTATACCTCTGCCTTTTGGCGTTTCTGTCTCTTGGACAGGTATCCCGGGCAGAAGAGGCGTATCCGTCGAAAACGGATGCCGTGGAATTTTTTGACTCAAGTATTGGTTTTTTAGACCTTTCCCTGAAGGACTGTATAGTTGTCGCCCTTAGAAACAATCTGGATGTAGAGATTGCAAGGCTTGACCCGCTGATTGGTGACAAAGACATATCCGT
>JBHIBD010000008.1:0-45400 GCA_046758865.1 Candidatus Brocadiales bacterium | reverse complement strand
AGCAGTTATTCCATTCGGGCGGCCCTTTTCTTTCTCTTCTTCTCCATAGCTGATGACAGAGGAGATTAGTAGAATCCCATATACTATGAGAACGTATCTTATCATATACAACGTACTCCTCATAAAAACTAAATTAACGACTTACATCTTTTCTAGGACAAGCTTCTTTCTCCTAAACCCGTGTAGTCCCGCCAAGCCAGTACCAGGGAGCAGCAGGGTTCAGGGGCAGTCGTAAACTGCAGGGCTTAAACCTTAATCCCACAAGAAGATCCTTGGCGACCCTGGGCTTAGGAAAAATGGCCTTAGCAGGCGTTAGACCTAGAGGTCCCAGACGCCGGCTATGGGGTGTTCACAGTTGTGGCACTTGCCGTCTCTTATGGTGTTGTGCACGATGGTATAGCCCACCCTCTTGATGACTACCTCCTTACAATCGGGGCAGTATGTATTTTCGCCTTCATGCCCGGGCACGTTGCCGATGTACGCAAAGTTTAGGCCGGCCTCCAGGGCAATTCCCCTGGCCCTCTCCAGGGTGCGCACAGGGGTGGGTGGAAGGTTCTTTATCTTGTAGGTGGGATGAAACCGGGAGAAATGGACGGGTACGTCTGGCCCCAGCTCGTTGTACACCCAATTACACATCTCCTTCAATTCTTTCTCACCGTCATTCAGGGTAGGTACGATAAGCACTACTAACTCAAACCACATTCCAAGCCTTTTTAGTGTCAGCAGCGTCTCGAGTACGGGTTCCAGCTCGCCGCTACAGGTCTCTTTGTAGAACTTTTCTGTGAATGCCTTCAGGTCTATCTTGACTGCATCAAGGTATTTGCACAACTCAACCAGGGGTTCTTCCTTTATGTAGCCATTAGACACGACTACACTGGAAATCCCCTCCTGCCTTGCGGCCCTTGCAGTATCGTACATAAACTCATAAAAGATAACTGGTTCTGAGTAGGTGTATGCGATGGTGGGGGAATAACTCTTCTTTGCATGTTCTATGACGTCGTTCGGCGTGAGTTTGATGCTATCAACCTGTTCCGGCCTGAACTGCGAAATCTGCCAGTTTTGGCAGAACTTGCATTCTACGTTACAACCTGCTGTAGCAATTGAAAGTGCAGGTGTGCCTGGCAGATAATGGAAAAAGGGTTTTTTCTCGATGGGGTCTACGTGAAGGGCGCAGACACGGGAGTGTACCAGTGTATAATACGTACCGCCACGATTCTCTCTTACACCGCAGTAGCCCCTCTCCAGGTCGGCAATCTTACACCCCCTCGGGCAGAGCTGGCACTCGACACGGACGTCCTCCAGCTTCTTATAGTACATCGCCTCGTAGAGGGGGAATTCACCATCTTTTTGGCTGGAGATTATGGCGCCGGCGGCAGACTCCGAGGCAGCCAGGACGTCGGAACACCCCAGACATGCGGCACCTGCAGTGGCTATTCCAGCCTTGATAAATTCCCTTCTTGAGACAGCCCTACTTCTTTTCATCTCTTACCAACCAAAGATATTATATCTCAAAGTCTACACCTTTAATGCAATCACTGTCAAGCAGGAAGGTGCAATTATTTCTTTAACTTTCTCTCCCCGCAGGGTAGAATTCCTCGGGAAGATGGCTAGTTTGTATGAACAAATACAGGAGTCTGTTAGGTATATTCATGCCAGAATCTCTGATGGGCCGAAAATAGGGATTATACTGGGTACGGGATGGCAGGACTTTACGGAAGAACTGGGCTCGCCTACCGCTATAAGATACTCTAACATACCAAATTTCCTGCCTGTGCGACAGAGCACCACAAAAAGAGACGGGGCACTGATAACAGGGAAGATTGGGGAAATACCCGTTGCGTGTTTAAACGAGAGGTTTCATATCTATGAAGGGTTTTCGGTCCAGGAAGTGGTCTACCCAGTAAGGGTGCTATGTCAACTAGGGATAAAGGTGCTCTTTGTAACCAATGCTGCCGGTGGTATAAACCGCAGGTTCAGGGTGGGTGATTTGATGCTGATTGTTGACCATATAAACATGACCATGCATAATCCGTTAATGGGCACGGAAGATGGCAGAATCGGCCCCAAATTTCTAGACATGACAGGGGCTTATGATTCTGCACTTATAAAAATGGCAACAGACGTAGCAAAGGGTCTCGGGGTGGAGGTAAGAAAGGGTGTATATCTAGGCGTGAGTGGTCCCAGCTTTGAGACCCCGGCAGAGGTGGCGATGTTCAGGGTGATGGGCGCAGATGCCATAGGCATGTCAACAGTGACAGAAGTTACTGCGGCCAGACAGATGGGTGTTAGGGTATGTGGCCTCTCCTGTATAACTAACAGGGCCGCAGGGCTCGGCACCCAGAGAATATCCCAGGAAGAGGTTCTGACGGTGATGAAGAGGGTTAAGACCAAGGCCTTCGGACTCCTCAAGGAAATGATTGTTGCAAGCAAAGACCTTTTAGACGATAAATCTGGATAGCGGGAGATGGATGAACTGGTTAAACAGGCACGAGAGGCGAGAGCACGTTCGTATAGCCCTTACAGCCACTTCGCAGTGGGCGCTGCCCTTCGGACGGCATCTGGCAAGGTATACCTGGGGTGCAATATCGAGAGCTGTTCTTACGGTCTTACCGTATGTGCAGAAAGGGTTGCCGTCTATAATGCCGTCTCCGATGGGGCGAGGGATTTTGAGGCATTGGCCATCTTTACCGAGGCAGGGGATTTAACCCCTCCCTGCGGGGCATGCAGGCAGGTGCTCTGGGAGTTTTCTAAGGATTTGGTCATTATCCTTGCAAATCCCAGAGAAGAGAAGGTGCTAAGACTCTCCGAACTTTTACCTATGCCATTTGATAAACAGAACTTCTAAGACAATCATACTCTGAGACTCTCGAAAAATACAAGACAGCACCGTCATTGCGAGGTATTCCGTCGCCTATGGCCAAGGATACCGAGGAGCGAAAGCGACGAAGCAATCTCCTGTGCGTTCCGGAGATTGCTTCGCTTCGCTCGCAATGACAGTCCGCATCACTGCTATGCATTCTCCTAGTATCTTTGCAGAGGTTCCAGTCTAATAATTCAAAGGTGCATAAGCCACTGGACGTAATGCAGGAACAGGGTTCTAAAACACCAAAATATCGCATTTCAGAGGTCTTATTGTTTATTTAGCTATACCCTTCGATTTGCAAATATTTTCTTCCACTTCCTTCCAGTCCCATGAGCCTATGCTCTTGAGTAGATTATGGTCTGTCAGGTCATAGCGCAGGGGCGTTATGGAGATGTAGCCGTCACGGAGTGCCTGGACGTCTGTACCTTCTTCTTCCACTGTGGTCTCAGTGCCGCCAGCCAGCCAGTAGTACGTCTTGCCTCCTGGGTCCTTTCGCTTGTCAACGCTTCCCTCAAAATCATAAGTATACTGACGCGTTAACCTGATTCCTTTGATCTCCTCCCTTCTTACGGACGGGAAATTGATGTTTATGAGTGTACACCTTGGGAGCTTATGTTTTATTATCTGTTTTATGATATCCTTAGCGGCAATTGCTGCATACTCAAGGTCTGTATATCCTGAGATGTCAATCGATACGGCCACAGAAGGGAGGCCCAGTATAGAGCCCTCGATGGAGGCAGCAACTGTCCCCGAGTAAAGCACGTGTATGCCTACGTTCGCTCCCAGGTTTATTCCAGAGACAACAAGATCGGGTGGTTCTTGCATGATCTCCATGGTAGCCATCTTGATACAGTCAGCCGGTGAACCACTAACGGCGTACCCAAGGAACTCATTTTCCACATAGACCTTGCGGACCCGCAGTGGATGGGCCCAGGTTATTGAATGGCTCACGCCGCTCCGCTCTGCCTCTGGGGCTACCACCACCACCTTGCCTATCTCTCCCAGGGTCTTATTGATGGCCCCTATGCCCGCTGCATAAATCCCATCATCATTGGTGAGCAATATTCGCATTAGTATTTCTGCTCCAATTTTTTCTTCCTTCTTTTCTCTTTTATGAACTTTATATCTTCTCCCCTGTAGGGTGGATAAAAGACAGATAACACCACATAAACCTCTTTCCCCGTGTTCATGACCTTATGCCGCGACTTCCTGGGTACTAGGATTACACCCCCTTCTTCCACATAGTGACGTGTTCCATCCAGTATTACTATGGCACTACCCCTTTTTATGTGCATTACTTCATCATGGTCTTTATGGTAGTGGGTGGGGACTTCAATTCCCCTTCCCACCAACATCATCTGAATACTCGCATATTTTGTTTCCCCCAAGGGCACCACCTTTATTTTTTCACCTTCTCTCAGTGGATTTTCCGCCACCAGTCTTTCAGTGTCTAGTACATCAGCCTGGTAGATATCGGGGAACTTGGTTGGATGCTTTAGTTCATCTATAATCGCAATATCGGTAAAATCGTTGGCACACCCGTACAGTAGAAGTAGGCTGACAAGGTAAACAATATGCCTCACGGTTGGTTATTGTCCTTGAAGAGAAACCAGTGTTTTGGAGATTCTAGCAGGAACGATTGATATGGTCAATATAAATCAAAGCGTACGTATATACCCGGAGTGGCCGCTGTTGTTGACAGTATATACGGGTGGACGTATAATATTTTAAATTCTTCTGAATGATATGCCTGAAGCGGATACAGGGTTTTCAGAAGTCCAGCATAAATGAAACCAACAAAAAAAGAGAGATGGACCATTGGATTGTAAAAGGACCAGAAGAGAATTTTTGCAAGACACACTTGGCGTAGGGCTTGCGTATTCTCTGAACCATCTTCTTTCCAGCGGCATTCACGCCGAGACCCTTAAGACCACGGAGGGGTCTGCTGTATCGAAGCCAAAGGTAATATTGTCCCGTTCCGATAGGTTCGTAGGCAGCAGTGGCAAGACAAATGCAGAACTGTTGCGGAAGGCTGTAGATGACGGTGTGATGAGGATTACAGGCGCACCAACGGCAGCCGAGGCCTGGTCAACGCTCTTTGGCCAAAAAGAGATGATAGGCATAAAGCTTAACTGCCTGGGGAAGAAGGCCTTTTCCCCTCATGTGGCGCTGGTTGAGGCTATTATAGAGGGCCTGAAATCGGCCGGTATAAATGGTGACCACGTTATCGTTTTCGATAGGACCAATAAGGAGCTGGAGGAGGCGGGGTTCAGGATAAGAAAGGGGGCCGGTGTTAAATGCTTCGGTACTGATGCACTTGCAGGGGGTGGCTACGACTTGCGGCCTCAGATGGCTGGAAGTGTTGGTAGCTGCTTCAGCAGGATAGTGTCCAGTTTCTGTGACGCCATCATAAACGTGCCCATTCTCAAGGACCACGACCTCTCGGGTATAACGGCGGCAATGAAGAATTTTTATGGTGTAATCCACAACCCCAATAAATATCACGATAATAACTGTAACCCATATATTGCGGAGCTGAATACACACCCCTATGTAAGAGATAAATCAAGGCTTATTATCTGCGACGCCCTTGTGGCCCAGTATCACGGCGGTCCGGCGTTCAAGCGCCAATGGTCATGGCGTTTTGGGGGAATACTCATGGGCACAGAACCAGTGGCCTTTGACCGCATTTGTGCTAATATCATTGAAGAAAAGAGGAAAGAGATGGGGCTTCCATCCTTAAAACAGGCGAATCGAGAGCCAAAGTATATCCATACGGCTGCTGCGCTTGGCCTTGGGGAGGATGACCCAGAGAAGATAGAGCTTGTTGAGACCTGAGCTATGATAGGAGACGGTACATCAAATAGAGCGCGATTATAGGTACGGGCAGGGTAAAAACTAATGTCCACATGCCATATTTTTCTGCTGCCGCGCACCATGGGCTGCAAAGCCTACCCCCTGTCAGGCCTCCGCATATCCAACTGCACCACCACCTAAACAAAGGGGAATTTGCAACCTTGAGGGTACTGCATTTAGACGGTACTCCTCCCATATATACTACTCCCTTGCCTCTCTAAACTGATACCACAGACGATTAAAACGGCTTTCATAAATCATCTCGTAAAGGTCCATCTTGTCAGGGTATAGCTCTTCGCACCTGTTCCTTACCTTGGCCTTTTCTATCTCTATGTCTATCTCCGGATAGTCCGAAGCAACAATGAGCATACACACATGGTCAGCCATTCGTTGAAGCTCCCGCATATTTTGCCTCTTTAATTCTTTCTCCTCCATGAATATTCTCCCCTTTTCTTTTGCGGACAATCTTCCCCTCTCACTTTACGGATATGATAAACCAAACCCCTGCAATTAAAAAGCGTTAAATCGAAGCACCGAGTTTCTCGTGGTCCTCACCTCGGACATTATAAACATTGAGTACCAACTCCTCCAACGAAAAGCCAACTTTGTTTATTATTGACAATTTTAGAGAGATGTTTTATAATTCTAATGCAATATTTTGTAAGGACTTGCAACAATTAATGATACATTTGCTAAACAGGTTGCTTTGATGTCCAATGCCTGTGTGGTTGGTCTCCAGTGGGGCGACGAAGGCAAGGGTAAGATTATAGACATTCTTGCCGATGAGTACGATATCATCGTCAGGTATCAGGGGGGTAGCAACGCAGGTCACACTGTAGTAATAAATGGCTCAAAGTTCATATTTCATCTCGTACCCTCAGGTATTTTACATCCCGACAAGCAGTGTGTAATCGGCAACGGTGTGGCCCTGGACCCCGCACAGCTCTTAGAGGAATTGGCGGAGCTCAAAAAACATAATATCTCTACAGTAAATAAGCTGTTTATAAGTGACCGTGCACATCTGGTCTTCCCGTACCACAAGCTCCTCGACCTTATGTCCGAATCTGAGAAAGGGAATGACAAAATAGGTACCACAGGGCGTGGCATAGGCCCCTGCTATGCAGACAAGATGGCACGGACAGGTATAAGGGTGATAGAACTCTACCATCCCGAGCACCTGAGAAACAGGCTCAAAGAGGTTGTGGAAGAGAAGAACAGATTACTCCACGATTTCTACGATGCAAGTCCCTTACTGTGGAAGGAAATATACGATGAGTACATGGAGTACGCCACCAAACTTGCCCCTTATGTCTGTGATACAGTAGAACTTCTGAATAATGCTACAAAGTCATCAAAACGGATACTCTTTGAAGGCGCCCAGGGAACCATGCTGGATGTGGATTTTGGTACATATCCTTACATCACATCCTCCAATCCCAGTGTGTGTGGTGTGTCCTCCGGGGTAGGCATTTCCCCAAAGCACATACACTACATATACGGTGTTATGAAGGCATACACAACGAGGGTGGGAAGTGGTCCGTTTCCGACGGAGATGGACAAGGATTTGGGAGAAACAGTAAGAGAAAGGGGCACTGAGTTTGGGGCCACCACAGGAAGACCCAGGCGCTGCGGGTGGTTTGACGCCGTGGCCGTGCATCATGCCGTGACTATTAACGGCGTAGACTCTGCAGTACTTACAAAACTAGACGTACTCGACTGCGAAGAAGTCATCAAGGTCTGTGTGGCGTATAAAAACGGTAACCGAATCCACAAGACATTCCCATCAGACCTCGCACTTCTGCCCAATTGCGAACCAGTTTATGAAAAAATGCCTGGCTGGTTAGAAGACACCTCCGGGATTACCGATAAGGATAAACTCCCAACAGGGGCGAGGGAATACATGCGTTTTCTTGAGAAGATTCTGGAACTTAAAATAACTATGGTATCGGTAGGGCCGGAACGCAAGCAAGTCGTCCGTATTTCTGATGAAAGAGAACAATCTTCCTAAACATATTGCGATAATCATGGACGGTAATGGCCGCTGGGCCAAGAGGCACGGTCTTGCCAGGATAAGGGGCCACATCGAGGGCGTTAAATCTGTTAGAGAGATAACGACCGAATGCGCCAAGAAACATATTGAACAGCTCACTCTATACGCCTTTTCCAAGGAAAACTGGTCGCGCCCAAGATACGAGATAGGCCTACTGATGCGGCTTCTTAAGCGTTATCTTATCCGTGAGAGACCGACCATACTTGAAAATAACATCCGCTTTACGGTGATAGGCCAAATAGAGGGTCTTCCCAAGGATATCCAGAAAGAGATTGCGATAAATATAGAAGAGAGTAAGTCTAATACTGGTATGATCTTATGTCTAGCCCTTAATTACGGCGGCAGGGCGGAGATTGTGGACGCCGCCAAGAGCCTTGCCGGCGATGTGGTAAAGGGTAATATTTCCCTAGAAGATATAGACGAGAACGTCTTTAAGCGCCGCTTGTATACATCGAACATGCGTGACCCCGATCTTCTTATACGCACAGGTGGAGATATGAGGGTCAGCAATTTCCTCCTGTGGGAGATTTCCTACGCTGAACTCTGGGTCACCCCGGTGTACTGGCCAGACTTCGGGAAGGAGAATCTGGAGGAAGCTATTAGAGACTACAGTAATAGGGAGAGACGCTACGGCGGGCTTATAGAGTGAATTCCTCCCATGGAACAAGAATAGCATTTGGCGCAGCTATGATGGCTGCGTTCATCGCTATCATTACCCTGGACTACTTTCTCGACACAGACATCGGCCTGGGATGTCTAGGTATATTGATTGGTACCCTAGGGCTACTGGAATTCTATGTCATCGCTGGCAAGAGAGGATTTAACCCATTTAAGCTTTCTGGGCTTGTGGGCGGAATACTTATCTTTGTAACCTGCTGGTCAGAAACAAGGTCGCACGGCAGTATATCTCTAAATCCTTCCCTTTTGTTTGCCATCGTCTGCTGGCTATTTCTTTTACAAGGCCTTACCAGAGATTTGGAAAACGTAGTCGAGAACGTATCCATTACCCTCTTCGGGATGCTGTATGTATTTTTCTTCTTATCTTTTGCTATGGCCATTCGTCACCTGCCAGGCGGCAATGGGCTGTTTGTAGTCTTTGGCATCCTTCTCATGGCCAAGAGTACGGATATTGGGGCCTATTTCGTAGGTAAGGAGTTCGGCAACCACAGACTTTTTCCAACCATAAGTCCTAACAAGACCTTGGAGGGAGCTATTGGCGGTCTATCCTCTAGCATACTGATAGCCGTGGTCTGGAGTCTGCTCCCCAAGGTTAATATCCTACCACTGGTATGGGCAATACCATTCGGGCTTTTGATAGGTGTCGCCTCAGTGGGAGGCGACATGGTGGAATCTATGTTAAAGAGAGATGCGGGAGTGAAGGACTCTGGCGACCTGATACCATCATTTGGCGGCGTTTTGGATGTGATAGATTGCGTCCTGATAAGCCTGCCGGCGGGTTATTATTTTCTCATACTTTATGATTGGAATGTGTAGCGTGAACGCAGGTGAAAAGGATAAGATTGTCCAAAGGGCCATAGAACTTGAGGATGTTGAACAGGCCTCAATCCTATTTGGGAGCCACGACAAACATCTTCGCCTGATACGAAGTGCATTAGGTGTGCAGATATCCGCAAGAAATGGCCTTTTGAGGATAGAGGGTGAGGAGATACAGGTAAAAAAGGCCGTTGAGGTTTTTAGCCGTTTGATAGAGATAGTTCGCAGCCGAGGCGCGCTTGAGGCAAGGGTTGTTGAGGAAGTTATAGACGCCGTAGAAACTGGAAGACCCGTTGTTTCCATTTCAAGGCCAATCGAGGTGTCTATAAAAGGTGTCTCTGTAAGGCCGAAGACATGGGGCCAGGCCAAATACGTCGAGGCGATAGCGGCCAACGATTTGGTATTTTGTATCGGCCCCGCTGGTACGGGTAAGACCTACCTGGCCGTGGCCATGGCCCTGTCCGCCCTTAAGATGGGTGCACTCAGGAGGATTGTCCTGGCCAGGCCGGCCATCGAGGCGGGTGAGAAGCTCGGCTACCTTCCAGGCGATATCCAAGCGAAGGTAAACCCTTTTCTTAAACCGCTTTACGATGCCCTTGAGGACATGATGGCGCCAGCCCAGGTGAGGAAGTACATCGAAAACGAGATAATAGAAATCCTCCCCCTTGCCTTCATGAGAGGCAGAACCCTCAACGAGGCCTTCATAATACTTGATGAGGCACAGAACTGTACAATAAGACAGATGAAAACTTTCCTCACCAGACTGGGCGTAAAAGGAAAGGTGGTGGTCACCGGCGATATTACTCAGGTGGACCTGCCGCCTGGTGAACCGTCAGGCCTTATAGATGTGCAGCAAAGATTAAGGGGCCTGAAGGGGGTAGATTTTATCTACCTGACACGGGAGGATATAGTACGCCACAGGCTTGTGTGGGACATCGTGGAGGCCTACGGCCCTCATGAAGAGACGTCATGAAAATAACCGTGACCAACCTCCAGGACGCTTATCCTATAAAGAAACAGCGCATACGGGAGGTGGTAAAGGAGGTGCTGCACCGCGAAAAGGTAGATGCAGAACTCAGTATAGCCTTCGTGGATAAAGACGAAATAACAAGACTCAACAAGAGATTCCTCGGTCGTGAAGAGCCTACAGACGTCCTATCCTTTCCCCTTGATACAAAGGCCAGACGTATAACAGGTGAGGTGGTCGTGTGTGTCCCTGTGGCCGTTGAGTATGCCACCGATACAAAGACGGAGGTTGAAGGTGAACTTATGCTCTACGTAGTCCACGGGGTGCTCCATCTCCTGGGTTATGATGACGCCGACAAAAAAGGCGCCGATACCATGCACCGTGTAGAGAAGGAAATCCTGTCCAAATTCGGTTATGAAGTTGGGGAACTACAGTGAGTTTGTTCTCTAAGATATTTGGTATTTCTAAATCGGACAAAAAGTTAAGCGGTGCAGAAATGATTTGGAGAGCATTAGCGATCGCTAGTGTGTACGGAGAGATTTTAGAAAAAACGTCAAAAAAGCCTATAGTGCCGGAATCCTTATTGCCCTTTTCTAAGGAACGCATTCGTTTAAACATAAAACTACTGTTATTCAGCCTTAGGAATAAAGTTGTTTCGAATGAACTTAGAAAGATGTGTATACCGAAAGATATAGCGGAATTTTTCGGGGAAACTCCATCAGAGTTTGTAGAATATGCACTTACTGATGAATTTTACTATGAGTCTCTTAAGGTAGGATATGTTTCACTGGCAAAATTCGTTCCTGACAACGATGCACAAGTTTTTGAGAAATGGTGGGAGCTAGTGGAGCAGCCTAGTGAACAACTCGCGGAGCAGCTCTCGACATTCTTCGACCTTGGGGGAAAAGCTGTTGAAATATTACGAAGGAGCGAAGACGAGTCGAATGCATTGTACGAGGAACTGAGGAAAAATGGGATGATTTCAGAAAAAGTTCATCAATATGTAGCACAGTTAAGCCATAAAGAGTTACAAGAAGAGATAAAAAGAACTATAGGAGAGTTTAAAAGTCAGTGAAATGTGATATTGCCTAGCACTTATCATGTTTTTTAGCGTAGAAGATAAGTTACGCCCTACGTTTTAAAATGAAGACTGGTGGGTGGCCCATGGCTTTAGCCTGGGCAGAGATTACGGACAAGTTAACGGTGTAATTATGCTTAAAGAATTTAACAAAAGATTTGGAATACAAAGTTCAGTCGAAGAAGAAAAAAGACGATTCGTGCAAAGAATCAATCAAAGCGTTTTTTATAAAATAGAGAAACGATCTGATTACGAACTGTTGTTTAAATCAACCTGTTATTGGTTAGGCGTTAATGCTGATGACTGTATAACAATAGCAAATCGAGGTAATTATGGTGAAATTATTATGCCATCTTTGCGCAGTTTAACTAGTGATGATTTTCTGAAAACCATTAAGATTTTGGTTTTATCGCATGGATTTCTTAAGTTTGATTCAGAATTACAAGAGAAAATGTCATTTTGGATAGAAAATGCATTGTCTCATTCAACAGTTGATTTAGGTGTGAAATGGAAAAATGGAATGTTCTATCCAAGTGGAGCAGAAATATTAGATGAGACGTTAGTTGAAGATCCATTGGATTGGTTGGATGATTTTCCAGATGAGAAGCAAGATTTTCTGAAAGCCATTGATAGGTATTCTACCAATAAATTAGACGATGTCGTAATTAATTGTTATTTAGTTGTTGAAGGTTTGGTACGAAAAGTTTTACAAAACAACAGAACTTTAGATAACAATCGAGAGGAATTGTTGAGGAAGGTTGGATTATCTCAAGAATGGAAGGCATTCTTGAGTAATTATATTAACTACGCTAACGAATTTAAACGACATGCATCTGATAGGAGGCACACAATCAGTCCGTCGGAAGTCGAGGCTTTTTTGTATTTCACAGGCTTGCTGGTACGACTAATCGTTGAATCTAAGAAGTAGGTAGACAACGACCTTTAGGGTCGTTGATGTTTCCTTCAACGAAGTAAAACTTCGTTGTCTACCGTTGATTTTCGGCAATGTTGGTGTATTGAAACGCACCCTGCAATTTATGTTAAAATAGAAGCGTTAAAGGCGGGTGGCCTAGGGCTTTAGCCCTGGTGTGTGGCACAGGGTTATGCTAGAGGCGGATGGCTGCATCCAGCTTGTTTCTCAACTGCATTATGAGTGTAGCGTGCGACCTTGTGTCGCACGTGCGAGATAAACTCGCACGCTACATTTAGGTGTAACGCAGGGCTGAAGCCCCGCGGCACCCTGATTGGGTATTATATTATTATTTAGGGCCACTGCAAAAATTGCCACAATGCCCTATGTCATTCTGAGCGAAGCGAAGAATCTCGTGGCTAGCGAGATGGGATCCTTCGTTACCTTCGGCGGCTAAGGATGGCATTGTATGTATTTTAACAGGTTTCGTTATATAATAAGTGACAAGAACATAGAGCGTTAAAGGCTTTTAGCGTATAGGCTTATTGTTAATGAGAACCGGTGTTGCTAATCTGCCACTCCACCATGGGAAGGCACCTCGCTGGCTGTTCCAGAGGATGACACGGCTGGCAGCGGGCATATCCACCGTTATCGTTGAGGAGTCGGGCCCGGAAGAGATGTTGGTAAAACTCTCCGACCCCTTTTGGTTCCAGTCCTTTGGCTGCGTGCTGGGGTTTGACTGGCACTCGAGCGGATTGACCACTACTACCCTGGGCGCACTGAAGGAGGGCCTGAGGGGCCGTGAGAAAGAGCTTGGTATATTCATTTGCGGTGGAAAGGGCAAAACGTCCCGTAAGACACCCGACGAGCTCAGGGATTGGGGAGACAAATTGTCCCTGTCCAACGGCACAATAGAAGGGCTGGTTTATAGCAGCAGGATGAGTGCAAAGGTGGATAATGCTGCGTTGCAGGACGGCCACCAGATATATCACCATAACATCGCCTTTACCGAACGGGGGTCATGGGCCGTAATCCAGCAGGGGATGAACGAGGAGAGGCGGACGGCCCGCCGCTATCATTGGCTTTCCAGTCGTATTGGTAATCTTGTGGAAGAGCCCCATAGTGCAATCTGTGCCCAGTCTGAGGCAGAGGTCCTCGATATGACGGCAAGAGAGAGCCGCAAATCCAGGGAGATGAGTTCGCAACTGGTGTCGTCAGATATTGATGTCCTCTTGAAAGACCTAAAATTTTTAGCTGAGAGGCACTTGGTTAAGCCAGCGGGGGCCTTGGATATGCCTACCCGACACCCCATCTATCAGGTGGATTACGACACAAAGCGCCTGGAAAGAATCCTGCTGAACGCACACCAACGTGGCCCTGACAGTTTTGAGGGGTTATTGGCCATACAGGGCGTAGGCCCTAAGACAATAAGGGCACTGGCACTTGTCTCTGAGCTGATATATGGTACTAAAACCTCTGTTCGTGACCCCGCACGCTTCAGCTTTGCACATGGGGGCAAGGACGGGTATCCGTACCCCGTAGATAGGGAAACATACGACAAAACGGTTGAGGTGTTGGAAGCTGGAATAAAGAGAAGCCGGTTGGGGAGGTCAGAGAAATTTGGGGCCCTGAAAAGACTGCATGGCACCCTTAACCTCTAATTGCCCAGGTGTAATGGGTGGGGGGTAACCCTGCCCATACGCTTCTATTCCTTGAAAATTTTCTCATACAACTTTGAATCACTGTCGGAAAACAGTATGAAGCGAATTTCTTCAAGAGAGTCGTCTTTAGTAATAAAATCCTTGACGGTTTTAAATACGATTTTCGCCGCCTCCTCCTTTGGGTAGCCATATACCCCTGTAGAAATGGCAGGAAAGGCGATAGTCTTGATGTGGTGCTTTTTGGCCAAAGAAAGACTATTTGTGTAACAATTAGCTAGAAGTTCTGCCTCCTTCCCCCCTTCCCGGCCGTAAATAGGGCCGACGGTATGTATCACATACTTAGCAGGCAGACGATAGCCCTTGGTGATTTTTGCCTCGCCTGTCTCACAGCCTCCAAGTGTTTTGCATTCCCCAAGCAATTCCGGCCCGGCTGCCCGATGAATCGCCCCGTCAACGCCTCCGCCGCCAAGGAGGGTCTTATTGGCGGCATTTACAATGGCGTCCACGGCCTGTTTTGTAATGTCTCCTTTGATGATAGTAATTTTGGTCATTTTGCCCGTTGATTTATATTTCAAGTTCTCTGCAGAACATAGAAAAAGCTGTCATTGCGAGGTATTCCGTCGCCTACGGCTAAGGATACCGAGGAGCGGAAGTGACGAAGTCGTGCCTGAGGCAGATTCGCCTGTCTTTTTGGCGAACAATCTCGTAAGTGATTTTAACCAGAAAACATGAGATTGCTTCGCTTCGCTCGCAATGACGACCGGGAGCATTGTTATGCATTCTTTCGGTATTTTTCAGAGACCTCAATTCTTTAAATTCTAATTAACATCTTTCTCTTGAAGAGCTGAGATAGGATTTACTCTCCATTCCCCTTGCTCGCTGGGTGTATAAGAGGCAGTTTCTTTTATAACTCTGGCTGTAATTTGTTTCTTTGAAATCCCATTGTTTATGGCTTTATACTGTACAATGAATGTTATATCATTAGTAACTTCGCTGACTTTTTTCACATTTGTGATTTCAAATCCTTTTAGAGTTTTAAAATTATACCATGTTTCCAATAGTCCTGCGGGGTCTGTTTCGTTACTAAGCCAGGTTTTTTGGGCAAACTTAGCCATTTTGTCCCAATCTTGATTCTCCCACGCTAAAACATATTCAGCTAATTTGCGTGCGGCTGAACCTTGTGGAAATTCAGAGGGTTGCTGGAAAGTGTAAGACGGCGACGTAGTGGACGATTGAGGATTTTTCTCTTTATATTCCTCCGACTTAGGCGCCAATTCTTTAAAGAGTTCCATCTCCTTCTTTGCCTCTTCAGACATACCCATCCTGCCATAGACAGCGGCCAATCTCCAATGAGACCAGGGGTCCTTTGGTGCAAGCTCTACCAGCTTCTTCCAAAGAGGTAGCACATCTTCATATCTTTCCCGGTTAAAATAGTAGGCCCCCAGGTTGTAGTAGCCGTCTAGGTGTTGAGGGCTGACTTCTATGGCCTTCTTCCACTGCTCAGCGGCCTCTTCGGCTTTGCCAAGTTGTTCCAGCAGTATACCCAGGTTGTTGTACGCCTCTGCGTACTTAGGGTCTATCTCAATGGCCTTTTTATACTCCTCGATGGCCTTCTCTCTCATCCTCGTCTTGGAGTAAACAATCCCTATGTTGTAATGGGCCTGTGCGTGGTTGGGATCTATCTCCAGGGCCTTTTGAAGGGCCTCTGTTGCCTCTTCAAGCCTTGCACCACTTAGGTAAGCAACGGCCATATTGTTGTAAGCCTCAGCATATAAGGGATTTATCTCGATTGCCTTTTTATACTCCTCAATGGCCTCGTTTGGCATGTCTTGGGCATCGTAGATAACGCCGAGGTTATTATGAGTCTGCACGTCCGTTGGGTCTAGCTCGAGGCATCTCGAGTATGCCTCGATAGCCTCCTTAAACATCATTTTCTTACTATAGGCCTGGGCAAGTCTGCTATGGAATTCTGCCTTTGAGGGCTCCTTTTCAATTGCCTTTTTAAACTGTGTGATTGCCTCGTCGAGCTTATCCTCTTTCAGCAGTTCAAGCCCCACACGAAAATTTTCTTCCGCACCAACTTCGGCAAGACAGGGCCGCACTACACCTAAAAGCAGAGAGGCGATAACGGTTAACAATACAGGGATGTTTTTCGTGTTCATGTTTGTGGATTATCTGTCAGGGTTAACCTGTGCCTTACTCGATGCATTTAACTACTTCAGTTCCTTTATAACAAACATACCTTCCGGGGGATTAAAGAGGATGGTCTTTATCCTCTCGTGCCACAGTTCTCCAAACTCCTTTAGTTCACTGTCCGAGGCCCTCCCGCTAACGGCTTTGGGCATAAGCTCCCCCATCCTGGGGTCGGCGGGAAGCATGTAGTTCGAATATGTTATCTCTATCTTCTTTCCCGTATCTGTCCGCTGAAACACTACTGAGCAGATGCAATCAGGGCTGGGCGCATCATTCTCGTCATAGGTAAGAAGGTTCTTTCTGTTATACTTTCCTGCACCAAGTCCTCTGAAGCCACTCTCAGGAGCCGCACCAGTAATAAAGCTGATAACCTGTGATATGGGGCCGTTCACCTTATCTTCTACCCCTCCCTTGAATTTAACCGTTATTTCGCTCCTTACCGGGGTCTTGTCCGGATAAAGTTCCTTCAACGCCAACTGTGTGAGTTTGTACGCACCAGAAATGGCAGGGCAGGAATGGCCTGCTAGCCTTACAGCATCACCGTAGGTATAGACCATCGGTTCGCCTTTATCTATGGCGCCGAGCACTACCGCAAGGGGGTCTTCCAACTTTATGGGTTCTACCTCATCAAAGAATGCCTTGTTAAACTTGGTGGATTCAACGGCCATTAACGCCCCTCCCATAGACAACGTAGAGGTCAAGAAAACTACGAAACCAAGCAAAAATCTTTTTGCGCTGTGCAGCCTTACCATTGGGACCAGCCCTTTCTCTACAAACAGACAAACCCAATAAGGCCAAAAGATTTTATGATTTTAACACGGGCGGGATATTTGTCAAGGATGGCTTCAATGCCCTATGTCATTCTGAGCGAAGCGAAGAATCTCTGCTAATTTGTAGTGGTCGAGCTTGCTCGACTTCCTTTAGCAAAGCGAGCTTTGCCGCTACAACACCTCAAGATGACATTTGGGTATTTTGGAGAGGTTTCGCGGTTTCATTTTTGACAGGTTGGACAATAGGTTGCAGCGCGATTGGCAATTATCTCCCTTTTCAATTGATGACTTTTATTTTTGGGGCACCTCATATCTTTTCCTCGATGGGACAGTAGCCAGGATAACCCAAATTTCCCTGAGGGGGGCTGAATCCTAATTGCTCCTTTCAAAACCCTTGACATTGCCTGACAAATTTTCTCTTTTTCCTTTAAATTCAGTGTCTTGATCTTACGGTGGGGATTGATTTGAGCCTTAAACAGGATTTCATCAGAATAAATATTTCCAATCCCAGCGATATCTCTTTGGTCAAGAAGAAACGCCTTAATATTCTTTCCTTTATGACCTTGTAAAAGCCCTAAGAATCCAGGCCTGGAAAGCCCTAGCGGTTCTGGTCCCATTTCTTTTATCAATTTTATTTCTTTAGGGTCTTTCACCAGATAAACCTTCCCCAGTTTTCGCATATCCAGCCAGCGCAGTTCATAACTATTTTCAAACTTGAAGATGAGGCGAGAAAACCTGTCTTTGCCACGTTCTTTTCCCTGCTTTACGTAATGGAGGTTTCCAGTCATACCGAAATGGATTACTAACTTCTCAGGAATTCCTTTTATTTCTATTATTAGGAATTTTCCTCTCCGCCAGGCATTTTTGAATCTTTTTGCAATTAATTTCTCTTTAAAACGCACAAAGGTTATCTTTTTTATTAAATCTTTAGCCGGGCATTCAACACCAACAATCTTTTTATTCAGGCTGGTATTTTTAAAATATCTTTTAAAACCCTCAACGTCGGGTAATTCAGGCATGGTGAACAGATTCTTCGCTTTTTTAATTGTTATAAGTTGTGTAGCTCAGGGCAGGCACCATCTTGCATAGTCGAAGGTTCGTTAGCCAGAGTATTTCACGACATTTTTTGATTTGACATTTTTTGGATTCTCTTCGTCCAGTTCGTCCAGTTCCCACTTTAGAGGATTGTTGATAATGTACTCCCTTATTTCATTTAAATCCTGTTCATTTCGGATAATATGTTCATAATAATTGCGCTGCCATTTGAAATGTACACGGCCATTGTTTTTGCACCAATGCTTTACAACAGATTTATATGCACGCACGATTGATCCTATCGATTTTGGTATGGTACGTTGATATCTATTTCGTAGGGGTTCAAGGTTTTTCTTTTGTAGGGGCTCAAAATTTTGAGCCCCTACAGGGTTTGTTAATATTATTATTCCATGCAGATGGTTGGGCATAACAATGTATTCATCTAATTCGACATGTGGATAATGCTTTGGTATTTCTTTCCAGAATTGTTTGGCAATTTTCCCAACAGATGATAGCCTCACTTTCTTATCCATAACATCTCCCAATAGACATTTCCCGTTATGCGTACATATCGTTATAAAATATGCGCCTCTTTGCGAATAATCGTAGTCTTTTAATCGGATGGTACGGTGACGATGTTTTTTTGGGGTTGTGTTCCGTCGTAAAGGTGGCCCCTGTAGTTGCCTTTTGTTTCTCAAGTCTGTGGCGCGCTTCGGCATTAATTAGTGGCTTCTCGTCATCTTCCTTTAAATCTTCTTCTGCAAAGCTGATAAAATCACTTGTTTTCAGTTCAAATGGGGAGTCTAAAGGCATATTATCCCATACGCCTACATGCATACTTAAGTCATCTCTACCCAGAAAATCTAGTATTTCTTTTATAATTCTGTCTCGCTAGCTCAACCCCTCCACCAATTCATCTATAGATGAGTACATTATGGGGTAATCCAGCTTGGGTCGCTGGATGATTACTATTGGAATCTGCGATTCCAGGCAGGCCTCTATCTTTTCCAGTGTCTTTGCCTCTTTGCCGCCGTCTTTTGTGACGACTACGTCAATGTTGAACTCACGGAAATTTGCTGTATTAAATTCCTTTGAAAATGGGCCTTGGAGCGCCAGGATGTTCCTCTGCGAAATACCCATCTCAATGCACCTGCTTATGTGCTCGGGCACTGGGAGGATGCGGACTATGAGTTCGTGATTGTTGTCATCCTTTAGCCTGATGAAGTCTTTGACGCTATTAAAGCCGGTAGTGAGTAGTACCCTCTTGCCAAGCCTTCCTGCGACCTCTACGGCCTCGTTCACACTCTTTACTGTATGGATAAGGGGGGATTCTGGTAGGGGTGTGCCTTCCCTCTGGAACCTGATATATTTTATGTTTTTTGTCGCGCAGGCCTGCATTGCATTAAGGGAGGCGTTTGCGGCGTATGGGTGTGTGGCGTCTATGACGGTGTCCACCTGGTTCTCATCGATGAAGTTTAGGAGTGCATCACCGTCCAGCCTGCCCCTGACACACAGGTGGCCAAGTCCCGCAGCCTTAAAGAGTTTCTCCCCATAGGGTGTTGCAACTGTGGTCAGGACCTTGGCGCCTGCCCGATGGAGTTCTCGGACTATTTGCCGGCCGTCGGCAGTGCCAGACATGACTAGAATCACAGCTTAAGACCTCTGAAAAACATTTTTTTGTGATTCTTCCCTTGACAGGAGTTGTTTCCTCTTCCCCCTCCCTTGATGGGAGGGGTTAGGGGAGGGTGATGTTCACCCCCACCCTTTCCCTCCCCCATCGAGGGGGGAGGGAAGGAACAGACAAGGCTGTCCCTGCACAGATTTTTCGGAAGTTTCAATTTACAGCTTATAGCCCCGTTTTGTTACCATAAAATCGCCAGAGGTAAATGTAGTGGAATTTCCGATTATTATTGTCGTAGTCATGTCTATTGGGTATTCCAGCATATTCGACAGGGTAGTCACCACCACCTCCTGCCCCTGCCTTCCGGCATCTTTTACAATGCCCACAGGGAGCGTCGGTGGTTTTTGCTCCAGGAGGATTTGTCGTGTCTTTTCTATCTGCCACGTCCGTTGTGAGCTCTTGGGATTGTATAGCACAATGACAAAATCTCCCTCTGCCGCCAGCCTTAACCTCTTTTCTATCACCTCCCATGGGGTGAGCAGGTCGCTGAGGCTTATAATGGCGTGGTCGTGTATTAGTGGTGCCCCCAGTAGTGCGGATGCGGCGCAGGATGCCGGGACACCTGGGATTATCTCAACAGTAATTTTTTGTTTCATGTTGGCGACAAGTTCCAGCACGAGTCCGGCCATGCCATACACCCCAGGGTCGCCACTACTAACAATAGAGACCACCTTGCCCTTAGCGGCCTCCTTCAGTGCAGCCTCACACCTCTGCCGTTCTTCACCCATACCCGAACTCAGCACGGGTCTGTCACCTATCACATCTCTTATAAGATTCAGGTAGGTCTTGTAACCGGCAATTACGTCGGAGCTTTTTAGCGCCTCCAGGGCCCTGGGGGTTATGTCAGCCCTTGAACCGGGACCTATGCCTACCACGTTAAGTTTTCCTGGGCTATGGCTACTGTTACCCCCGGAAACTTTTGTTTTTTCAGTATTAATTTCGTCTTCCTCCCGGCCAGGAATGCCGCTGGCTCGCAGACACCCCAGACGCCAATTCTTTCTTTGACAAATTCAGACCTGCTAAACTCCTTTTCGCACGTATTAATCTCCTCTTTTGAAATTACCTTCAGGGGGATGCCTAGCTCACGAACGCCGCCGCAGAGGCCGCTTACACCCGCCCTCTCCTCTATAGTAGCTACCAACCTCACCCTTTCAAGCGGGATGTTGCAGGCCCTGAGACTGGACAGTATGGCCTCTTTGATGGCCTCGGAAGATATATCGGCCCTACAGCCTACCCCGACTATTATATCCTTTTTCGCCTCAGTGCCGGTGGTTATAACTGCGTCACCGTGGAGGATATTGGCGACCTTTAGGGCCAGGTCATTTGCGCCACCCTCGTGTCCGGACAATACACTGATGACAAATCGGCCAACGTCATCGACCACCACCACTGCAGGGTCAGAGAGTTTATCCTTTATGTGCGGTGCAATGGCCCTTACTACTATGCCGAGGGCCATAATGAAGACCAGGCCGTTATATTTACCGAAGATTTCCCCCACCAGGGTGTGAATTCCCTCTGAGAACGGTTTTGCATAGGGCTTTTCTTTATAGAGTTTTTCGCAGAGTTTTTCCAGTAGGAACAGGTCTGCGTCTTCCCCCAGATTGGGTTTTAGCCGTTCTGCAACCCTCAAACCTTCCTCAGAAAGGGTTATAAGAGCCAGGGGCATCAGTTATTCCTTTACTGTAGATGCAGTGGTAGGGGTTTTCTTTGGTTTTTTGGGTTTCTTTCGTCTTGGTCGTTTGGCAAGCCGCGCCAAATCGTCCAATAGGGAATAAAGTACTGGTACCACAAGTAGGGTGAGGCACATGGAAGAAAACATACCGCCAGCGGCTACTATACCCATGCCAGCCCTGGCCTCAGCACCATAACCGAAGCCAATTGCAATCGGTAACATCGCAAACATGGTGGAAAAGGCCGTCATGAGAATGGGCCGCAATCTGACTTCGCCAGCCCCCAGTAGAGCATCTCTGGTTTCCTTACCTTCTTGTCTTAACCTGTTAGTGTAGTCCACTAATAATATTGAGTTTTTTGAGACCAATCCAAGGAGCAGTATAAGACCTATCATGCTGTATGCGTTAATGGTGTTGTGGGTGGCCAGGAGCAGACCAAACCCGCCCACAAAACTGAGGGGTAGTGCCAGCATTACAGTAAAAGGGTGAATAAAGCTGTCGAACAGGGCGGCGAGCACCATATAGGTGATGACCATAGCGAGTACAATTACAAATATAAAGCTCTGTATAGACTCTTCAAACGTCTCAGCCTTTCCGGAGAAGGCGAGGCTGTACTGCTCTGGCAGTATTTCCTTGGTAATGTTATTTATATCGCTGACCGCCTCGCCCAGGGTCTTTTGGTCTTTAATGAGATTTGCAGATATTGTAAAAGAACGCTGACGGTTCCTCCTGTTTATAACATTGAACCCGGTTGCTTCCCTTACGGTCACCACATCCTTTAAGCCAATGATTTCTCCCTCTCTATTTCTCAAATGGAGTTCTATAATGTTTTGAGGCAGGTCTCTGTATGGCTCGGCGAGTCTCACAATTGTATCGTATCGCTTACCCCCGTACTTATATTTGGCATCGGCTACTTCTACGCCCCCCATGAGGGCCCTCACGGTGTCACCTATTGCAGCCACTTCTACACCCAGGTCTGCTGCCTTTTTGCGGTCTATGTCCACGTACACCATAGGTCGGCCCAGTTCCAGATCAGAATCGATGTCCACGATACCGGGTATCTTTTTCAGCCTTGTCAGAAACTCACCGTTAAGCCTTTCGAGTTCCGTAAGTTCAGGTCCTGAGACAGTAAACTCCAGTGGTGCACCCCTCCTGGCACCAAATTCCTGCTCAAATTCAAGGGGAAATGCAAACACGCCGGGGGTTCTGGCAAAGCGTTTCCTCAGTTCGGCTAGAATCTCACCCTGGGAACGTCCACGCTCACCTTTTGGGGTAAGGTGCACAAAGAAGATCCCCTTGTTCCCCCCACCGAAGCCGCCGGCAGAAAAAAATGACCTTACCTCAGGCGTTTCATCCAAAATGCTTTCAATCTTTTTCATCATGCTGTCAGTATAATCCAGAGACGCACCTACTGGCGTCTTTACACTTATCATGAATTGTGCCGTGTCCGAAGACGGTACCAGCTCTCTCCCTACCAATCTCGCAAAGACGACGCCACCAGCGAGGCTGGCGGCGGCAATTATACAGATGATAAACCTCCAGTGCAGGGACCAGCCGAGCACCTTGACATAAATACCCTCCAGCGTTAAAAACAGGCGCTCAAGGAGGAGAAAAACCCGGTTTCGGCTGTCACCCACCTTTAGCCAGCGGGAGCAGAGCATTGGAGTGAGGGTAAGTGCAATGAAGGATGAAACGACTACAGCTCCAGAAACAGTTAACCCGAATTCGTAGAGGAATCTCCCTGCTATACCTCTCATGAAGGCTACCGGGGTAAACATTGCTACCATTACTACCGTTGTGGAGATAACTGCGAAGGCAACTAAGTGGGCCCCTCTGCTAGCGGCCTCAAAGGGCTCTAACCCCCTTTCTCTGTGTCGAAAGATGCTCTCCAATACCACTACTGCATCGTCAATTATCACTCCAACTGCAAGGCTCAATGCCAGGAGGGTCATACTGTTGAGGGTGAAGCCCAGAAGATGCATCATTGTAAAGGCCCCGAGGAAAGAGGTGGGGATGGCCAGGAAGACTATGAAGGTGCCCAGGGGGTTCCGCAGAAAAAATAGCACCACAAGGCCCGTTATAATTATGGCAAACAGTATGGCAAACTGGACGTCCCTGATGGATGCGACGATAAAGTCGGCGCGGTCCACCGCTATATCCATCGTTATCCCCTTGCGCAGGTGGTCCTTAACCTCATTGTAAACCTTTCTTACCTCTCTTGATACAGAGACCGTGTTTGCACCAGACTGTCTCTTGACCCCGAGGCCTACTGAGGGTTCTATAACACCTGGGACATGACGGTATCGGGCTACCATGTCCCTGTCTTCCATGCCGAATTCAGCAAAGCCAACGTCTTTCAGGGTTATAGGGGCGCCTGAGCGGTAGTCTATTATGAGATTATTAAAATCTTCGGCGGTCTTGAGTTCTCCCATGGTTCTCACGTAAAGCTCCAAAGCCTCTCTCTCTATCTTGCCACCGGGTATTTCCCTGTGCTTCCTGCTTAAGGCAGTAATGACGTCTGCCACAGTTAGTTGCAGGGCCTTTAGGCGGTGCGGGTTGAGCCAGATTCTCATGGCTTTTTTTCGGAAGGCGCCCTCAAGAATTAGACCCACTCCAGGGAGGACTTGAAATTTAGGTTTTAGGTCATAGTGTGCATAGTCACTTATCTCTTTCAGGGGCTCGTTCCCCTGCACAGCTATCCATATAATGGGTCTTGCGGATGGGTCAAGTTTGTCTACCACGGGATGCTCTACGTCCCTAGGGAGCCTCTCCAGGGCTAGTGCCACCTTATCGCGCACATCTTGTGCCGCAACGTCTATATCTCTGTCTAGTAGAAATTCTACGCTTATCTCAGAGAATCCCTCGGAGCTCGTAGACGTGAGATTCCTTATCCCCTGTATAGTGTTTATCTCCTCCTCCAGGGGGTCTGTAACGTCTATCTCCATGACATCAGGGCTGGCCCCCCTAAGGTTGCTCTGCACCACCACATAGGGATAATCTATCTTTGGATACTGGTCTACACCCAGCTTAAAATAGGTGATTATCCCGAACACGCCTATGGCCGAGACCATCATAATGGCAAATATGGGCCTTCTAATACAAAAATCGGGTAAGAACACCGCTATTCCCTCTCAGTGAGCTTGAAAAGCCCTGCCTCAACCCTGTCCCCTTCCTCCAGTACGTACTGGCCCCGCACTATCACGTGGTCCCCGGGTTTCAGCCCATCTACTACCTCCACCCTACCTCCCTTTAACCTAATCCCAGGTGTAATAATTGACTTTGTTGCCCGACCGTCCACCACGCGGAAGCAGTAGCTAACGCCTTCTTCACTAAGGACGGCTTCCTCGGGAATGACTACTGCATCCATGTGTGTGGCAACCGGGAGTTTGGTAGTAACAAAAAATCCAGGACTTAATTTCCTATCCGGATTTGGTATCCTTGCGTAGCACTGGAGCCGTCTAGTTTCCACAGTTATCTTGGGGTTGAGATAATATATCTCGCCGATAAATTCTTCATCTGGGTAGGCATCAACAGAGACGCTGACCTTCTGGCCAAGCTTGACGGTAGAAAAATATCTTGCTGGGACTGTGAACGCCAGTTTTATAGGGTCAATATCCACAATATTCAGCAGGTCGGTGATACCTGACTCAATGTACTCTCCAACATCAACAAATCTCTTACTCACTATTCCGGATATTGGGGCAGTAATCCTGGTGTCCCTGAGGTCCTTTTGTGCCAAGGCAAGGGTTGCACGGGCGGTATCTCGAGAGGCTTCTGTTAACTCTGCCTTGCTCACCGCATCGTCGTAGTCCTGGTTGGATATAACTCCATCCTCGTAGAGCTGGGTCATCCTTTCGGAGGTCTTTCTGACCAGTGCCAAGTCGGCTTCAACCTGTCGAAGTTTTGCCTCGCTCTCTGCAACCTTGAGGCGGTATTTCTCGTCCTCAAGGGTTATAAGGAGATCTCCCTTCTCTACTTTGTCACCCTCCTCAAAGAAGATTTTTTGCACAATGCCGTCCACCTCGCTGCGTACATCCACATCGGCCTCTGCAATAAGTGAACCAGTTGTCTCAGCCACATAGACTACATCTTGTGTTTCTGCCCGAAAAATCTCCACGGGCCTCACTATTTCATCCTTCTGCAGTTTATACTGCCCCGTGGCCATCTCTGGCAGGCTAATGGTTAAAATTACCGCAAGTATAGTGTAGCGTGCGACTCGCACGTGCAAGATAAACTCGCACGCTACATCTAGTCTGCACGGATAGGGATAGGCCCTGTCCCTACACAAAAATTCCGCCAAGCGGGTGCGATAAATCACACCCCTACTCTCCACGTTTTTGGGCAGGCAGGAGATGAGACCCCAAAGTTTTCCAAAAGCCTGTAAATGTTTGCCATTCAGCATTTCGCTCACTTTTGTCTCATGCCAGTTATCATCTTTTGGATTGTTGACATCAGTCTGGCCTTCTCTTCTTGGGTCAGAGGGCCAAGGAGTTTTTCAACCCTTAGCCTCCTCCTGTGGAGTTCCTCTGAGAGTACCCTTCGCCCATCATCAGATAGAGATATAATCCACTGCCTCTTGTCCTGCTCATTTACCTCACGAATAATCAACGGTACCTGGCGTTCATCCTCAACATAGTTCTCCACAGAGGCCAGTAGGCGAGACATCTGGAAGGTGTTTATATTCAGATGGGTCTTTATGTCTTTGAGGGATATCTTCTCCCTCTGGCTCAATAGAGTTAGAAGGGTCTCTTGGCCATATGTGAGAATGGATGAAGATTCCGGGTGTCTTCCCAGTTCCAGCACAAGTAGACTTATTCCCTCTACAAAGCTGTCAAGACTGGTCTTTTTTCGGTTTTTACCCGCTTTCTTCATAAACAGTACCTGTGCGCTGGAAAAATGGCTCTTATCTACTTTAATTGTAAACAATAGTTGCACAAATGTCAACTATTTGAAATATCGCAATATTCTTTGGGGTGGGTATTCAGAGGGGGGGTATATTAGGATTGGTAGACCCGGGATCTCTCGAAGTCCCTTGCCAGCACTTCTCCAACTATAATAAGTGCGGTTTTTTTTATACCTTTGCGTTTAACTTCTTCGGCCAGGTTTGAGAGAGGGACACGTACTATCTTTTCTTCCTTCCATGTAGATTTATACACTACTACAGCAGGGCAGCTTGGACCATACGACGGTAGGAGTTCTTCAACGACTTTCTCTATTTGGTGTACACTCAGAAAGATGCACAGGGTGGCCTTTGACTGGGCAAGTACCTTGAGGGATTCCTTTGTGGGCACGGGCGTTTGACCCTCGGTCCTGGTGATGATTACTGTCTGTGATACGCCGGGGAGGGTTAGCTCCTGCTTCAAGCCGGCTGCAGCGGCCAAGAAGGAGCTCACGCCTGGTATTACCTCATAATCAACGCCTATCTCGTCAAGCGCCTTCATCTGTTCCTGGATTGCTCCATAAAGTGAGGGGTCGCCAGTGTGCAGCCGGGCCACGTCTGCACCCCTTTCCTGTGCCTCCTTTATCACCTTGAGCTGCTCCTCAAGGCCCATGCCATGGGTGTTGTAGTGCTTCGTGCCAGGTCTAGTGTATCCTAGTATCTCTTCGTTCACCAGGGAGCCTGCATAAAGGCAGTAGCCAACTCTCTCAAGTATCTTTTTGCCTCTTATAGTAAGTAGCTCAGGGTCGCCAGGGCCGGCACCAATAAAGTAGACCTTCATAGGCACTTCCCTTCACTCGCTTTTGTACATACGTTATAGAGCTTACTGGCCATAGAGGTAAGTGATTCGTGGTCCTCAAGGTCCTTGACCCAGTTCTGCGGAATCCCGCTCAATCCGTTAAAGGCTCCGCTTATAGCGCCGGCTACGGCTGCCGTTGTGTCAGCATCTATCCCGCCCAGGACGGCATTGACCACGGCGCTCTTGAAATCTTTGGGTGTGAATAGGAAACAAAATGCGGCGCTGGCTACTGTCTCTACAACATAGCCAGACGTGCCCAGTATCTCCAGGGCCTCTTCAGGTTTGACGTTGTCTTTTAGAAGCACCTCCGCCTTGGCCAGATTTTTGGAGACTGCCGAGTCACCAACAAATTCCCTTGTGTCCCTTATGGCGGTGTCTGGGTCAAGGTCTCCTTTGGCAGCTCTGGCCACCATGTAGGCCACTGCCGTTGCGCCCGCCACGGCCTCTGTATTGCTATGTGTTATCATCACCGCCTGCCAAACGGCCTCCTTTAGTGAAGGTATGTCGTTATGGTAGAATAATCCTACTGCGGCTATTCTCATGGCTCCACCGTTGCCTGCAGCGAATTCGCCCTTTGCCCCACTTTCCTGCCAGGAATAACCCTGTTTTAGCCTTCGCATAGAGATTGCAGTTGACCTGCCTATACCCCTAAGGTTACCTGAGTCGAACCACTGGACGAATTTTTGTGCTGTGTCCTCGGGCTCCATCCTGCCTGAATCTATCAGGCTCTTCAGGTGGCAAATGGCCATGAGCGTGTCGTCTGTGTATTGCCCAGGTCCCAGACTCCTGTGTGGTGCAGGTTGGAATACCTTATCTTTCCAGCAGTGTTTTATCTGGTCGGGGTACCAGCCTTCAAAGGGCATTCCCATGGCATCGCCTATGGCGAGCCCCAGTATAGAGCCGATGAACCTGTCTTCGATGGGGTCTCTCATCTGAGGGCAAATTTTATAATGGGTAACGTAGGGCTTAAGTCCTGCAACACTCACCTTTACTTGCTTTACAGGTTAGCCGCCGTACACAATTTCAGTTTATAACCACAAAGCCTGAAACGGTTTCAATATCGCAAACAAATCAGTAGGTCTTAAAACCGTAAGTTGATACTTGATGTATACAAAACTTTGCTTGTTTTTATCCGCAAAACGATCGACGGTTAAAAGAGCGTCACAATCAAACCTTATAGAATCCAAGACAATTTCTCTATCCCTCTTTGATAGATTCCCAAGCAGCGACTTATCTGGACACGCTTTTTCATGTCTTTCTTGAGCTTCTTTAGAAAAGGGGCTTTCTCTATACTCTGCAAGAACTCCCTGCCAATGATCCCAAACATCGCAAAACCACCGATAAAAAGCACTGTCTTTTTTGTCTATAACTTCTTTAAATACCGCTTCGGAGAGAGAAAATTCTATATTTGTTCTATCAATCCCTAAAAATATTTTTTCTAATGCTAAGACCTCACGATACAAGCGATTATCTTTAGTAATTTCCTTTCCTCTTGGACCCAAAAGATATTTTTCATTCTCTCGATAATGATCAAAAATAAACTCGCCGAAATCCTGTAAATACTGCAAAACATTAGTATCCAAAAACACTCTCCGAGGTAAATTCCTAAATCTTTCGGACAAGTTCTGAGAATTAAAAGCTTGTATTAGCGTCTGTTTCATAGAACTGGATTAAGACTGTTGTATTTTTTGCTAAGCACGTAAGGTACGTCGAGACACATCTTACTTCGCATGTCATTGCAAGCCAATTCCAATACGTCATTGCGAGCGAAGCGAAGCAATCTCTCGAACGCATAGGAGATTGCTTCGGGGCTATGCCCCTCGCAATGACAAAAGAGGGGCGTACCACGTTTACTCGCATTACTTTTCCAGAGAGCCTGTGTTATCATGCCATGCCTGTTTCCTTGAGTTTTTGACTATTATTACGGACATATAGCCCTTTCCACTGTCCTTTAACTTGCTGAGGTCGTGGGTGATGTATGCGTTTTCGAGTCCCACGTGCGAGGCAAATACAGATGTCTCTGCAAGACCCAGCTCTTCTAGGAGTGCTATTACCTTATCTAGTTTTTTTGCCACTTTCATGAGCACTACGGTGTCAAAGTCCTCAAGAATTGGCCTCAGTTTTTCTACATCATCAGACACGGGTATGACTGCAAGCCTTTCGTCTCGCTGTGCAAGCGGCAGGTTTACAAGGCTTGCAGCGGCATTGAATGATGTAATGCCAGGTATAGTGTGAATCTTTTCTTCAGGAATCATGTCTCTCAGACGGCTGAGTAAATATATGTATGTACTGAAGGTCAGTGAGTCGCCTATCGTAAGGAACGCAACGTCTTTACCCTCCACTAACTCCTCCTTGATTGCCCTTGCGGCGTCCAGCCAGAACTCCCGGAGTTTATCCTCGTCCTTTATCATGGGGAAGACCTTTTCTATCACCTTCTTATCGTTTCTATTTATCAGGGGCCGGGCGATTTCCAGCGCCATGGCCGTCCGCCAGAGGCGGAGCGCCATGCTTTCTTCCTTGATGTCTGCTTTGGGGACAAAGACTACGTCTACCTCCCTGAGGATGCGGATGGCCTTTAGGGTGAGCAGTTCTGGGTCTCCAGGACCGATACCGATGCCGTAGAAATTGCCTAGCTCGCGGGAGGACATATAATTAGGTGAAGCCTTTTGACACAAATATCATTACATTCATACTATCTGAGTGAACCTTAGTGAGATACGTAAGGTCATATTCTTTAATACTTTCATTATTTAACGAGAGGTTTTCACACAGATACACCTTTTTCCCCTTCACGCCACCCCTCTGCAGGGCACGGCATAGAAGCTTGGGGCTTACTGCAGCGTCGTTAAGGACAGCCACCTTGTCATGTGTCTTAATGATATCCACTAAGTTATCCAATTCAGCTTTACGGCCATGGAGACTTATGAAGTGGGCATCACTCCAATTCAACCCTATTGAGGCAAAGGCGAGCTGGACAGAACTTATTCCAGGTATTATATCACAATTATCTTTTCCCAGCCTGGTAACAACCAGCCTGGCGTAGCTGAAAAATCCGGGGTCGCCACTCACAAGCACAACGATCTTCTTCCTGGCACTTAGTCTTTCTATCTTGGTTAATAGGGCCCTGTAATTCTTGCCAAGGATGAGCTTTTCGGCTTTTACCTCCGGGAACAGGTTTAGAAGCCTCCTGCTACCCACCAACACATTCGCTTCCTGGATGCGCTTCAGACCCATGAGGGTCATGTAGCCCAACGCCCCTGGGCCGCATCCTATGATAGTTACATTATTTCTAATCTTTTTTGCCAATTCCTTGCCCCTTCTGAAACGCCTATAACGTCCATTTGCATGTCGAAGAGCATCACCCCTGCATCTACCTTGGGGCCAAGTAGCTTCCTCGCCTCGTTCTCAATCCTGTTTGCTACATCTTCCATCATGTAGAGCTTGCCCCTTTTATTTAGCTGCTGTATTATGCCCTCTACAGTCGGAGAGTGTTTGATGGTCTCAACGATACCCTCTTCCAGACCATTTTCCTCAAGAATTTTGGTTACGACGTCCATGGCTGGTGGTGACTTCAGGCTATGCGTATCCAGGTCTCCGCGGATGAATTTGGCGAGTTTGCCCGGATGACCGGCCAGTATTATCCTTTGGAACCCCCTTTTCCTGGCCTCGATGAGCATAAATCCCAGATAGTTGCTCATCTGCACTACCTGTTCGGCAGGCGCATTGAATGCCCGCAGAAATGCATTCTCTCCCAAGTTTCCGGGCACAAGTACAACCGTATCGTGACCCGTAGCCTTGGCCACATCCAAGGCGCATACCAGGGACGCCTTGAGGCTCTCCTGGGACATAGGTCTTACGATGCCAGTAGTTCCTATTATGGAGATACCGCCCAGGATGCCCAGCCGAGGATTGAATGTCTTTACTGCTATTTCCTCTCCCTCAGGTACAGAGATAGTCACCTTCAGTCCCGCCTCCTGTCCGAGGAACTCACTCACAGAGGCCCTAATCATCTTTCTGGGTACTGGGTTTATGGCCGCCTCACCGGGTGGAACTTTGAGGCCAGGCTTTGTCACCTTGCCCACGCCTTGGCCGCCATTTATGACAACTTCTCCCTCTTGACGTGGTTCTACCGTAACAAATACCAGGCACCCGTGGGTAACGTCAGGGTCATCTCCAGCATCCTTCCGCACTGCGCACCGAGCAAAGAGACCGGGCTTGAGTGTCTTCTCCAGTATCTCCAGCCTTGCAGCTATGCCTGAGGGGGTGATGACCTCAATGCTATCCGGCATGGAGCCCGTGATTAGCCCCTGTGCCGCTGCCCTTGCTGCTCCTGCGGCGCAGGTCCCGGTAGTAAAGCCGTACCTGAGGTTATTCAGGGGTGTTCTCCTTGGCTATCCTGAGAAGGGCATTTACTATGGCTACCGCTACGGTGCTTCCACCCTTCCTGCCACGGTTTGTAATAAAAGGTGCTGCCCCTCTCTCCAGTTCTTCTTTTGATTCCACTGCTCCCACAAACCCAACTGGTACACCAACTATAAGGGCTGGTCTTATTTCTCCGTTATTTACCAGCCTTATTGTCTCTATAAGGGCGGTTGGTGCGTTGCCGATGGCTATTATGCCCCCTGATATCATGTTTGCAGAAGCCCTTATAGCGGCAGCTGCCCTGGTACCTCCTGTGGCCTCGGCGTCCTGCCTGACCTGGGGGTCGGATATCCTGCAAATAACCTCTCCACCAAAGTGGGAGAGAATTCCCTTATCTATCCCTGCCTGTACCATGGTGACATCCGTCAGGATTGGCTTGCCCGACTTTATTGCTTTGGTGCCAGATGCTACCGCATCGGGATGAAATACCAGAGTTCTGGCAAATTCCGGGTCTCCTGTGGTGTGGATTATCCTCTGTGCAACAGGTCTGAAGTTCTTTGGAAATTGCTCCAGGTCTACCAGTTCACCGATTATCTTAAAGCTCTCTCTTTCTATCTCTTGTGGCCTCAGTGGAGGGTTTTCTGTTCCAGCGGTGGCCTTTACATTATTGGTGGCCTCTTCTATCCTCTCTACCACTATCTGGGCAATTCTGTTGTCAATGCCCATGTGCCGTGTAAGGACTATTTCTACGCCCTTGTACTTTGACCTTTGTCTTTCTATTTCTTCAGGTATGTCGTTCTGCATATGGTTGCCTGGAAATAGCAGTAGTGGGACGACTACTACCTTGTCGGCACCTTTACTGATGACACCCTCCACCGCGTTGGGAAGGCTCGGTTCTTCAAACTGCAAGAAGGAAGGCTCCACCGTGTTCCACCTGCCTGTGGCCCTCAAATTTTCTATTACGCTGTAGAGCCCCCGGTTGGCCTCCTTAACCCTGCTTCCATGGGCTACAACCACCACAGCCGTTCTCATACCCTTGCCCTTTTTGCAGAAGTGAGTAGTCTCATGGCCATACATGGTTTACCGGCAAAGTGCACATGGGTGTATGATGCAAGAACATTTTCTCTGAAGATTCCGTCAGGTTGTGCCCCCTCACCTGGCTTTGTGACCTCATAAGCAAATGTCGTGCTTTCGGGTGTATCTTTGGGAGTTGACCAGTGGAAAACATGCCCCCTGAAGGTTTCTCCTCTTTCACAGAGGATGTTGTCGGTTCTGGACTTAACGGTAACATAACCCAGGTCTTGTCTCCTCCTGGTCATTTGTGAGGTGCCGGGGAGAACACCACTCATCTTATAGGAACTGCCTTTAAAGTCAATTAGTCTTTCGAGAAGGTACATCATACCGCCGCATTCCCCATATATTACCACCCCATTATTGGCAGTCATCCTCAGCGCTGTTCTCATGGCGTTGTTCGACTCAAGCTCACGGGCATAGAGTTCGGGAAAGCCGCCCCCTATGTATACGGCGTCAATGTTGGGTGGAAGTGTTGAGTCCCTGAGTGGGCTGAATGGTATGAGCTCTGCCCCATACGACCGCAAAATGTCCAGGTTGTCCTCGTAGTAGAAGCTGAAGGCCTCATCTCTGGCCAGGGCTATGCGTGCGGAAATTTGGTCGTCGGGGTGACAAAAAAGGTTTCCTGAATACGTCGGCATGTCCGGGGCCGAGTTTGCAACATCCAGGATGTGGTCTGTATCGACGTGTTTCAGTCCCTCCGTCAACTTGGTGTAAAAGGTAGGGCTAACCGCGCCTTCATTATAGGGTATAAGGCCCAGGTGCCGCTCGGGCAGGGTTAGCTGACTGTCCCTACTCAGGTAACCCAGAACATGTACCTTGCAGTGCCTCTCTATAGGGTCTTTCAGAAATTTGAGGTGACTCTCGCTGGAAACGTTGTTCAGGATAACACCTGCCAGGGGCACCTCTTCGTCAAAGCCCTTGTATCCCATGACCAGGGCGGCGGCGCTCCGTGCCAGACCTTTGGCGTCGACAAGCAGAATAACAGGTGCATGCAATAGTTTTGCCAACTCGGCCGTACTACCTGCCCCGGTCCCGTCTCTATGTCCGTCATACAGCCCCATGACCCCTTCGAGTACGGATATATCAGCACCAGACGCCGCATGCTGAAACGTCTCCAGGCATGGGTCACTGCCCATCATCCAGGTATCCAGGTTGCGTGAGGGCCTGCCAGTGGCGGCGGTGTGGTGGCCAGGGTCTATATAATCGGGTCCTACTTTAAATCCCTGGACGTCCAAACCTCTTTTCCCTAGCTCAACCATCAGGGCCAGTGTCAAGGTGGTCTTGCCAACTCCGCTGTGCGTGCCGGCGACGAGGATGCGAGGAAGTTTTGGCATTGGTTTGTCTTTAGACTATGATAACTATGGCGCTCATTGTCAGTCCCAGTCCGAGTGCCAGAAACGACGTTACATAGGCCACTTTTATGGCCTCTTTGATTCTTTCAATCGTAAGGGTTTTTGTCGGGTCTCCGATGAGTGGCTTATTTGAGGGTACGCCGCCATAGGTGCTCGGCCCGCCAAGCTGCACGCCGAGCGCTCCTGCAAATGCCGCCTCAGGTATGCCGCTATTTATACTTGGATGTTTGCGCCCGTCCCTTATGGCAACGTATATACACTCCTTGAAGTGCTTGCCACAGAGATAGGAACTTATGGCTATTAGCCTGGCGGAGAGCCGGGCGGGTATGTAGTTGGCAAGATCGTCCAAGCGGGCTGAGGCCCAGCCGTATTTCGAGTACCTTTCGCTACGATATCCCACCATAGAGTCCAGCGTGTTTATTGCCTTATATGCCATGGCTGCAGCAGGCCCACCAAGCGAGGCGTAGAAGATAGGGGATATGATACCGTCTACGGTGTTCTCCGCTACAGTCTCTATACAGGCCCTGACAATCTGATGTTCGTCAAGGTCCTTCGTATCCCTGCCTACTATCCCAGAAAGTCTTTGCCGGGCCCTGACTATATCGCCTGACTCCAGGGCTAAGGCCACTGACCTTGCCTCATCCACCAGCGACTTAACCGATATTGTAAAATAAAGCGTAATGGTGGCAATAATAAAATACAGCAGCAGGCCCTGATGAAGGGACACGGATAGCACCCAGGAGGTTGATACGTATGTGGCTAATACTACAGAGATTGTCAGGATTATACCCGCCAACCTTTCTGAAGGCAGCAGGCGTAGAGGCGATTCGGCCCATTCTATTACCTTGCCGATGGCCTTAACCGGATGGGGTATGCGGTGCGGGTCTCCGATAATCAGGTCAATAATAAAGGCCAGAAGTAGCGGAAGTATTGCTGCCTCTGGCATTTATGTTTCCTTTTTGGCAATAGACATTAGGTACGTTTCAAGTCTAGCATTTGGTAGATAATATCCATCCTGAGATTTTCCCGCACAGTGCTCGCCAATCTGTTATATGCCTCTTCTTTGAAAATTTGCGAGGACAGGTATGTGTCGTTGCCTATCGCCGTTGTTTCGTTCTCTCTCCTCAGGTAGTTGATTAACCGCCGGCGAAATTCATCGTTGTCAAAGAGGCCGTGGAGATAGGTGCCAATGACCCGGCCGTTTTCTGATACCGCGCCGTCTGTTATGTCAACTGGCCTGCCACCGCGTTCAATTATCCTCAGCAGTGGCTTGCAACGGCTCTCTGAGTTGCCCATGTGGATTTCGTAGCCACTGAGCACCCCATCCACGCAAAATGGCAAGGGGTTATTGTTCTCCATCACGGCCTTGACCTGGAAGGTATGTTTTTCTGACAAGAACGTAGTAGAGACGTCGAGGAGCCCCAGCCCTTCTGTAAAACTTTGATTGGACTCGATATGGTTTTTATCCTCAATACCCGTACCAAGCATCTGATACCCACCGCAGATACCCATTACCATTGTGCCGTTCTGGGCCCGGTCGGTTATGGCCTGCACCAGGCCGCTTTCTTTTATGTGTATGAGGTCTTTTATCGTGCTCTTCGTGCCCGGCAGGATAATCATATCCGGCTGGCCAAGTGTCCTGGGGTCATCTACGTACCTTAGCCTGACAGATTTCTCTTTCCCCAAGATCTTGAAATCCGTGAAGTTGGATACCCTGGGCAGCCTGACGACCGCTATATCAACATTGTCTTCATCATGCGTGTCTTTATTAGTATAGTGGTCCAGCCAGACGGAGTCTTCCTCGTCCAGATTGATGTCTCTTAGATATGGGATGAGTCCGAGCACGGGGAGGCTTGTCCGTGATTCCAGCATTTTAAGCCCGTCCGCAATGAGTTCGGGGTCACCACGAAACTTGTTAAGGATGAAGCCACCCAGCCTGGCCCTCTCATCTTTTTGGAGCAGTTCAAGCGTACCCACTATCCAGGCAAATGCGCCGCCCTTGTCTACATCCGTCACCAGTATTACCGGTGCATTGGCCAGCTCGGCCATTTTCATGTTCACTATATCCTTGTCCTTCAGGTTTATCTCTGCGGGACTGCCCGCCCCCTCAATTACTATAATGTCGTATCTCTCACTTAAGCTTTTAAATGCCTTTGTGATTACTTTGGACATCTCCGCCCTTGCAGAGAAATACTCCTTTGCCGTCATGTTTCCTATTGGCCTGCCCATGACAATTACCTGCGAACCTGCATCGGCAGTCGGCTTTAGTAAGATGGGGTTCATCTCTACAGACGGCTCAACACCGGCAGCCTCAGCCTGGACCACCTGGGCCCTCCCCATCTCACCGCCGTCGCAGGTTACGTAGGAATTGAGGGCCATGTTCTGGGCCTTGAAGGGTGCGACCCTGTATCCGTCCCTGTTAAATATTCGGCAGAGTGCGCTGGCTATTAAACTCTTACCGACGCTCGAACCTGTTCCCTGTATCATTAGTGCCTTGGCTGTCATCCTACGGTCAACCCCTTAAGCGCAGATTCAAGACAGGACAGTAGCTGGAGATTCTCCTCCCGATTCCTGACCGCTACACGAAAATGTCTCTTGCCCAAACCCTGGAAATTGGTGCAATCCCTTATGAGTATTCCCATCCTGATGAGAGACCTTTGAAGTTCCCGTGCGGTGGGACCGTTGTCGGTTATCCTTACCAGAATAAAGTTCGCACTGGGCGGTAGTGGTTTAAGGCCGTCTATAGCCAAGAGCTGCTGGTACAAGAACCCTTTTTCGGCAGATACAAATTCCTTACTCTTATTTGCGTGATGTTTATCCTCGAGGGCCACTAGCCCCGCAATCTGCGCCAGCGTGTTTACCGTCCAGGGTTCCTTAAAGGTTCCAATCCTTTCTATCACCTCTGGGTGTGCTACCATGTAACCCAGCCTCAGCCCTGGGAACCCACAGAACTTTGTTAGGGAACGGAGGAGAATGATATTTCTTACTCTGCCGGCATCTGGAAGGACACTAAAGTTTTTGGCATCGTCCACAAAGTCCATAAACGCTTCATCTATAACGAGATATATAGAGGGGAAGCGCTTTGCCGAGGATAAAATATCCGCTCTTTCCGTCAGGTATCCAGTAGGATTATTTGGGTTGCATAGATATAGTAGCAGGTTGTCCCCGTCTATCTCTGCATTTAGGGTAGGATGGTTCAAGTCACATTTAAATTTCTCATCCGCCTCACATAAGATTTCCTTAACACCGGCCCCGGAGTTTCTCAGGGCCCTTGCGTAGTCGCTGTATGTTGGCTCAAAGACCACTCCGGTCTTGGGTCTAAGGGCTCGGGGAATGAGGTATATGAATTCGGTCGAGCCGTTTCCTATCAGCACCTCTTCTTCCTTGTGGCGGATTTCAGGGGCAATTGTACTGCGAAGGAGGGAGGCATCTATATCAGGGTAGTGTCGGACGGTCTGGAGTTCTCCCCTGATTTTTTTTGGTAAGTTGGGGGAATAGCCCAGCGGGTTTATGTTCGCGCTGAAATCTATAATCTCATCAGGTTTGAGCCCGTACGCTGCACACACCTGGGCAATGTTACCGCCGTGGCCATTATATGTCACCGAGTTTGACCCCTCACAAATGAGCACAGTAGAAGTGTCTATAATTATATAGGTGACGGCAGGTTAGTCAACGTAGTTAATAAATAATGCGGTTAGATGTGTCGGATGCGCACCGGGGTATCACAGGGTCGTGCTAGAGGTGAATCTGCCTATGGAATGACCCTGCGCCCCCATGTTTTTTATGTAGCGTGGCAGCTTGCTGCCACGTTCAACGTTGGAGCAAGCTCCAACGCTACATTGCATGAGCCCCATTTATGGGTCGGAAAATAGGCCTGTTAAATCAGGCAACTATAAATGGAGACCATATCTGTCCTTCAAGACAGAGGACACTTCATAGGTAAGGGACATGGCCTTCTCGGATTCTTCCACCGTAAGGGTACCTGTGCCGCAGCTAGGCGTTATAAGTGAGTTCTGTAAAACGGCCTGTTTATCGAGACCCTTCTGCGACAGATATGCCACCCCTTTTTCCATTTTATCTATTAGGTCGTCAGGGTTTATACCTTCCAGACCATCCGGCGTAGTAGGGGCAATACCCCATGACAGTATGCCGCCACGCTCCAAAAACTCACGTATATGCGTTGAGTAGGCAAGGACTTTGTCCATAAAGATAAAGGCGTCAAAGCTGAGGATATCTAGCTCTGTGCTGAGTACCATGTCCCAGTCTGTATTTCCGCAGCAGTGTATTCCTGCCACGGCACCAAACGACTTAATGCTCTTGAATATTTCGTTAAATGAGTTGACAATTGTATCGCTGCTAACAGTGGCAAATGCCGAACCCATGCATGAAAGGTACGGCTCGTCGGCAAATATTATCACAGGTAGATTGAATCTTGAGAGAAAGGATATCTGCCATTCCGCCTTAAGACACAGGAGTTTTATTACGGCATCGTTGTAGGTCGTATTAAAGAGTGCCGCTGTTCCCTCTTTATCCTTCAGATTAGCTGCGAGGGTGATAGGCCCGACGATTTGTCCTTTTAAGGCCTTGATGTTTTTGAATTCCGGCAGGTGTTTTTCCAGGACGTAGAGACCTGCTGCATATTCCGGTGATACAGCGAAGCTGTTAAAGTCGTCGTTTAAAAACTTTTCATAGAGGTACTCCAGCTCAACGACGTCTTCACATGCCTCGAGGTAGAACCATTTTTTCTCAGGAATCAGACGGAAAAATGGCATCCCTTCGGTGTACTGTACGCACATTTCTTCCTGTATGCCTCTTTTTGGAAGTTGTGGCCAGCAAGGGACTTCGGGAAGGGTCTTTGAGATAAGTCCAAAGGCAGCGTCAGGGTCTAAATGGGGAAAGCTTCCTATGGCGGTGGCAGCACAGTTGGCCTTAAAAGTATTGGGCATCCGCTCTAAAGCCTTCTAAATTTTTCTCTGACTTCTTCAATCTTACCACACGTAAGGGGACCTTCGCCGCACGGGCCTCTTACACAGGCCGGACCGGCATTGCCGAAGACGGATGGGACTATCCTTTTAACTATGCGCAGCATCTCCATGGTCATCTCCCTTATCTCCCATTGGGCTCGGTTGCAGCACCTGACCCTGAAGAAGTGGAGTAGTTCTCTGGCATTCATGGTGATAACTATCTTCGTCTCGGCCGCATTAGGCAGGAGGAAGCGGGCATCCTCATAGGTAGACTCGCCCTTATCTCCCAAGGCCTCTACCAGCTCGTCGTACCATCTTTGAATCTCTGCCATTTTGTTCTCAAACCATTCCTTCTTCCCTGCTCCTATTACACTGGGAGGGATGATGAACTCAAAGGTCTCCCCTGCCTTCTTGCTGTGCTTACCCACGTAGCGCTGGCTCTGCTGTGAATAGGAGGCCAGTCTGTGCCTTACTAGTTGATGTGTGCATGCGCGGGATATACCCTCTACACCGAAACTGAAGGAGATATGTTCTATGGGCGACATATGACCCATGGAAATCAGCTTCCTGACGAACTTCTCCTGGTCTTTTTTCTCAATCTTTTCCCTTAGTTCTTCGATAGTGGATGGGCTGTAACACAGCTTGGCCGCCTGCGCAACCAGCTTCTCTGGTTCGGGGGTATAAGCAAGTAGAGCTACATTAAGGCGAGTGCCTTTCTTCTGGGCAGGGCGCACTTTAGAGGTTGCAGATATGGTCATGAACCCTCCAGGTCCATTATCTTTCCTACTCTCCGGGCGTGCCTCTCCCCCTCAAAAGGAGTTTCGAGCCACACCTGGACTATCTTCATTGCCATAGGGCCTGGGGCAAGCAGGTCGGCACCAATGCACAAGACATTGGAATCGTTGTGCCTACGGCTCATCTCTGTGCTGTAGAGGTCATGGGCCACAATGGCCCGAATGCCTTTAACCTTGTTGGCCGCCAGCGACATACCAATACCTGTCCCACATACCAGGATACCGCGGTCACATTCTTTACGTGCAATGGCCCTGGCAGCCTTAGAGGCGTAGTCTGGGTAGTCTACCGATTTTGATGAATTGTCCGTGCCGTAATCAACTACCGTGTGTCCGTGTTCGGATAATAGGTGACACAACCTCTTTTTGAATTCGTAACCTCTATGGTCAGATGCCAGGGCTATCTTCATCTGTTTACCTCAACCGTTGCATCAAGACATCCCATGATTCTCTCCTCTGGGATAGCACCTTTACGGACTATAAGGCACGATTCTTGGGTAACCTTGACAACGGTGGAGGGTATCTTTATCGTGCTCGGACCCCCGTCCAGTATTATTCCTATCTTACCACTGAAATATTCCAGGACTTCTTGCGCATTTGTTGCAGGCGGCTTACCTGATATGTTGGCACTGGTTGCAAGGACGGGGACGCCTGCCAGCCTGATGAGGTCTTGTGCTACCCTGTGCGCTGGAAAACGTATGCCTATGTCCCTCCCGCCTGGGCCTGAAAATACAATAGTAAGCGGACCCGGCCAGAATTCCTTCATCAGAGTTCTTGCGTGAGGGGGCCCAAAACTTTCAACAAGGTCCCTGATTTCTTCCTGGCTTGAGATGAGACGTGCAAATTCTTTGCCGTGGGGTCTACTCTTGACATCGTGCAGCATTGACACTGCCTCACCGTCTTGGGCGTTGGCGCCGATACCATAGACAGTTTCTGTAGGGAAGGCCACCAGCTCACCCCTCTTCAGGGCCTCTGCGGCCATATTCAGGTGGTTCCAGTAGTGGGTTACGTATTTTGTGTCAAGTAATTTAGTATCCATTGCAGATAAAAAAATTATATCATCCTTAGAGGGCAATATCAACCATTCTTAATTGTCAAAGAATGAGGCCTTGCATCTACTGTTTGACAAAGGTTGTAGCAATTGGTAAACTTGCTTCGGCGTAAGTAGCTACTTTGACTTGTATTTATAGAAGGTGAGATTAACGGTATGTCTTTCAGGCACTTATTCAGCGTTCTCCTCTTGTCGCTGGTCATTCCTGTAGTCGTTGGTGCTGGCGGTGAACATGGACCAGGTGCTGAGGTTCTAGGTGTGGAAGGGTTAATGGCCGGGATGAAGGGATATGGCAAAACGGTCTTTTCCGGGGACAGGATAGACACATTTGATGTAGAGGTTCTTGGTGTCCTAAAGAACTGGGAGGCCAAAACAGACATGATATTGATTAGGATGTCTGGAGACCCCCTTGATAAGACGGGCATAATCTCTGGAATGAGCGGTAGCCCCGTGTACGTGGATGATAAGATCATCGGGGCAGTGTCATATGGCTGGAGCTTTGCGAAGGAAGCGATTGCTGGAGTAACACCAATAAAAGATATGCTTAATGTACTGAGTCTCAGCATGAACGATGCAGCAGAAGAAAAACTTGGGCACGCATTCATCCCGTGGGAATCATCTTTGTCCCTGCAGGAACCGAGCGTAAAAGAGATGCTGGTGGCTGGGGGACAACCAGAGTCTCATCTTCTTCGTCTCATGCCTATCAGGACACCGCTTGTTATTTCAGGGTTTGACCAAAGAATCATAAAAGATATGTCATTGGCTTTGGAAAGGTACGGGCTCTTTCCTATTCAGGGTGGTGGACAGGCATCTGAACTTATCAACATTGTAACTGAGCTTGTGCCTGGGTCTGCATTGGCGACCGTGCTTGCTTGTGGCGACATAAATGCCGCTGCTGTTGGGACAGTTACCTATCGTAAGGGTAAGAATATCTTGGCCTTCGGACATCCCTTCGTCCAATCAGGCAAAACAGATATGCCCATGGCTGGTGCCTATGTTTACGCTGTACTGCCGAGCCAATCTACATCACTTAAAATAGCCACCCCCACCAAAATTGTGGGCCGTATCTCACAAGACAGAAAGACGGCATTGGCCGGCAGCATTGACGAATTCGCAAGGATGATACCTTGCCGCATCAGCGTTAAAGGCGCACAAAATGTCGAGTATAATTTTGATGTTGTAAACGATAGATTTCTGACACAAACTCTCGTACAGTGGGCTACGGAAAGCGGTCTGTTGGCCACAGAGCGACAAACTGGCGATAAGACCGTAAGATTGAGTATGTCCCTCTATACTGATTGTGCGGAAAGGCCTATAAAGGTGGAAAATACATTTTATGAGCCCCACCCTACATGGTTTCCAGTTTACTACATAACTCAGCCAATATCTTTAATAATGAACAATAACTTTAAAGACGTGAAAATAAAGAGAATTAACTTGGAAGCAGAGGTGTCATCTGAACGTAAGATGGCACAAATACAGAACATACATGTAGATAAAAGACAGGCAAGACCTGGCGAAACTGTTCATATAACTGTCACAATAAAACCCTTTGGCCAAGAGCCTGTCACAAAGATAATCCCGATACATATACCACCAGATACCGCTCCCGGTAGCAATATAGTACTGAATGTATGTAATTCTAACACCAGCCAGGCACTAGAGAGGAGCAGGGCACCAGATATGTTTCGCCCATCGAGTTTCGAACACCTGGTAAATATCTTGGAGGGCACCGAGCCCAACACTAATCTTATCGTGCGCGCATTACTTCCTAAAAGAGGTGTCACTTATAAAGGTCAGAGGTTTCCGTCTCTGCCTCCTTCACTACTAACTGTTATGTCTTTTTCTAACCAAAGTGGCATAAGCCGCCTGATGGACGAGGTGGTGTACCGAGAACCAGTTGACTGGATATTGGCTGGTTCCATAACGTTGTCTCTATTTGTAGAAGAAGCCGATAACAATTACTAACAACCCCCACCTTTAACCGTATAAGGGTCTGTGTAAATTGAGAAATAGATACATTTCTGTCCTTACATTCCTTCTGGTAATATTTCTTCATAGCGGAGACTCCCAAGCAGTTTCTACTCGCTTTTTTAAGCAGTCATCTTTCACGGGTTTTGACCAGGGTAAAAAGGACAATGTTTCCCTGGTGAGTGATGGCATAAAGTTATCTCCAAATATTAGGCCTATAATAGGCATAGATGAACCTTATGTATGGTGTCTTACCAAGGATGAATACCGCAATATCTACATAGGTACAGGTGACCCAGGTTCAGTTTACAAGCTCTCTCCTTTGGGGGACCTTGCCCTGCTTTATAGGTTCCCGGAACTGTATGTGCAGTCGCTGGCTGTAAGTCCTACCGGGCACATATTCGTCGGAATATCCCCCCAGGGTGTTATTTACAAAATAACACCCTGGAGAGAAGCCATTATGGTATGCGACCTTCCTGATTCTTATATTTGGAAACTTCAATTCGACAAGGCGGGGAGGCTGTATGCAGCGACTGGTCCAGAGGGCAGGATATACAGGATATCAGAAGATGGTGAAGCAAACGTCTTTTTTGACTCTTCCCAGTCACATATCCTCGATATGATTGTGGATAGAGAGGACAACCTCTATGCCTGTAGCGAACCAGACGGGCTGATCTACAAAATAACCCCCGATGGTAAGGCGTTTGTGATATACGATGCAGAAGAAGGTGAGGTACACTGTTTGGCCATAGACAGTGTGGGCAATCTCTACGCAGGGACTGCGTCTGGGGCGCGCCCGCAAGTGCCTGTTACGCCACGGGCACCTCCTGCAGCGCCCTTCCCCGAGCCCTTGCCATCGATGGAGGTAGGCCCACCAGTAGGAATCAATGACCTTCAACAGGAGATTCGGCCCCCACCGCAACCGCCCAGGAGGCCGGCGATAAAGCCAGCCGCAAGGCCTCCTCTCTACGGCCGCACCCCGGAGAGGGTCAACTTTGTATACAAGATTACACCGGATGGGATTATCAAGAAGATTCTTGAGGTCCAACGTGGGTTTATCTTTGCCCTCTGCGTAGACGGAGACAATAACGTATATGTAGGGACGGGCAACGAGGCCAGACTATACAAAATAGACAAGGACGAAAAAGTGAGCACTCTGCTTGAGGTGGAGGAATCTCAAATTCTGTCCTTCTTGTTTATGAGGCAAAGGGGACTATTTTTTGGGACTGGGAATAAAGGTTGCCTTTATAAACTTTCTCAAACGTATGCCCCGACGGGTATCTTTAAGTCATCTGTTTTTGATGCAGAGATTAATTCGTCCTGGGGGAATATATCGTGGGATGCAGATGTCCCCGAGGGTACCGGCCTTACTATCACCACACGGACGGGAAATAGTGAAAAACCAGACGATACTTGGAGTAAATGGTCTATTGAGCATAGGTCAGGTGAAAAAACCGAAAACCCTCCATCTCGCTTCATACAGTATCGTGTCAGTTTTTCCACCACATTATCCGACGCTACACCACTCTTAAAAAGTGTCTCCATAGCCTACCTGCCAAAGAACCAGTCACCAGAAATAATCTCCTTAAGCATTGACAGAAACCAGGTCCCGACGCCAGGAAAAGAGGGACGGTATGGCCGTCGTCGCAGGCCCATTAAGCCAATAATAAATGAACGCCGGGCCAAAGGAGGAGTAGCACCGAGAAAACCTACGGATGTCAGGAGGGCACCAAGTCCAGGCACCAAGCTTATAAAATGGCAGGCATCTGACCCTAACGACGACAATATAAGCTTTATGCTCTATTACAAGGGCGTTAGGGAGAAGAATTGGAAATTTCTGCAAAAAGAAACAGAAAAGTCATCTTACCTGTGGCAAACCACGAGGGTTCCGGATGGAAAATACCTTGTGAAACTCATGGCCAGCGATGAACCAGACAATCCACCCGATGTGGCCTTAAATACCGAGAAGGTTACTCAGCCCTTTATTATAGATAACACGCGGCCTCGCCTGACCAATCTCTCTGTCTCGACTGTAGAGAGTAAAAAAGTATCAGTGGAAGGTACTGTTGTTGATGAGTTATCTGATGTATTCAAGCTACAATACTCCGTAGATGCTGGAGACTGGGTAAGTATCTTCCCAAAAGACAGGATATTCGATGCAAGGGAAGAGTCTTTCCACTTCACTATCAATGGGCTTGGGTCCGGAGAACACACCATAGTAATAAACGCTACCGACAAAGAGGGTAATATCGGCAGCGGCAAGGCCCTGATAGAGCTCTTTGATTAAACCACAAAAGAAAAGGCGAACCCTCCCCCATCTTTCTTTGTATAACCCCCTGAGGCCTCTGTAGGGGCTTGATTTGTCCTGTGGGGACAGCCGCAAGGGCTGTCCCCATCTCGGACTGTCCTTACACAGACCTCGTCAATAGCCTCTATTTAGCCGCCCTGCTTTTCTTGCCTTTTTGTTGCGCGTAGACGACCTTTTCGAGTTCCATCAGCCTGTGAAAGGCAGGATAGCAATCCATAGCATGGATTGCATGGTCCAGGCCGATTCTTTCCGCCTCTTTTGATACCCTGATACCCATGGTATACTTCATGGTGAGCCATATGAAGGCTCCGCAGGCAAGTCCCCATGCCAGCACTACGAGCACGGCTATGAACTGGGCAAGGAGCTGCCACCCGGAACCAACAATGCAGCCCGTTACTCCGCCGTAGCTGCCGTCGGCAAAGATACCGACGCAGAGCAACCCCCACAGGCCGCACGCACCGTGAACTGATACTGCACCCAGCGGGTCATCAACCTTGAGTTTCCAATCCAACAGCCACACACTTCCCATCATAATGAAGGAAGCAGATATGCCAATCACTA
>JBHIBD010000007.1:0-47142 GCA_046758865.1 Candidatus Brocadiales bacterium | reverse complement strand
CGTGGAAGGGGCGAAGGGCTGGGTAAAGGCTGTGGGACGTGCCGTTGTGCCCAAGCTACCTGCAATTTTCCCTCTCTTGCCACCCAGGATGCTGAGTCTAGTCAGCACAACATTCCAGTCTATGCCAAATTCAGACGATTCGGTGAGGGTTATCTCCAGTATCTTTGCCCTGATGAGTATCTGTTTCTTTACCACTGCCTTGAAGAAGTTTATAAGGTCTTCTATTCCCTTCAGATTGGCCCGGTAATCAGTAACGGTTATGTAGCCTACCCTTTTATTCGTACTTAATTTCCCATCATCGGACATGAGGTCTTTTATCCCTGCCTCCAACTCATCCCATACGTTTATTATATCCTCGGTTTCAACAGAGCCGAAACTAGCAGCGGTGGTTACTTCTTCCCCACCACCCTCCTCATCTCCACTTATCTCCTTACCGCCTCCACCAGTGACGGCCATAAGGGCGCCTCTAGCCGTCCTGGTAGACGTGGAGTAGACAAATTCGAAGGTGCGTGTCTCTAACCTGGGCTTTGAGATTCTAAGGACCTTCTCGTCTATGACGTACTCAAGGTTTAAGGGCTCCAGAATGAATGCTAGGGCCTTATCCAAGGGGAGCTCTTTAAAATCAACAGTCACTATACCCTCGACATCAGGGTCAACCACCACATTATATTCCGGCAGTTCAGTAGAAAAAATAAAGAGTACATTCCTTACATCCATGTTCTTAACGGATAGGCTATAGAGCTTCTCCCTCTCCTTTACCTCTTCCACCACTTGGGATAAAGGTAATTGCTCCATAGGAGGCCCCTTTACTTCTAGACGTTGAGGCGCAACCTGGGTAACAGGCATTTCCTCTAACTTTTCCTTAGCGGCGCATCCTGCAATAATGAAGACAATAATTATGGTAAAAATAGTGTTCTTCACTTCTTCTCTTTATCCTTTGACTTAACCCGTTTAACGACTTTTAGGTCCAGCTCGCCTCTTTTGAAAGGGAGCACCCTTTCTTCCCCCTCTTTTCCAGCCAATACCACCTTATCATCTTCTATTTTTACTACCTGCTCTTTTCCTGCCCAGCTGCCTTCGTCTACCAATACGCCATTGATGATGGCCGTGGTCTTCTCGCCTCTTTGGAAGATGCCGTCCACACGGCTAGCTACCATCCCCTCTTCCCATTTCGTGGAGATGGAGAGGGCCTCTGCCTCCGCATCCTCTTCTTCTTTCAGAAATTTCACCCCTGGAGGGAGAGAAAAGGGGCTGCGGCCCGCCCCCTCCTTCAGGGAGCCCCTTACGCCTGTGGCCTTTTCTTCGCTCCAAGCAAGGATACTTGTACCCAAGAGGCCCATGGTTACGATGAACCCGCAGAGGAGATATTTAAAGCCTTCTATCGGTAGCACCAACGCCACCTCCCTTTTTATTATAGGCGTTTATGACCAGCCTTGATGTCAATTCGGGGTATAGCTCTTCATCACTACTCATGTTTAATTCACTAATGTTGAGATAAGGAGCCACATTTTGGAGGGCCCTCAAGAAGTCCTCCAGTTTTCTATATTCACCTTGTAGGCTGATGTCAAAAGAGATCTTGGTATAGTCAGATGTTTGCCCTTCTTCAGGAGGCGCCTTTGCCTGAGCTCCTTGGCCCTTTTGTCCCGGCTGTGGGGGTTCTTGCACGTTGGTAACCATATTCAGGATCTTCAGGTCCAACCTTAGTGCCTCTTCCTCCACCGTCTTTATTAGTGAGATTATCTCCGCTCCGGTGGCTATTTTTGCCTTGAGTATGTTAAGTTGTCTCTCAAGTTCTGGCATGTTCTTTTCCAGCTTCTTCGCCACGGAAGCCTGGGTTCGTGAGGCGTTGAGTTCCCCCTCCTTGGTTGCAATATTTTGTCGAAGTATTGCTACCATTTCCTGTTCAGGCCCATAATAGAACTTATAAAACCCAAATAACACAGCTATCACCCCGAGAATGCCCACTAACACATGGCCCGATACTATAATGCTCAGCACAACGCGCTGTGCCTTACTTAACTTCGTGAGGTCCAAGGTCTTAATCTCCTATAGGGTTACACCGACAGAACAATTGGAACCTTGAACCCTCCGTAGTGTAGTCCTTGTTCCCCTCTAAATACAGGAGGCGCACGTCATCGAAGAGGGGAGAATTCTTCAGGGCAGCCATAAGAATTGATACAGTGGGACCCTCTTCCTCAGCGGGAAAGGCTACCCCCCTTACTTTCATTATTTTCTCCCACCCTATATTCGTTTCAGGGGAAATCTCGACCTCTTCCAGGCGTACGTTGTTGGGTAGAGAGAGCCTAAGCTCTCTTATCACCTTTGCACAGTCTACACTCTTCCGAAGCTCCGGGGGAAAGGCGCTCATTGCTGCAATAAGTGCCTTTCTCCTTGTAGAGAGTTTTGACGCCTTTGAACTCATTTGAGTTAGTTCTGCCAGTTGGGTCATCTTCTTGCCCAGTTCCACCGTATAACCCACCTTCGCACTGCGCACTTCCCAGTATAGATAACCGATTACCAGGGCAGTTATTATCCCCAGGGTTACATAAGCTCCGATGAGGCTTCTCTCCTTCTTGAGCCTCTTTCGGGGAAGGAGACTTAAATCACCCGTCTCCCAAGCAGCTAGTCCAAGGGCCGCAACAAATGCTGGAGCAGCCTCCTCCACGTCTCCTTCAGAGACACCTTCTTCAAAAAGTATTCCCCGAAAGGGGTTAATCAGCTCCACCTCCATCCCCAGCTCACTGGCCAGGAAGTCTTTTAGACCCTTCAGCGCCGCACCTCCACCAGAGATAATACACTTGTCTACCTCGGGCACCTGAAACTCTGTTGTATAAAAATTAAAGCTCATCCTTATCTCGCCCAAGAGCTTCTCTAAACCTGGCCTCATTAACATAGATACCTGGGTGAGGGCTATACCATCCTTTGTAGTACCCATCCCCTCCCGGGAAGGAAATCCATATTCCAGTTTTACAGCCTCTGCCTCTTCATAAGTGAGGACACGCCTGCCTCCTTCACCATCTACCATGGCCATTGTCATCAGGGACTCTGTGACGTCATTGCCACCTTGGTTAACGGTCCTAGTAAATTCCAATACTCCCTTGTTGAAGAAACAAATAGTGCTTCTCTTGTAGCCTATGTCCAGTAGGGCTACAATCTTTTCCTCCGCCTTTGCCTCGGTGAGTTGGAAGGTGTTCCATAGGGTCATGGGGACAACGCTCACGGCCACAGGTTTCAGACCCGCTGCACGGGCAATAGATATCTCCTGCTCTACCGCCTCTTTAGGCGTTGCCGCAACCAGGATGTCATGTTTCTCTACACCTTCCTCTTCCTTTTTACCCACAATTATATAGTCTAGAGCTGCCTGCTCTGGAGGGAAAGGAACGAACTTAGCTGCCTCAAAGGGTATGACTGCTTCTATCTCCTCCTGGGGCATGGGGGGCAAGGTAATACGCCTTATAAAGACATAGGACCCTGTTACCATAATTACGACATCCTTTGTTACAATACTCCCTTTCGCAAGACAGGTTTTAACCGCCTCTACCATTAACTTGGGGTCCCTTCCCTCCTTCCTTGCCTCCAGAGGTATCTCCATCTCTGCAAGGTTTTCTATCTCTGGACCGCTCTTAGTGAGGCCGAATTTCAGGGCCTTTATCGAGTAGTTGCCCATGTCCAAGCCCAGGAACGGGCCTTTACTACCTATTTGAATGGATAAAAGATCTAGATTTAACATATGGGTTACCATTTAAAGAAAAGTTACCGTTAACATAAGCCACATTGGGAGTATCCCCTGTGTTATCTGAATTGTCATGATAATAAAAGGAGCTGGTTGCGTTATCCTCGTCGCAGGGCCGGCCGTCTTTGGCGGGTCTGACTAGTATTGGCTGGAGCGTGCCACGTTTACTTATGGAGTCTACAAGGGACCTTATGGCCTGGGGCGAAAATTCCCTTCGGGGCCGATGGGGATTGGGCTGGACGCTTTCTGGACTAATCTGCGGAGTGCTGCTACTCGGTTCTACCTCAACGACGTTTCTGAGGAGCGACTCAAGACTCTTGCCGAGCTTTCCCCTGCCCAACATAGCTTTTTACCTCCGGCATTGAATCTAAGCCTCCCCATAACGAGGAATTATAGCGAAAGACCCCTACAGGTCAACAATGAAACACCTTATGTTTATTTAGATATGTGCTTACCACGCAATATGTTGTAGTAAAAGCTTGGCTTTCCTCTATATGTTGTAATAAAATGGCAAAACTTTTTCCCGCGAAAAGGTGTGTATTTATGCTAAATTGGCCGCAGTTAAGTAAAGACAAGGGGGCGATTAACAGTGAAGGAAGCAACACCCGATGCAGAGAAGAAGAAAACCGCTGGAACAGGTGGAGCGGGAGGTAAGGGAGGGGCTTGCAAAGTGGTTGGAGGGCACTCATTATCGATTTAATCCGGGCCTTCACTGCATCCTCAAATGGGTAAAAGGTCTAGACTTAACGTATATCAATCCCCGTAAGAAGGGTCGCACCAGGGGTGGATTCGCCTAATTTTACTACGAAGATACCTCTTCCTCCCAGGAATCTATCGCTATATTACTGGAAGCAATATTGTCCAGGGCATCGTAATAAGACTCGTTTAATCGCACCTCTATGTTTGACCCTTGCCCTTCAAGGCTACCATAGGCAATCACACCGAATGTCTCCGGTGTACCGGGGTCAGCGCCGCCGACAATCCTTCCATCACCCCTGAAAACAAGTATGCCCTCGAGGGTTGCCGTTCCTGTTAGATTAAAGTCGCCCCCCTCTACAACAACTATACCGCGAATGGTCGTGTTGCCACTTATAGTAAAGTCACCGTTAACATAAATTACATTGGGAACATCCTTTGCTTCATCCGCATCGTCATGATAATAGAAGGAGCCGGTTGCGCCGTTCTCGTCGCAGGGCCAGCCATCTTGTGAAGGTCCCCAACTGACACCCCCTCCCGGATTAAGATAAAAATGGTTCCCACAGGAACCGTTCTGGCAAATCGCCATCCTCATTATGGCGTCAATAACGGTGTCAGCATCTATGGGAATGACATTTTCTACCAGGCCTGTAGGGTCCCCCTCGGCAACAGTTCCATCAGTAGCATATATAACATAGTCACCAGTCTCGTTGGATATCTTAATGTTTGAAATAGTCCCTTCTACGTATGACCTGCGTGGCATATCGATTCTCTCACCCGTCTTGTAGACATCTACCGTAATCTTTTTCAAGGCCCTGATACTTGCAGAACTGGGGATATCATAGTCACAGGTCGCCTGGTTCCACCACGTGGATGGCGATGGGAGGCCTGTACCCACCGCACCAATTGCCGTTATTCTGTAGAGGTCGGGTACTCCCGTCTCCGCTGGTCCACATATCCCATAGGCACCCTTCTCCATATTGGAAATGTCCGGAATGGTGGTGTTGGTCTGACAGATTACACTGCCCTGATAAGAGACATTATCCTTGAGAAATATGAGGCCAAGCTGTGCGTATAGCTCCGCCAGGTAAAGGGCCTTTGTGGAGTCTCTTGTTATGGGTGCAGATGTCTGCCACCTGCTCATTATGGAGGTATAGACGGCCCCCACAGTAGCCAGGATGGTCAGTATGGCAATGAGGGCTACCAGGGAGAACCCCTCTTTTCCTTGTAATGGTAATGCACTCAATCTTTTTGCCATCCTTTTAAACATAAGCATCGCAGTCGCACCTTATAGGGCTTAATGGAAATTGTCTCATAATCACGAATTTCTGGGATAGACCGTGGTCTGCCACTGTATGCCCCCCGACGAAGAGGAAAACGTTACAACCAGTAGTATGGGGCTGTTTTGTACCGCCCCCACCCAGCTTGCGGTGAAGTCCTGGACGTTCTTAGCCAGGACAGAAGTCCCTGCCGCACTCTGCCTTCTCAGCTCTCCAGACGCAGTATCCAGTGTAAAGGTTACTGTGGAAGAGGTGTCTTGCATATTTGCGGTGTTCTTCCTTGTGAAAGTTATTGTACTTGGACTTGTAATAGAGACGGTACCGAGCCGGGCATCCCTTAGCTCCCTGCTTACCCTGTCAAGGGTCAGGTTGGCGTCGTTGCTCTTCTCCTTTCTCGCGCTGAAGTCCTTGAAGGTCCTCAAGCCACTGGTAAGGAATTGGAAGGTGAATACACCCAGTATAGAGGCAAGGACAATCACCACTATCAACTCTACTAGGGTAAAGCCAAGACTTTCGTGGACCTTCCTCATAAGTAGCATCACGGATTTACCCTTGCCGTTATTGCAGTGACGTCTGATATCCTAGAGTTGCTCACTGTAACTGTTATCCTCTTGTACGTTTGAGAAGGATTGATACCATTGCCGTTGTCGTCGAAGTCATCGGGATCGTCAGCATCGTCGGTCTGCATACTGGAGTCCGCCCACTGAATAAGATAGCTCCTGTTATAGGTCCGCCCATTTAGGGTTATAGGCGACTCGTTAACCCAACTGCCTACGGGGGTCAAGTTGTCAAAGCTTAAGGCCTTAAGGAGTTCCATGCGCTCCTGGACGAGATATGTGGCCGCGGCGTGTATCTCCGGCCTATCGCCTCGCCTGGTACCTACAATAAAAGGTATCAGGAGACTGGGTATGATGATGGCCGCTATGGCTATCACCGTAATAAGCTCCACCAGGGTAAAACCACTGGCTGAGGCCACTTTATCTCTGAGGGTGTCGCAACCTGCCTTAGGTGGACCTGCAAGACGCCTTACCATAAGACCTCACTGTATAATTGCCCTCCCTGTCCTGGCCTCTACGGTTATGGTCTTTGTTACCCCCCCGCCGTTGAGCCTCACCCAATCCCCAGCCCCAGAAATGGGTTCACCCAGGGAGTTAAAGGTAAAGGTCACAGGGCTGGAACCGTTACTGGTACTATCTATAGAAACCCTGGTCTTGGCAGGTATCCTCTGCTGTGTAGCAGGGGGGTCAGTAGGGTCAGAAGGAGAGAAACTGTAGCTACTCTGGTCAGGGGTAAAGGTAATGCTCTTGGCCTTGGACTTGCTCATGGCAATCTCCTGGGCGTAGCGGATATCGGACTGTATCTGCCTGGCCACAGCACTAACATTAGTGCCGCTCACATTGAACTTAGGTTGTACCACTAGAGCTACTAGCCCCAGAACGACCAGGAGCATAATGAGCTCAAGGAGTGTAAAGCCCCCTTCCTTAAGATACCTCATTGAGGCAGTCCCCCCCGGAAACCTTGGGGGCTTACGATAATATAAGTCCCAAGGAAACAAAGGCTTAAAGCCACTACCTTTTACAACTCACTGGCTAGCGACCCCACCGGTGAAGTCAAATCAATGGTAGCTTGGTCATCACCCACCCCCGCAGCAAAGGTCCAGCCATAGGTTGTGCCTTTGACTACCGCTTGAATCGAGGTGGCGGTAGGGGCAGATAGGGTTATACCTTGAACGGTGGTGTTGTTAACTACCGCCGTGGCGTCGTAGCTTGCAATCTCACCAAGAAGGTATTGAGCCTGTAGCTGCACTATAGTCCCCAGCAGTGCAGCGTGCACCCCCCGGACAACCCCTTCGGTGGCCGAGGTCTTGAGGGAAAGGAACTTGGGCACGGCCACAGCCGCCACAATACCCAGGATGACGATTACCATGATGAGTTCAATGAGAGTAAAGCCCTTCTTTTCACGTTTCAACTTTGATAACATGACTTTCCCCTTTTAATCTAACAAACTAAAATGGTAAGGTACGTTGAGACGCATCACAAGCGTCTGATTCCTTACAAAGAATTCCATTTCATCAAGACTAATCTTTCGCCCCACCTTTTCTTCTATTTGTCTTAACAGCACCTCTAGCTGAGAAACGGAGAAGTCTGCGTTACTGGAGATTACCTATTTATCTGGACCGTATCTCATGATTGCATGTCTGGTGTCGTACTCGAGCTCTCCAAAATCTAATTTTATAAGCTTCCGAATGAAATCCTTTCTTTTGCACGGTGACTGTTTAGCTACTTCTAACTTCTCCTACCTTTTACAACTCACTGGCTAGCGACCCCACCGGTGAAGTCAAATCAATGGTAGCTTGGTCATCACCCACCCCCGCAGCAAAGGTCCAGCCATAGGTTGTGCCTTTGACTACCGCTTGAATCGAGGTGGCGGTAGGGGCAGATAGGGTTATACCTTGAACGGTGGTGTTGTTAACTACCGCCGTGGCGTCGTAGCTTGCAATCTCACCAAGAAGGTATTGAGCCTGTAGCTGCACTATAGTCCCCAGCAGTGCAGCGTGCACCCCCCGGACAACCCCTTCGGTGGCCGAGGTCTTGAGGGAAAGGAACTTGGGCACGGCCACAGCCGCCACAATACCCAGGATGACGATTACCATGATGAGTTCAATGAGAGTAAAGCCCTTCTTTTCACGTTTCAACTTTGATAACATAATTTTCCCCTTTTTAATTTAACTCTAATGAGCTAAGTAAAAGACTAGAACCACACCAACGTCAATCTATAACATCCTAATACCTCCTATCAACAACCTTCAAAGAAGCCCTCACCGTTGAGCAATCTTGGTTAAATCCCACATAGGCAGGAATACCGCCAGCATCAAGAAAAGCACCCCTATCCCAAGAAAGGCCAGGAGGATGGGTTCGATGAGGCTGGAGAGATTCTTGATAGCATTGTCCACCTCCGAATCGTAATACTCCGAGACCTTCGTGAGCATATTGTCCAGTTCCCCCGATTCCTCTCCGGCAGACATCATCTGTACCACCATGGGGGGAAAAATCTTGCTTTCCTTCGCGGTGCTGGCAAGGCCCTTGCCCTCCTTGACGCTTTCTCGCAGCTTATCAACTACCTCTGCTACTACAACGTTTCCTACTACGGATGCACATATCTCCAGATTTTTCAGGATGGGTAGCCCGCTTCGATTTAGGGTGGCCATAGTCCTGGCAAAACTGGACATGGCCATCTTAAGAAAAAGCGGGCCGAATATGGGTATGGTTATACTTAATTTGTCTAGCCGCTGCCTGCCCCACTTGGACCTGGCAAAGGCCCTGAAGGCAAAGTAAGTGCCCACCGCTGCCCCGAAGATGATGTACCAGTAGTTATTAAAGATACCGTTGGCAAAGACTAAAATCCTGGTGGCAAGGGGGAGTTCTAGTTCCACGTCCTTGAAGATTTCTATAAAATTGGGCACTACAAACCTCATCAATATACACACAGCAATGACAAGGGCCCCTATAACTATCTTGGGGTATCTAGTGGCCTGCTTTATCTTGGCCTTGGTTTCTGCCTCGTGCTCGGCCAGTGCAGCAAGCCTGTTAAGGATGTCATCTAGTGTACCGGAGGCCTCCCCCGCGCGAATCATGTTTACGTAGACGTCTGGGAACGTGGCAGGGTATTTGGTCAAGGAATCAGAGAAGGACTTGCCTGCCTGTATGTCGCGGGCTACCTGTTGGAGTATCTCCTGGAAGGCCTTGTTCTCTATTTGCTCTGCGAGGGTCTGTATGGCCCTAAGCAGCGGGATGCCTGCGGCAAAGAGGGTGGCAAGCTGACGGTTAAAGACGATAAGGTCTTTGGTGCCTACCTTCCGTCTGAAGGGATTTAGCGCAAGCCCCTTCCCTTTTTTGGCCCTGGTTACCTCCACAGTGACGGGTATATAGCCCATCTCACTCAGGCGCATCCTAGCAATGTCTGGACCATTCGCCTCCAGGGTGCCTACAATAGCTTTACCCCTACTATCTCTCACCTTGTATTTAAAGGTTGGCATTCTCCACCTTTTTTCAACTAGAGCTGTTCAGATATCTCTCCACTATGCCCAGGAGATTGTCTATCTCGTAGGGCTTTGTTATGTATTCGTTCCCACCACAGGCCAGGCCTAGCTCCCTATCGGCCTCCTGTGTCTTGGAACTGACGATAATGACTGGGATGCGGTTAAACCTGCTGTCAAATTTTAAGAGCCTGCAGAATTGGTAGCCGTCCATCTTTGGTATCATAGTATCCAGAATAATGAGATGTGGCTGTTTTTCTCTGGCCATGGTTAAGGCATCCCTCCCGTTCGTGGCATGGATGACCTCGTAGTTTTTGGCCTCCAGGGCAAATCCCAGCGCATCAGAGGCAGATAGGTCATCCTCTACTAGTAGTACCTTCCTTTTTTCCATTGTTATTTAATTATTTATATATATTTATGGCATAAATACATACATAACCATTGCAATCTCTGTGCCACGGATTCGACATGTGGGGGGCGTATTCAGGTAAAGCACTTAAGTCCTTGTAATATAAGGACTCTCGTGAGTTGCGCCCCCTCACCCTATCATAATCTTCTATCTAGCTAGCAGACCGTAAATCCTACAAATTTTGTAGTGTTAGCTACAAATTATGTACGTACCGCCAACATGAATGGGCTCTCCCCCCTTACCCGTACAATACTGTAAAGCAGAAAGCGAGAGCTAAGCACAGGGCAAATATTGCAAGGCCCAGGACAAGCCACTGGAAAAGCTTACTCCCTTTTCCTATTGAAGTGACTGGTTTTTTCATGAAGAGGTGCTTTAAGTCTTTTTTACCTGTAGTGCTCTCCTGCACCTCTTCTGCTATATCCGTTCTTCCTTGCTCCTCCAACCCCTTCTCTTTTGTGACATCCCTTAAGACAATAACGACGCCTCTCTTATGGTCTGCATCCCCATCTATCCCGGCAAAATCTGCTTTTATCACCTTTTCTTTGGGCCGCTGAAGGGTTATCTCCTGAGAAGGGAGTTCCTCTATCTCATTTCCCAGCCACTTAAACACACTACTCAGGCCTATTTCCTTCAAGCATTCCTCTACACCCTTCCTGTCTATTATTTTATTAATCTCCAGACTCAGCATCCATCTGGCCGCTGGGTTTACTATCACGGAATCCTCCTCCTTGAGAAGCATAATTACCCCAACAGGCACGTTTTCCACAGTGAGGCTGAGCCACACCATGTCCTCCCTGGCCTTGGTGCCTGGAGCAGCCATTTGACTTTTTGTAATCGCCGAGATAGAGTTGGATGCACAGGCGGCGTAGCTCTTGAACAACCATTCATCGTGTGGGCTAAAGGCCCCTTTCTTCTTATTCAGGGCCTGGAGCACCCCTATTACCCTGCTGTTCCTGTCCCTCATAGGGACGCACAGAACACTACGGGTTCTGTAACCCATTTCTTTATCTGTCCACGGGTCAAAGTAGGGGCTATTATAGGCATCCTTCAGGTTGACCACCTCTGCGGTCTTAGCCACATGGCCTGCTATACTCCTACCAACGGACAGGTGAACCCCTTGCATCTCGACCTGCTGCGCAGTAATGTTCTTAATTGTCCCCGCCTTTTCGTCCACCAGGTATAGGTTGCACCTATCTGCATCTAACATCTTGCAAGCCTCATCCCTTATGAACTTAAGGAGGGGCGCTAGCTCTGTCATCTGAACCATCTTGGCGAAAACGCCAAGAAGCTTGGCCAGATCCTCACCCATTCCCCAAGTAAGACTGAGCGTCTTTTCTTCCATCGAACTAGCTCACTATCCAAACAGTCTTGAGAAAAAACTTGCCGCCCTAACCATACAATTCCGTGAAGCAGTAAGCAAGGGCTAGACACAGGGCAAATATCGCAATGCCCAAAACAAGCCACTGAAACGATTTACTTTTTTTCCCTATTGAAGTAACTGGTCTTTTTGTGAGGCGTTGCTTGAAGTCCTTTTTGCTCACAGTGCTCTTTTCCACTTCTTCTGTCATATTCGTTCCCCTTCCCTAAAACGTTATTAACAAAATTGTCACTTTTTCGTGTAGCGAAGCCACCCCACAATTTACATGCAAGCCGCTTGCCAAACGTCTATGTTTTTCATTTTCCATCTTGTTAAACACCTATGTTCTTTTATTTTCCGTATTATCATTATCGAAGGCCACGTCTTGCTTATAAATTAACGAACCAGGCGACCGTAGGGAAGGTTCTTTCTGGGGAAAAAGCCTCCTTAAAAATACCATAATATGCAGATAGTAAACGTGTTACGCTTATAAAAGTCAACAAAAAAATGTAGGTCTTGCGAAAGGCATCACTCGTGAAGTGAACAAAACTACGGGCCACACTGTGTGCACTTATGGCTGTAATTGCCCATAATAAAGAGATTCTTCAAGAAAATTCTTATCACAAGAGGATTTTGCGATGGCCCCTAGCCCCATATCAGGGCATTTAAACGGCATCCTTTGCAAGTGGGGGACCTGCCCCATCCGAGGCTACCACATAACCTCCACAGCCTCCAAAACAGTCCTGAATTGAATAATATGGGAAATCCTGCCTGGGGCGGGTTTTGGGGAGGGGACACTGCCTGCTGATGTGTGTGTAAGGGGAGAGGCGTCACAATCTCGGGGGGGCTCTACTCCTCTTCCTCTTCCTTCTTACCTTGGGCAATAATAAGCTGTGCTATGTGGTTTGGAACTACATCGTAGTGAGAAAACTCCATAGTATACGAGCCTTGTCCGCCAGTCATGGACTTAAGCTCTGTCTCATATCTGGTAACCTCTGCCATGGGTATGGTTGCCTTGATTACCTGCATCCGTCCCAGGGTATCCATACCGACTATTCGGCCTCTGCGGCTGGTAAGACTACCCGATATTTCGCCCATGAACTCTGCCGGGATAGTAACTTCTATATTAACGATAGGTTCCAGGAGCACCGGCCTTGCCTCATTAAAGCCCTTCCTGAAGGCCTTGGAGGCTGCTATCTTAAAGGCCGCCTCTGATGAGTCTACGGTATGGAAGGACCCGTCACATAGTGTTACTCTCACGTCCACTATTGGATAGCCAGCCAATATGCCCTTGGCTAAGGTCTCCTTCAGGCCCTTTTCCACTGCCGGTATATATTGTCCAGGTATCCTGCCTCCCACAATCTTGTTGACGAATTCAAAGCCTTCACCCCTGGACCGTGGTTCAACGTTTATGAACACCTCACCATACTGCCCTCGGCCTCCAGTCTGCTTTTTGTGTTTGTACTGGGCATCTGCCTTTGCCGTGATTGTTTCTTTATATGGTATCTTCGGCTCGCGTGTGCTCACCTCCACGTCAAACCGCCTTTTAAGGCGATTAAGCATTATGCTCAGGTGTAGAGCACTTGTGCCGGTTATGACCATTTCATTGGTCTGTTTATCCCTGGTTACCCTAAAGGTTGGGTCTTCTTCGGTGAGTTTTGTTAATGCACCTGAGAGTCTCTGTTCAGCTCCCTTGCTTTTTGGTTCGACGGCAAGAGAAACCATGGGGGTTGGAAAGGCTATTGGAGCAAAGGAAAACGGCCTCTTTGGGCTGCATAGTGTGTCTGAGATACCTATCTCCTCCACCTTGGACATGGCGACTATGTCCCCAGCTATGGCCTTCTCCACTGCCTGCTGTTCTTTGCCCAGAACCTTAAATATCTGCCCCGCCTTCTCACTCTTCTTGGCTTTGGGGTTGTAAAAGCTCAGGTCTCCATCCAACGCCCCGGAGAATACCCTAAAGAAGGTCAGTTTTCCCACAAATGGGTCTGTGATACACTTGAAGACCTGGGCGCTGAATGGGGCCTTCTCATTGACTTCTATAGTGACCTCTTCATTCTTCTCTATATCCAGCGCCCGCCTTACGACTCCACACTGTGGGTTTGGTACAAAGTCTGTCAGGGTATTTAGTAACTCATCCACCCCGATTACCTTCCTGGCGGAGGTACAAAGGACAGGTACCAGGTGTTTCCCTGCTATAGCCTTTGCCAGGCAACTTTTTAGTTCTTCCGTACTTACATCCTTGCCTTCTAGGTATTTCTGCATTATCTCGTCATCTACCTCCACCACCTTCTCCACCAAGAATTCGTGGGTCGCCTGGGGGTCTCCCATCACCCCTTCGGGGATGTCTTCAGGTAACTCCAACACGTTAACCAGCCCCTTAAAGTCCTGGCCGCAGCCTATGGGTAGATTGAGTGGTATGCAGTCTTGACCAAAACTCTCCTTAATCGAATCAAGTAGCCTAGCAAACTCTATATTCTCACCGTCAAGCTTCGATATAACAATGATGCGGGCCAGGCCCCTGTCAACCGCAAGTGACCAGAATTTCCTTGTATTTACCTGTACCCCTCCAGTGGCTGAGATGACCAGTGCCGCCGTTTCCACAGCACTCAAGGCACTAATGGTCTGCGAGACAAAGTCGGGATAGCCGGGTGTGTCAATGACGTTTATGACCCTGTCATGCCACTTACATGGCAGGAGTGTTGCGCTTAAGGTAAATTTCCTTTCCTTCTCCTCAGGCTCGTAGTCCGCTATGGAAGTACCTTCATCCACACTGCCCATCCTGGGTGTAACTCCAGAACGAAATAGCATGGCCTCGACAAGCGAAGTCTTTCCTGAAGCTCCATGACCTGTGAGGGCTACATTCCTGATGTCTTTGGTTTGATAAGGGGCCATTTTTACCTCCAGAAATCATAAATCCCAAGCGTGGACGCATAAATCTAGCAAACTTGGGACAAAATATCAAGAGGCAGGACCCTAGGATTTGTAGAGTATATAAACATGGTGCAATAAATAAAAAGAAAGAAATCAGGGGGTTACAGGGTGGTCCTAGATGCCTCTATGGCCTTGGAAAGGCTTATTGCACCGGTGTATAGTGCCTTACCTATTATGGCGCCCTCTACAGGCAACTCCAAGAGGGCTTTAATATCATCAAGCGTAGCGATACCTCCAGAGACGATAATAGGCACCTTTACGGCTTCAAGGAGTTCCTTTAGCAAGTCCATGTTAGGGCCCCCCAGCATCCCGTCCCTGGATATATCGGTAAATATAAGTGCACGGGGCTTGAACCCCTCCACCCGCTTTGCTACCTCTATAAATGAAAGCTCGGAGGATTCTACCCATCCTTTCACTGCCACCCTCCCCCCCCTCTGGTCAAGACCCACGGCGACACGGTCTGGGTATCTGGCGCAGAGCCCCCTCACCAGCTCTGGGGAGTCAACGGCCTTTGTGCCCAGTATAACCCTGTCCACACCCAGCTCGAGGACCTGCCGCGCCACGTCAACGGCCCTTATACCACCGCCAAACTGGATGGGTATATCCACAGCCTCAACGATTCGCCTTAGCACCTCGAGATTCCTCGGCTTGCCCTCAAGGGCACCATCTAGGTCTACCACATGGAGGTACTCCGCCCCCTCCCGCTGCCACTTTAGGGCGGGTTGGACGGGGTCCGCAAAGTAGACCGTTTCCTCCTCAAAACGCCCACGGGTCAGCCTGACGCACCTGCCTCCCCTCAGGTCAATGGCGGGAATTATCAGCATATTAATAATTTACTCGTAAATAGCCTGGAAAACGGGGCAATCCACATGAGACGGATGCCATCCCCGATTACCCCCCGCTTCTCCCTACAATGCTCCGTTGATAATAACCTACGAATAATCTTGGGACAACAATAAATGAGAAACACAATAGGCTGGCCTAGAGCTGCTGATAATTACCGGGGGCGGGAAGTTTTTGTGTTGAGGAACGGAAAGGCCATTTACCCAGTGCGGATTAGGCCTGCGCGTTTTTATTTCACATCTTACAGGTCAAAGGCACCCGATCTTTTCTCTTGAATTATACTTCAAGCTCATCCTATCCTTTAGGAACGTGTCTTCTGAGATAATGAGACCCCCAGTATTAAAGACTTCTTCTTGACCTCTTCCACCAGTACATCTGCTTCTTTCCGGAAGATAAGCGCGTCGCGCAATAGGGACAGTTGTGCACTGGCGTAAGGGTTATGAGGGCTTTCCAACTGGAAGCGGATGTTCTTTTCCTCGCCTTCACTCTTGAAACTTACTTGCACCTGTATAACGTCCTTGTAGGCTCCTATTGTTCTTATCTTGCAATCTCTCAAAAGAACCCCTGCCTCTACGAGGTTTGTATTCCAGGTGAGTGCTGTAAGAAACAGAATCGCAGCAAAGTACTTTAGTGTTCTACTCATCCTTTCCTTTTCTCCTTCTTCATTAAAAATTTAGGCCCCTCTTGTGGTCGGGCGTTATTACAGACACATGTTTATGCAGGGAGAGGGTAATAACAAATACAGTCTCACAGAAAGACCCTTTATAGTCAAGGGCTTTTTTGAGAAATATAAGCCCTCCTGGTAAACAGTGTTGCTTGGTGTCTTGAGTAGTGTATTGCACGGACTACAAACACCTGAGACCTGGGACTGTTGACACCAACTACCACTCTGCCCTCTCCACGATACTAATCTGATAGTATCTAACACGGCCATACACCTCGCCGCCTCCAGGTACATCAAGTTCTGCATGTTCAACATCACCACCCATGAGAAAACGGGGTGCGAAGGAGACGGCCACAAGCAACGCCTTTTCTCGATCAAAAAAGGCTATGCTAAGGGCGATACTGGCCTCTGTCCTGCTTTTATTCCTTATCCTTGCCTTTACCCTTAAATCCCCATTTTTCAAGAAATCTATATTCTCCACCTTAAACACATCATCATAGATATCCTCTTGGACACCCAGTACAAAACCCCTCCAACCGGTAGATATATCAGCACAGGCAGCCTTATCAACCAAAGCCAACATAAAAAATGAAAGGAATACAGTGAGTCCAACTCTTACTGCGTAGGTTTTCATATTTCTTCTCCTTATCAAGACTCACACGCCGGCAAAATTCCTTAGAAGGGTCAGTCCATTCATCTGGCTCTTTTCAGGATGAAACTGGGTAGCAAATGTGTTGTCCTTCCATATAATAGAAGGGAACTTCCTGCCGTATTCAGTGACAGCAGCTACTACGTGCGGGTCATCTGGACACACATAGTAGGAGTGCACGAAGTACATATAAGAGTCCTGAGGGATATCCCTGGCTATTGGCGCATCCCTCTCGAATGATACTTGGTTCCATCCCATATGGGGTATCTTGAGGTGGTCTTCCTGGAATCTGACTACCTTTCCGGGAATCACATCTAGGCCCTTACAAGGCCCGTCCTCCGCACTCTCTGTAAAGAGGATTTGAAGGCCCAGACATATCCCGAGGTAGGGCCTCCCTTCCCTAATATGTGTGAGTATAGGCTCAATCAGGCCCCTGTCCTTGAGCCCTTGCATGGCGTCCTTAAACGCCCCCACTCCCGGGAGCACTATCTTCTCAACGCCCTCCAGCTCCTCGGGCCTACTCACCAAAACCGAATCAAAACCAACCTTCTCCACGGCCTTCTGGACACTCCTCAGGTTGCCCATACCATAATCAACAATGGCTATCATATACCACCCTTACCCCCCACCGGTCAATACTACAATCTCTACCCTTCTATTCTTCTGCCTTCCAGAAGCCGTTTTGTTGTTGCTGACGGGATGATATTTTCCGAAACCCGCAAGATATACCCTCTTCGGGTCTATCCGGCCCTTGTCTATAAAGAAATGGAGCACAGAGGCAGCGCGGGCGGACGAGAGCTCCCAGTTGGACTCAAACTTATCCTTTAACTTCTTTATAGGCGTATTGTCTGTATGACCCTCCACCCTTATCATAGCCGAAGGAAAGCGGCCGTTTATCACCTTGGCTATCTCGGAGAGGGGCCTTTTTGCCCCACGCTTAAGCTTGTATTGACCCGGACCAAAGAGCTTGACGGCAGGTAATGAGACCACGAGCTCACTGCCCCTTGTTTTGACCGCAGCTCCCGTACCCGCAAGTGCAGCCTCCAGCGTTTGTCTCGAGTCCTGTAGCCTTGCAAGCTCTTCCGCGGCCTCTGCATCCTTTTCCACCAGTCGCGCCTGCAATTCGGCGTTCTGCGCTTGGAGCTCCTGAACGTCCTCTTCCCGCTGTGCCAGCTCCTGCTCAAGGGCCTTCTGCTGCCCAGCACAACCGCTGAAAAATATACCCATAAAAGCAATAACGGAGGCTGTCAATAGAACCGACGATGAACGTTTAATAGGCATACGTTTCTCCTTGTTAGAAGCTTATAAAAAGCATCCTCTACAGGGAAAACCCAAGGGACCCCCTCATGACCATAAAAGAGAAAAGATTTGTATACGTGAATCCAGAAATTGTATGAAGGGTGCCTGTAAGGGGATAGATACCAAGGCAGCAAGAGACAAAAACGGTGCATAAGGTACCTTACGACCCTCTCCCAGACCCCCCGTTAAAAGAAGCGGAATACTTACAAAGAGGGCAAAGAATGGTGCAAGAAAGAACACTATCACGGCCAGTTTCCATCCCATCACACCACCCATCATGGCCATAAGCTTAACATCACCCATGCCCATTGCTTCCTTCCTAAAGGCTATCTGCCCCAACACAGCAAATAAGAGAACAAGTCCACCCGCTACCAACATCCCGCACAGCGACGAGGCCAAGGCGTCCAGCCTCTGACCCCCCAAGAGGCCAAACTCCCTATAAGAACCTGACGAGTGGTGCAGGTCAGGAAAGAGGAAGCTAAAGACAGGGCCAAAGGCCATCCCGAGATAGGTAATCTCATTTGGGATTATATACAACTCTACGTCAACAAAGCTGGATACCAGTAGGGCACATCCCAACAAACTGTAGGCCATATATACAGAAAGCGGCTCACCGGCCCGCAAGACCAACGAGTAAAAGAATGCCCCGAACATCAGCCCCGTCAGGGCCTCCACTAGCGGATAGCGCAGACCTATATCACCCTTGCACGACCGACACTTGCCCCCCAACAACAAGAAATAGCTAACCAGTGGAATATTGTCGTACCACTCTATAGGCCTGCCGCAAAGGGGACAGTGGGAACTTGGCGAGACTATAGACTCATTTCTCGGTATGCGGAAGATACAAACGTTCAAAAAACTCCCCACTATCAGGCCAATGATTACAAATAATATTAAACATAAAGTCCAGATTTCCAATCCAATCAGATCCCCCTAGGCCACGGGAAACACAGGGCGTCAACAAAATACAATCGAGTTATCATAAGTGGTACAAACCCAAGCGCTTACATCCTTGGCACTGTGGTAAAGCATATACTAGCAAAAGAGCCTTGTGATTTCAAGATGTTCCCTCAACAAATTAGCCTATAAGGATGTAAAAGGGTATAATTAGGCTGTTGCCGAAGAAGTAGAGTGGGGAAAGTCACCCGAAGGTGGGTTTGCCACGCCGTAGGCTGAAAGCCCGCCAGTTAGTTTGGAGGGCAGACCTGCCTCTGGCACGACTTCTAACATTATGCCATTGGGGTGACCGTCCCGACGTCTCTTTGGCCCATTCTGGCAGTTTGGCAACAGCCCTTAATTTAATGCTATAGCTAAGTATTGACAAAGTAAGTCCACTCACCTAAAATGTTGTCTTTGTATATGTTAACAGGCACCAAAAATAACATGTATGTAATACTGGGTTGCGGGCCGGCCGGCAAAGACATTGCCCAGAGGCTGTGTGAAGGAGGCAACGAGGTCGTGGTCTACGAAAGCGACCAGGGTATACTAAATCAGCTAAAACAGCTAAATCTAAAGATGGAGACCGTCCAGGCAGACCCAACACTGCCACTCGCCACCAACCATCTTGGACATGCCACAGCCATCGCCATCCTGGGTAGAAACTTTGACGAGAATCTGAAGACCCTTAAGAATGTGAGAGATAAGTACCCGGAAAAATTCGTGCTTACAGTAGCCAGAGACCAAGATGAGACCGACGTTATGATGCAGAATGGTGCAAACGAGGTGGCAGAGGGTTGTGCCACCCTCACAAAGGTGGTATTGAAAGAACTGGAGGTTGCGACACAAAAACAATCAATAATGTCCCTGACCAGGGAGATAAAGGGCGCAAATACTAGGGGGCTCGCCATATTTTTGCAAGATAATCCCGACCCCGATGCAATAGCCTCCGGACTTGCCCTCAGACGCATCGCCAACAAGTGTGAAGTAGACGGCATTATATACCACGGAGGAAACATCGGACATCAACAAAACAGGGCCCTTGTAAACCTGATGGAGACAGAGTTAATCCAGCTCTCCTCCCCAGAAGAAGCAAAGGAAATAATCTCCAAGTCGGGAAAAGTGGCCCTGATTGAGGCCTCCTCTCCGTCCAAGAATAACATCCTGCCGGAAGGAACGATTCCAGACATTATCATTGACCACCATCAAACAGATATAAACACGATAAAGGGCAGCTTTATAGACATCGAGGCCAAGATAGGCGCTACCTCCACCATAATGACCCGATACATCAGACTCTTTGACATAAAGCCAGACCCATCACTTGCCACTGCCCTATTGTACGGGATAAAGGTAGATACCAATGGCTTCACCCGTAACACCACTCCAGAAGATATGGAGGCCGTTGCATTCCTATCCCCCTTGATTAACCTCAACCTTTTAAAAGAAATAGAAACCCCCCCTATGAGTTCTGAGACCTTGGACATAATTGGCAGGGCCATCCGCAACAGAGAGATTCGGGGCTCTTACCTCGCCTCATTCGTCGAATTTATAACCGACAGAGATGCCCTACCCCAGGCAGCCGAAGTAATGTTGCAGTTAGAAGGGGTGGACACAGTCCTAGTTGCGGGTATATGTGAGGACAAGGCATACATATCCTCACGAAGCCGTGACCCCAGGGTAAACCTGGGGCTCCTAATGCAAAAGGCCTTTGGGAAAAATGCCGGCGGACACCCTACCATGGCGGCAGGCAGCATCGAGCTAGGCATCTTCGGAATGGCGAGTGACAAAAAGGCCTTACTAAAGGTAACCTCCGATGCCATTAAAAAGAGGTTCTTCTCTGTGATGGGAGCCGAATTTGAAAGGGAAGAACTGGCAGAAGAGAAAGATGCTGAATATAGCTGATAAACCACTCCCTTGCCCACCTCATAATCCAAATTAAAAAATATTAAGACCTCTTACAAAACTCTCCATCTTCCATTCACCACATTCCAACCATAGGGGTGCAATTTGCGCCAGAAGTGTCCCGCCAACAAAGTCGTCCCCATATTGCCGACAAAAGAGGCCTGTAGGGGTGTGCCATCACGCACCCTACTGACTACACACGGGGATAAGGCCGTCCATCAGGATAGCATACCCAAACCGGGTTTCTGGCCCCGCTTTAGATGACCCTGGTAGTCGTTAAGCATACAAAATGGCGGTAACCACACCGTAGGCAAGGGGCTTTGTCCTTGACAGATAAAGCATTGCTCTGCTAAGATACTTTTTACCCCTACATTCGCGCATGCTGAACATGCACGCACTATAAAGCTGATTGCTCATAAGCTTTATGTTCTTAAGGAGTTAGGATATGTTGCAATTTGACAACCGGAGGCGATGTCTGGTGCAGGAGGACTACATCTTTACGCTCCAGGAGCTGGAAGAGCCCAACCTCTATAGAGAAATATTCTCCTACGGACATGTCCCAAAGATACCCTTCAACTTCAGGCTAAACCCCATGGAGCCGCCGGAAGAGATATGGATAACAGACACCACCTTCCGCGACGGACAGCAGGCACGCCCCCCATTTACAGTGAAACAGATAGTGGACCTATACGACATGCTGCACCACCTTGGAGGGAAGAACGGCCTGATAAGGCAGTGTGAGTTCTTTCTCTACTCTGACAAGGACAAGGAAGCGGTAACAAAGTGCCTCGAAAGGGGGTACAAATACCCAGAGGTCACCGGGTGGATAAGGGCGAACAAGAAAGACTTTAAGCTGGTAAAAGAGATGGGCCTTAAGGAGACGGGTATACTGACCTCCGCCTCGGACTACCATATATTCTTGAAGCTGCGCAAGAATCGAAAACAGACCATGAAGGATTATCTGGACATTGTCAGTACGGCCCTGGAGGAAGGGATAATCCCTCGCTGCCACTTCGAGGACATTACAAGGGCCGATTTCTACGGCTTTGTCGCACCGTTTGCAAAGGAGCTTATGAAGCTCTCCGAGGAGAGTAAGATGCCTGTCAAGATTAGGGCCTGTGACACCATGGGTTACGGCATTGGGTTCCCAGGGGCAATGCTCCCAAGGAGTGTGGCTGGCATCATCTTCGGGCTTACGCACTTTGCAAGGGTACCCTCTAAGGACCTGGAGTGGCATGGTCACAACGACTTCCATCGCGCCGTATCCAACGCCTCCAACGCCTGGCTGTATGGATGCAGCGGCGCCAACGGCACACTTCTGGGAATCGGGGAACGCACGGGTAACACACCCATCGAGGCATTGGTGATTGAATACATGATGCTAAGGGGTGACGACAGCATCGACACCACCATAATCACCGACATCGCAAACTATTTCTGTAAGGAATTAGGTCATACGATTCCGCCCGACCAACCCCTGGTAGGTGAAAACTTTAATGTGTCCCTAGCAGGAATACACCTGGACGGACTCCTCAAAAACGAAGAGATATACAACATCTTCGATACACGGAAGCTCCTCAAGAGACCACCCGGCGTGGCAGTTAATGACAAGTCCGGGGCGGCTGGCATCCTGCACTGGATAAAGACCCGTCTCAACCCCCAGAACAACAAACTGACGAAAACCCATCCCGGTATACTAAAGATACAGGAATGGATAACAGAACAATATGCGCGGGGAAGGGTTACAACAATCTCTAACGAAGAAATGCTGGAGCAGACAAAAAAACACCTGCCGGAACTCTTCCAGGTATAAGCAAAAACAGGCTGCCTTGAAACTGCATGAATACCAGGCAAAAGACATTCTGAGGAACTATGACGACCACGTCTCAAGGGATATAGTGGCATTTTCCCCCGAGGAGGCGGAGAAGGCCTTCCGCGAACTGGGATGCCCCCAGGCCATATTAAAGGCACAAATTTTGGCGGGCGGCAGAGGTAAGGCGGGCGGCATCAAAAAGATAAACAGCCCTGAGCAGGCCCGAATCTCTGCAGAAAAACTTCTCGGCTCCAGGCTTGTTACCGCCCAAACCACCCCAGATGGGGAAGAAGTTCAAGCCGTACTGATACAGGAGGCCCTCGATATTAAAAGGGAGATGTACCTCTCCTTCATAGTGGACAGGAGGAGGGCTACTCCACTCCTTATAGGATGTCCAGAAGGGGGGGTAGAAATAGAAGAGGTGGCCAGGCACTCTCCAGAACAAATCTTCAGGGAACCTTTCGATATCTTATTTGGCCTTCACCCATTCCAGGCCCGAAAGATGGCATCCGCCCTTGGACTGAATGGCCCTTTAACAAAAGACGCCGCTAACTTGATTAGAAATCTTTCACACGCCTTTATAGAAAAGGATCTCTCCCTTCTGGAAATCAATCCCCTTGCCCTCTGTCAGGACGGGTCGCTATCCATTGTAGACGCAAAGGCAGACCTCGATGACAACGCCGCCTTCCGCCACCCTGAAATCGCTACCATGAAACGGCCTCCTGAGGATTCACTGGAGGCCAAGGCATCTGCCTATGGCCTGAGCTATGTAGGGCTGGAAGGCGACATAGGCTGCCTAGTGAACGGTGCAGGCCTGGCCATGGCAACCATGGACATAATAGGGCACTACGGAGGTCGCCCCGCTAACTTCCTGGACGTTGGAGGCGATGCCTCGACAGAGAAGGTGACCCAGGCCTTCAGAATACTCTTCGAAGATACCAGGCTAAAGGCTATCCTGGTAAATATATTTGGTGGCATCGTAAAATGTGATATCATAGCCGAGGCTATCATCTCTGCACTAAAGGACATCAAGCTCAAGGTGCCCTTGGTAGTAAGACTGGAGGGTACCAACGCCCACATTGCGAGGAAGAGGCTGGGGGAATCGGGGCTCAAGATAGTATTCACGGAGGGCATGGAAGAGGCAGCCAGAAAGGTCTTGGAAGCTACACAGCAAAATGCTCATTAAGGCAGGGAAAGGATACACCATGAAAGATACAATGAGGAGGATCGGGTTCGTATTAGCCTTTACAGCACTGAGTCTCTTGTCCGTTAAAGACAGCAGGGCCCAAGTATATGACTTTGAAAGGATGTCACATGCCATCGTAAACATGCTAAATGCGGCGACAGACTTCATTGCGGATAACTTCGAGACAATAAATACCCACAACGCAAGGGTCGGAGAACTACCCCCCAAAGGTGAACCCCGCAGCTACAAGGGGATTAATCCCGAGGGCTTTGCTGCCATGATAGGGAGGGAGTTTACCAAGATGACTGGAATATCGATAAAATTCACCTCGACGGGAAAGGGTAAATACGGCCCAAGGAATATCTACAATAGACCCGACAAGTGGGAGGCCAAGCAACTGGAGAAATTTTCTAAGATAAAATACCCTAAGGGCATAGGCTACGGAGAGATAGAGCAGGCGGGCGGTGCGGAGCTATATAAGATGGTCTACCGCTATATCTACCCCCTATACATAGAGCACCGTTGCCTCAAGTGTCACGGTGACCCTGCAAGAAGCCCCACCGGCGACGGTAAAGACGCAACTGGGTTCGAGATGGAAAACTACAAGCTAGGAGAACTTCGTGGTGCCATAAGCCTTGCATTCCCCATCGATTAATTACGGCTGGTCCCATTAGGGAAGGGAGAACTAGAATGAGACCCTTACAGAAAATCACAACTTTGCTGTTAATATCCACTCTGACAATCTTTCCCACCGGAAACGGTTTCGCGCAGATTTATGACTTTGAGAAAATGGCCAAAAACATTGTAAACATGCTGACCGTTGCAGGCTTTTTCATAGCCAGGAACCTGGATGTTATCAATACACACAATGCCAAACTCGGCATGCCTATCCCCAAAGACGAACCCTACAGTCACAAGGGCATTGACCCGGTCTTCTTCGCCAAAACTATTACCAAGGACTTTACCACAAGGACAGGGATTGTGGTCAGGTTCGTTTCTGAAGGAAAAGGCGAATACGGTCCCAGAAATCCAGCTGACCAGCCCGACACGTGGGAACAGGCCCAAATAAAAAGGTTCAATGAGCTTGGACTCCCCCCCGGTGTAGGTTTTGGAGAATTCCTTAAAGTAGGTGAGAGACCAAAAAAGGTTATTTACCGCTACTTCCACCCCCTCTATGTAAAAGAGCTCTGCCTCAAGTGCCACGGCGACCCCGCTAACAGCCCCACAGGTGATGGGAAAGACGTAACTAACCATTACATGGAAAACTACAAGCTTGGGGAATTGAGGGGAGGTATAAGCATAACCTTCCCCGTCCAATAAAGGTCATGCTGTGATATTAGCAAACCGCGATACTAAGGTCCTGTGTCAGGGCATGACCGGTGCAGCGGGAACCTTCCATTCCAGGCTCATGCTTGAGTATGGTACGAAGTTGGTTGCAGGTGTCAGCCCTGGTAAGGGAGGGACCTCCCACCTGGGACTACCAGTATACGATAACGTACTCGATGCCGTTCATGACACAGGAGCAGATGCCTCGATAATCTTCGTGCCAGCCCCCTTTGCCCCCGACGCAATCATAGAGACGGCAGAGGCTGGGATAAAACTCATCGTGTGCATCACTGAGGGCATCCCCATACTCGACATGATAAGGGTTAAAAAATATTTAGCTCAAACGAGCAGCCTGCTTATAGGGCCCAATTGCCCGGGCATCATCACTCCGGGTGAAACAAAAATAGGCATCATGCCTGGCTACATTCACACACCGGGTAATGTAGGCATTATCTCTAGGAGTGGAACACTCACCTATGAGGTGGTCTGGCAACTCACCAAGCTAGGCATAGGCCAGTCAACCTGTGTCGGTATAGGCGGAGACCCCATACCAGGCACCAGCTTCGTCGACATCCTTCGCCTATTTAGGGACGACGATAACACCCGCGCCGTAGTACTTATTGGGGAGATTGGCGGCGGGGCTGAAGAGGACGCTGCCAGATTCATAAAGGACTCCTTCAAAAAACCCGTAGTCAGCTTCATCGCAGGACAGAATGCACCAAAGGGTAAGCGCATGGGACACGCCGGCGCCATAATAGACTATGGCTCCGGTACCTGTAATGATAAAATCCAGATGCTGGAGCAGGCTGGCGTCACAGTGGTTAAAAACCCCGCCAAGATCGGGGCTAAAATGGATTGGCTCCTAAAAGAAACCGGCCTAATAAAGGCACAAATAAACTGACAGATATAAAGATGCCGCGAAAAAAGGGAGAGGTTGCCATAAACCACACGTACTGCAAGCGATGTAATATCTGTCCACAGTTCTGTCCCACTCAAAACCTGGAGATAGTAAAGGGCAAACTTGTGGCCTACGACAGATGTATTGCATGCTTTAACTGTGAGAGATATTGTCCTGACATGGCCATTGAGGTAGTAAAGATATATAATGTCGAAACTTCTACTACAAGGTAACCAGGCCATCGTATATGCCGCTGAGAGGGCTGGTCTAGGGCTCTTTGCGGGATACCCCATCACTCCTGCCTCGGAGATTCTGCACGAGCTTATCGGCAGAAAGCACATAAAGGTCCTCCAGATGGAGGACGAAATAGCCTCGATAAACGCAATAATCGGTGCTTCACTGGCCGGGCAAAAGGTGATGACGGCCACCAGCGGCCCGGGCTTCTCACTCATGCAGGAGAGTATCGGGCTTGCACATATGATGGAGGCGCCCCTGGTAGTCGTTAACGTACAGAGGGTAGGTCCCAGCACAGGCATGCCGACCTTCCCTGCCCAGGGAGACATAATGCAGTCAAGATTTGGCAGCCACGGAGACTACTGCCCCATAGTCTTTTACCCCAACTCCGTAGAGGAACTCTACCACTACACATTCAGCGCATTCAATGCGGCAGAAGAAGCCACAAGCCCTGTAATCCTCCTCAGCGACGGCTACATAAGCCACCTTTACGAGACCGTGGAGTTAAAAAGATACCCCACGGTCAACAGGTCAAAATTACCCCTTGGCCCAGGCAAGCGCCACTTTACGGGCCTTACGCATAAAGACACCACCATGCCCATTACCTCCGACCCTGAGGTCCATCGGGCCCTACTGGAACGCTTTAAGAAAAAGTGCGAAGACGTATCGAAAAAGTACAATTTCTACGAATATATTGAGAATGACACCGCCGACACACTTTTGATTTCCTATGGCGCACTCTCCAGGGCCGCATACAAATTCAGGGACAAATACGCCCTATTCCGCCCGATCAGGATTTTTCCCATAATTAAAGACCTGAAGGACATTGCCGACCGATATGAAAACGTAATCATAATGGAAATGAATCTCGGTCAGTACCGCAACCAGGTAGAAAGCATCGTACACAAACACGTAGAGCTTGTCTCCCTGCCAGGCGGAAAGATAGACCTGAAAGAGATATGGGCCAAACTCGTAGAGATAAGGGATAAGGGCCTGAAACATGTCTCAGTAGTAAACTAGAAAGGCAACTCCTATGGAAGACACAATGCGCTTTAAACGCTTCTTAAAAGAAGAAAATCTTCCCACACCGTGGTGCCCAGGCTGTGGCAACGGCTTGATCCTCAAGTCTACGTGTGATGCCTTTGAAGAGCTTAACTTTGATATGAACAAAACGGTGATAGTATCTGGCATAGGCTGTTCGGGAAGGAGCGCCGGGTTCTTTAACCTCGACTCTGTTCATACGGCACACGGTAGGGCCATACCCATGGCAGAGGGCATAAAAACAGCCAATGAAAACCTCAACGTAGTAGTCCTAAGCGGTGACGGTGACCTCCTGGGTATAGGCGGAAACCACTTACTTCACGCCACCAGGAGGAACACACCTATAACCGTAATCTGTTTTTCTAACGAAATATACGGAATGACCGGGGGGCAGGTATCACCAACCTCCAAGCGAGGTGCTAAAACGCTCACCACTCCCGACGGATGCCCCGACACTCCTATTAACATCCAGGCAATCATCAAGGCCCATAACTGCTTCTATGCCAGGAGCACCACATTCCACCTAAAACACCTCAAGAAGTGCATCGTTGAGGCCCTCAGGCACCCGGGGCTTGCCTTAGTAGATGTGATCTGCCAGTGCATCGTAAACAATGGCCGACGCATAGGCTTTAAAGATGGCTACGAAATGCTCATGGACTACAAAAACAGGTACAAGGTAAACGACAATGTTGACTCCCTAGCGAACAATGAAATAGGCATAACGAGATGGTCCTCAGCATAAAAACCATAACGGATTCGGATGTAAAGGAGGTTCAGAAGCTCTTCTATGAAACTGTAGAAGAGCTGCATCCGGATCGTTCTTCGGAGGAAAGGAGGCATTTCAAAGAGGCCTATACCCCTGCAAAGGTAAAGAAGAGGCTAAAAGACGAGCACAGCGTCTATCTTGTGGCCAGGGAAAATGGAAGGGCAGTAGGCTACATGTTTGGCTGGGTGTTAGAACGTGTAGGCCACATTCACTGGTTTTCCATAGCCAAGGGCTCAAGGAGAAAGGGCTACGGCCGCAAACTCCTGGAAAGAACCCTCTCAGAATTTGAAAAAAGGCATTGCTACGAGAGCAGGTTCTTCGCATACCCTGATGACCGTGCAACGTGCAACTTCTTAGAAAGCATGGATTTTGTGGAGAAGGCCAGCATTGATGAGGGATTCCTTGGTGTAAGCCTGGTGCTATTTGTTAAACAACTGGCAAGACTGCCAAGGGCCATACCGAAGAGCCTTGTAATAGCCGGAGAGGCAGGCCAAGGTATAAAGGTAATGGCCCACGCCCTGGCCAACATCCTTGCCAAGCTCGGCAAAGAGGTCTCCCTGAACGTCCTCTACGACGCCTCTGTAAGGGGTGGAGATATCACGGCCGAGCTTATCTTCTCGGACGAAAGAATAGACATCCCATTCTTTGATAAGGCAGATATATGCCTCCAGCTCTCGAGACCGGTGCGGAGGAGATTCGATGCCGATAAGCAGATTATTGAGGAGTCTATCGCCGAATACATAGAGCCTACCGACAGCAAGGACATCGTCCCATTTAAACGAGAAGCCACTGAAAAATTCGGCAGCCCTATCTTCATCAACATGATTGCCCTGGGCAGGCTCCTACACCACATAGGCATACCAATAGATAAGGTGGACTTCCGCTCAGGTTTACCGGCCCGTTTCCTGGAAGAAAACGTCCGGGCCATAAAATATGGCTACACGTATCAAGACTAATCCATTGCGTCAAATAGACTCACAAGCCATTACAGAAACAGTAGAAAAGACCTTTATGGAGATAACTCATCTCCTGGGGGATGACCTTATAGCCGCCCTTGAGAAGGCCTACCAAGAAGAGGAATCTCCAATAGGCAAGGACATTTTGGCACAACTACTTGAGAACGCACGGATAGGCGGAGAGGAACAAACGCCCGTATGTCAGGACACCGGAAATAGCATCGTATTTGTGGAGATCGGTCAGGACGTGCATATAGTAGGAGACACACCCTTTGAGGCCATTAACAGGGGTGTCAGCCAGGGGTACACAGAGGGCTACCTCAGGGCCTCCATCGTTGGCGACCCACTCGAACGCAAGAATACCAGGGACAACACCCCTCCATTCGTCCATACAGAGACAGTACCCGGGGATAGAATAAAGATTACCATGATGGCCAAGGGCTCGGGGTGTGAAAACATGAGCCGTTTCAAGATGCTCACCCCTGCCCAGGGCAGAGAGGGGGTGGTGGGCTTCGTAGTCGACACGGTGCTAAGGGGTGGCGGCAGACCCTGCCCACCGCTCATAGTAGGCGTAGGCATTGGCGGGACCTTTGACCAGGCCACTCACATCGCAAAAAAGGCCCTCTTCCGCCCCGTGGGTGACCACCATCCAGAGCCCCACGTAAGGGAGCTGGAAGAAGAGCTTTTGGAAAAAATAAACAACCTGGGCCTAGGCCCCCAAGCATGGGGAGGACGCACCACCGCCCTGGCAGTGCATGTGGAGACATACCCGTGCCACATCGCTAGCCTCCCCGTGGCAGTAAACATAGAATGCCACTCCCACAGGGTTCGAACTGTAACACTGTAGAACTGGCTAAAAAATCTTTATTACGGTTACATCAAAAATTATTCCTTAAGCCCTAACATTCGGCGTCGACGTACGAGCAAATCGTGCCACAAGTGGAGCCACTTTTAGCAGCTCGTGCGCCACATTTGCCGATTGCATAAAGCACAATAAATTGACCCAAGGGAAGATGCCAGACGAAATCATAAATATAAAGGCACCGCTAGATGAGGCCACCGTCCTCAGCCTTAGGGCCGGGCAGAGGGTGCTCATCACTGGAACCCTCTACACCGCCAGGGACGCCGCCCATAAACGCATAGTAGAACTCATCAAAAAGGGCGAGCCCTTACCCTTCGACCTCAAGGGACAGATAATCTACTACGTAGGACCCACCCCTGCCAAACCAGGACAGGTGGTAGGCTCCGCCGGCCCTACCACAAGCTCCAGGATGGACTCATATATGGAGACACTCTATAAAATGGGCCTCAAGGGCACTATCGGCAAGGGGAACAGGTCGCAGGAAGTAATAGACCTCATCAAGAAATATAAGGCCGTTCATCTCTCAAACATCGGTGGTGCAGGTGCCCTCATTGCAAAGACCATAAAAAAATGTGAAAAGATAGCCTTTGAGGACCTGGGTACAGAGGCCATCCACCGCATGGAGGTAGAGGATTTTTCATGTATCGTGGCCTACGACTCGAAGGGAAACGACCTGTATAAAGAGGCCATAAAGAAATACGGAAGATAAGATATGACAAGACTTTTGAAAAACCACTTTTCTGTTACCTTTCCTTTGACGGGAATTGCTTCCTTTTTCCCCTCCCTTGATGGGAGGGGCCAGGGGAGGGTGAAGCTTATCCATCAACCATATATCCACACCCACCAAGGGGGAGGAAAGAACAAGTTTCGTAAGGACAGGTTTAAAAACCTGTCCCACACTGTTTTTCAGGAGTATCATGGCAAGAAAAGACAGAATAAAACTCCTGTATATTGTACTTGATGGGCTGTCTGACGGACCTTATGCACTAGAAGAACTGGGTGGAAAGACACCCCTTGAGGCCGCCGAGACGCCAAACATGGACATGCTTGCACAAAAAGGGCAGACGGGTCTCATGTTCACGGTCAAGAAGGGTGTTGCCCCAGAGTCTGATGTGGCAGTAATAAGTATACTTGGCTACGACCCCTACCACTACTACACGGGTAGGGGACCAATAGAATCATTTGCTGCTGGGCTTGCGATAAAACCTGGCGAACTTGCCCTCAGGGCCAACTTCGCCACAAACGGCTATGGGAAGGAGACGTTAGACCGCCGTGTCGGCAGAAGCCTCTCGACAGATGAGGCTGGTGCCCTCTGTAAGGAGCTAAACTCTAAGCTGAAACTCGAGTCTGTCCCATCTACCTTCGAGCTAAAAAACACCATTGGTCATAGAGCTGTGCTGGTGATACGCTCAAATAGGAATAAACTCTCAGGCGAGATAACCAACACAGACCCCGCATATGCCAGGGAGGGCGTTTTGAGTGTAGCCTTGGAGACCGGCTTTCACCCCTACACAGTCCAGTACTCACGGCCACTGGAGAAATGCAAAGACCTGAAAGCTGCCGCCCTCGCTGCTCTGCTTGTAAACGAATTTACCACAAAGAGCAGTGAGATCTTAGAGGCATCCACTATTAATGAGGTCCGCAAGCGTCGCGGAGACAGGCCAGCCAATTTAATCCTGCTTAGAGATGCTGGTAATACGTTACCTAAGTTCCCGAGCTTTAAAAAGAAATTTGGTAAAATATTTGCGTGCCTTGCAGATATGCCCATAGAAAGTGGCATAGCACGCCTGACGGGTATGCGTGTCGTAGAACTCCCGCCGCCCACTCCTAACCTGGAAAAGGACCATTCACTCCGGGTGGAAAAGAGCCTTGAGGCACTCCGGAAATATGATGGTATCTATGTTCATATAAAAGGGCCAGACGTACCGGGTCATGACGGTGACGGTGAAAAGAAAAAAATGATAATCGAGGCCATAGACAGGTTCTATATAGGTCCCCTACTTAAAAAGATAGACCTCAAAACAACTGTAGTAGCCCTCACCGCAGACCACACCACACCCTGCCAGCTCAGGTCACACTCACACGACCCCGTGCCCCTGGTCATCTGTGGTGGCCCCGTCACGCCCGACCGCACCGAGGCCTTTTCCGAAAAGACCTGCATGAAGGGAGACCTGGGAGAGATCAAAGGAACCCAGCTAACGCCCTTAATAGTAAAGTATTCCCTTTAGCCAGATAAATAGCCAAGTGTCTTTTTCCCCTTGTGCAGGCAGACCTTCCCTGATAATATGTTTTCCGTATGACCAGCTTAAAGGATAGAGATATCATCTCCATCAGGGACTTTACCAAGGAAGAGATTCTCTATATCTTAAGCCTCTCCAAAGAGATGGAGGAAAAGACACATCCTGACCTGCTGAAGGGCAGGGTGCTGGCCACGCTATTTTTTGAGCCCTCCACACGCACCCGGATGAGCTTTGAGTCGGCCATGAAGCTGATGGGCGGGGAGGTCATCAGCTTTACAGAACCTGGAACCACCTCGGTCGTCAAAGGAGAATCCCTCCGCGACACCGTAAAGATTGTTGCAGGGTACGCAAGCGCAATCGTCATAAGACACTTCCTGGACGGTGCAGCAAGGTTAGTAGCAGACACGGTAGACATACCCGTCATAAACGCCGGGGACGGTGTAAACCAGCATCCCACCCAGACCTTCCTCGACCTCTACACCATACAGAGGACCAAGGGCACACTGGAAGACCTCACGGTAGGATTTATCGGAGACCTGAAATATGGCCGCACCGTGCACTCACTCGCACACGCACTGGCCCACTTTCACTCGTCCATGCATTTCATATCACCACCAAGCCTCCGTATGCCCTCTGACCTGCTGGAGGAACTCGCTGGTAAAGGTGTAAAATTCCAGGAAACCACCTCTTTGGATGAGGTAAGCGATAAACTCGATGCCTTATACTGCACACGCATACAGAAGGAACGCTTTGCAGACCCCGTTGAGTACGGAAAGGTCAAGGGTACGTATCATCTAAGCAAGGCCACACTGGACAGATTAAAGGTAAAGGAAACCCTAAAAATTCTCCACCCCCTCCCCAGGGTAGACGAGATGGATGAGAGCCTTGACGGCACCCCATACGCCGTATACTTCCAACAGGCCCACAGCGGGATACCCGTAAGGGAGGCGATACTGGCCTCTGTATTGGGGGCAAAGTAGCAGGTAGGGGCGACCCGACGGGTCATCTCACTACACAGCCTGGGTGCCGCAGGGCTGAAACCCTGCGTTTCAAGGGTAAACGTAGGGACAGGTCTTTAGACCTGTCCGCATAGTCCATAAAAGGGACAAAAGTATGCGCCAGCTACAGGTCTCAGCCATCAAGAACGGAACGGTCATAGACCACATAGAAAGCAAAAACACCTTCAAGGTAGCCAGCATCCTTAACATAGAGGACGAGGACCAAGTAGTCCTGGTAGGGATGAACCTCACCAGCGGCAACCTGGGCAAAAAGGGCATAATAAAGATAGAAGGGAAAAACCTAACCCAGGAGGAGGCGAACAAGATTGCCCTCATAGCCCCTGATGCCACACTCAACATCATAAAAGACTACGAGGTTGTGGAAAAGAGGAAGGTGAGCCTGCAAGAGGAGCTTGTAGGGATAGTAAAATGCTTTAACCCCAACTGCGTAAGTAATCACGAGAAGATGCAAACCCACTTCCGCGTGGAGGGGAAGGCCCCCCCCCGCCTCCGCTGCCACTACTGCGAGCGCGCAATGGAGGGAAAGGACATAGAGCTTCTGTAAGTCGTAGGTTAAACCTCCGCAAAAATCTCTCCAATACCCCGTGTCATTCTGAGCGAAGCGAAATCCCTAAAAGACTTCTTTATCCCATCACCAGCTACTCTTGACTCCTGAATTCCGACTCCTCTCTTTAACGTCCCTTCTACATCAGGTCAAGATTCCTACGTCTTTATTCCTTTATTTATCAGGCCGTTCCTGACAGAATATAGCATTCAGAATTCAGAACCAGTGTTTGGCCTAACCCTCTCTGACCCCTGAATTCTGACTCCTGACTCCTTGCCCCTACAGGATTCCCTTTGTGGAGGGGACGCCCTTTATCCTCTCGTCCAGTCTTACGGCCTTTGAAAGGGCCTTGGCAAGGCCCTTGAATACGGCCTCTGCAACGTGGTGGGCATTGGTCCCGTAGGGTACGTTAACGTGGAGGTTGATTGTGGCGTTAACACAAAAGGCCTGCAAAAATTCCTCCACCAGGCCGGCGTCAAAGTCGCCTATCTTCTTATTCGTAAGGGGTGCGTTAAATACGAGTGCGGGCCTGCCGCCCACGTCTACTGCCACGTTTGCAAGCGCCTCCTGCATGGGGACGCTGGCGTCGCCAAAACGCACTATACCCTTCTTATCTCCGAGTGCCTCCCTCAGGGCCTGTCCCAGGCATATCCCGACATCCTCCACCGTGTGGTGGTCATCCACCTCACGGTCACCCTTTGCCGACACCTTCAGGTTAAAGAGCCCATGTCTCGAAAAGAGGTCTAGCATGTGGTCAAGGAAGCCTACGCCCGTAGAGCCCTCGCAGCGGCCCCGCCCGTCCAATTCCAACGTCAGCCTTATATCTGTCTCTTTAGTCTTTCTGTCTACCTGTGATTTTCTCATCGCCCTACACAAGACTGGGTGGCGCAGGGCTTAAGCCCTGCGATACCCTTGTCTTTAAAAGATGGTGCGTCGAGACGCACCCTACATTCATGCACATCTATTTCCTTGCACCCTTCTCGGTCTCACATAACACCTCAGAGAGGGTTTCGAGCAAGGTATCTATCTCTTCCCTTGTACCTACGGATATTCGCACACAATCCTCCAGCCCGCGGTAATTAATGTGTCGGATGAGTATTTTCTCCCGCTTTAACAGCTCATAGATATCCCTTGCGGTACTGGCGTCCTTACAGCGGGCGAATACGAAATCTGCCTGGGACGGGTAGACAAAGAAGCCCAACTCTCTAAGCGATTCAGAGAGGTAGCTCCTTATATCCCTCACCTTGTCCACATTTTCTTTCAGATGTTTCTGGTCATCCAGGGCTGCGATGGCGGCGGCCATGCTGAGCCGGTCTACATTGTATGAGTCCTTCACCTTCATTAGGCCCTGGATAAGTTCCTCTTGGGCAATACAGAAGCCTAACCTGAGGCCCGCCAGGCTATAGGATTTTGACAACGTCCTCAATATAAGGACATTAGGATTATCCTCCACAAGTGAGAGGCAGTTTGCATCGGCAAAGTCCACATACGCCTCATCAACCACAAGCACCCCGTCTATCTGCCTGGCCAGTCGGGCTACCTCATCGGGCCAGACCATAGTCCCCGAAGGCGAGTTTGGGTTGCAGAGGAATGTAATCTTTGCGCCCTTTACAACTATATCTTTGGGCAGGGAAAAATCCTCACGAAAACTAACCTCCACAGCCTCGGCACCCTGTATCTCCACCAGGGTCTTGTACAGCAGATAGGTGGGGTAAGGAAACACCACCTTGTCTCCTGTCCCGGTAAACGCCCTTGAAATAATCCCCAGGAGTTCGTCAGAGCCGTTACCCACCAGCACCCTCTCTGGCCGCGTGCCAAGCACCTCTGCCACCTTTTTCCTAAGCCTGGTCGCCATCGGGTCTGGATACAACCTAAGGCTCGGGTTGGCGGCCTCCTTCACAGCAGCCAGGACCCTGGGGGAAGGCGGGAAGGGGTTCTCATTGGTATTTAACTTTATATAACCCTCTTCCTGGGGCTGTTCCCCCGGTATGTAGCCCTTCATCCTCTCTATGTTGTCACGAAAGAGACTCATTTAAACCGCATCCTCACCGATTGTGCATGCGCAGGAAGACCCTCAGCCTCGGCCATAGCCACGACCTCAGGTGCAACCTCACTCAAGGCCTCCCTCGAGTAAGAAATAACGCTCAGACGCCTCAAAAAGTCGTTCACGGTAAGGCCAGAGAAGAAGCGGGCAGTACCGCCAGTGGGTAGCACGTGAGAGGGCCCTGCTATGTAATCCCCCACTGCCACAGGCGAAAAACTACCCAAGAATACTGTCCCCGCATGTCTAAGTCTGGGCAGCACAGCCCCAGGGTTTTTTAGGTGAAGCGCAATATGTTCTGGGGCAATTGAGTTTGCAATCTCCACGGCCTCTTCTATATTACGAGTCACCACCATAATGCCCAAACCCTGCAGGGACTCCTCGGCAAGGTCCCTGCTGGGCAATCCTCCAAGCTGTTTATTTATCTCTACTTGGACGTCTTCAGCCAGCCTCCTTGATGGTGTTACCAATATGGCCGCACCAGGGTGCTCTGCCTGAGACAGGAGGTCTGAGGCAATAAGGGCTGCATCACCACCCTCATCGGCCAGAATCACCACCTCGCTGGGCCCTGCCAGCATGTCTATATCCACGTAGCCGTACACCTCCTTCTTGGCCAGTGTGACGAAGACATTCCCCGGCCCAACTATCTTATCCACCCTTGGTACCGTATCGGTACCAAAGGCTAATGCGGCGATGGCCTGTACGCCGCCTATTTTATAGATATCTGTAACACCCGCCTCTCTTGCTGCCACCAGCCTCTCTGGTGATACCATGCCGTCCTTCCTAGGGGGTGTACACATAACCACCTTGTTCACGCCGGCGACATGCGCTGGCACGGCACACATGAGCACCGTAGAGGGATAGGAGGCCTTGCCCCCGGGTACATATATGCCCACCTTCTCTACCGGCTTGTAAAGAAGCTCAAGCGATGTACCATTGGTCGAAAGTATGTCGGGCGCATCTATTTTAATATGGTTTTGAAATGCGATAATATTGTCTCTTGCCTTTCCGAGTGCCTTTAGGAGGGACTTGTCAACCCTGTTATAGGCATCTTCTATCTCGTCCTCGCTTACACTCAGTTCATCCCTGGTAAAGGAGGTGCCATCAAGGGCACAGCTATAAAAGAGCACTGCGTCATCACCCCTCTCCTTCACATCTGCAAGGATTCGCCTGACAAAATCGATAGGAGAAAGTTTTTCACCAAAAATTTTTGTGGCAGGCTCTGCATCAGCATCTTGGACAAAGGTGCCTTCGAAGGTGTTGAGGCGCCTCTTGATGCCTTCAACCAGTTTGGTACGGTCGCACTCTGAGGTGCTGACAACCTTCATCACTAATCCTCGATTGGCCTCTCCACTCTTCCAAGGGAGCGGACCCCGTCGCCTATGGATATGGGACCACCGCGTGCCAGTCCTGATACCTGAGAGGGGTTAACATTAAGCCGCTGCTCGCCTCCAGACCTGTATCCCAGGGACTCGGCCATCATGGCACCGCTAAGGGTCTGGACCTTTACCTCACCTTCCACCCCACCCTTCGTCAAAGGATGTACCGTACAGATACTGACTCTGTCCTGTACATGAGCTGCAGATACATAGCCCTTTACCGTCTCAAGCCTCCCCAATCCCTCACCGGTATCGGGGTCCTTCACCTCATCCTCACCCGTGATAAATATAACAAAGGGCATACCCTCACATACACCTTGCTTACGGCCAACATTTATGACCACGTTGTACTCATCCAGTATCTTGGCTATTTTTCCCTCTATTGGTGCCAATGGGGTTATCTCCTAATTTCATAAGTATTCGATACTTAAGCGGTTTCGATTATATTTTTCACACGATATATTGTCAAGGGAAATGGGACGGCTTTGACTTTGGGGTGGGAGGGAATATAATACCTGTGGCCCAGAGAGGGCGAGGCAGGTCGTGCCACAGGGGAATATACCTCAGATTATTGTAGTGGCAGGGCCTGCTCTGCTTAATGTCGGGGTGTAGCGTGCGACCTTGTGTCGCACGTGCAAGATAAATCATGCCATAGGCAGACCCGCCCTCCAAACTAACTGGCGGGCTTTCAGCCTACGGCGTGGCTCGCACGCTACATCTGAGTCCGCTCGGACAGGGCAAGCCCTGTCCCTACAAAAGACAATATGCCAGTCATAATAGGGATGGATGAGGCAGGTTACGGACCTTCCTTAGGCCCACTGGTCGTAACGGCCACGGCCTTTGACGTGGCCATCAGTACACAACCAAGTGGGAGGGCGGGCCGGAGCGATGATATTTGTAGGCTTGACCTCTGGCATACACTCAAAGAAGCGGTATCAAGCCCTCAAGACAACAGGGGGCAAAATGAACACCGAATAGTAATCGGTGACAGCAAAAAACTTTATTCCACCAAAAAGGGCGTTTGCAAGCTCGAGGAGGGGACACTTGCCTTTCAGATGTGCATGAGTAAAAAGGTTTTTTCTAACCTAAAAGACCTGCTCGGTTCGCTCTACTGCTACGACGAGCAGCTCCTCGGCGTCTATCCCTGGTACCGCAACAAAAAACTTCATTTGCCCCTTGTATCAAGTGTTGCAGACATCACCCATAAGCATTCCAAACTAAAGGACATACTATCCTCTAATGGGATAAAATACCTGTCCGCAAGGAGTGCCGTCATATCTCCCTATGAATTCAATAAAGAAGTGGCCAGAGTAGGCAATAAGTCCTTGTTACTCTTTAAGAAGTGTGTTAGTCTGATTGTTGGTATGTGGGTGGAGTATCCGGAGGTTGAAGTCTTCTGTGGCAAGCATGGTGGCAGGAATAGATACGGCCCTATGCTCTCAGAGGCCTTTAGTGGTTCAAAGGTAAAAACTTTATCGGAGGATGGCAACTCTTCCTCGTGTTACGAGATAAGGGATGAGTCGGGACGCAGGAGGATGAGGATATCCTTTCTGAAAAACGGCGAAGATGCACACATGCCCGTGGCCCTGGCATCGATGTACAGTAAGTACATTCGGGAGCTATTCCTTAAGCTCTTCAACGCTTTTTGGCAGGAGCGCCTCCCGGGACTCAGGCCCACAGCAGGTTACCCTGGGGATGCGCAGCGATTTCTCAGGGACATAAACGGGTTGAAGACCCGTCTTAGTATAAGCGACGAGATACTGGTAAGGAATCGATAGCAGGGGTATATTATCGTACCCTTACGGCTAGTAAAGACGCCCAATGAGGAGAGCGAACGCTACATAAAACTGTTCCCTCCCCCTTGATGGGGGAGGGTAAGGGTGGGGGTGAACAAGAGAATGGTTTTATTTTCACCCTCCCCCTTCCCCCTCCCATCAAGGGAGGGGGGAGAAAAATTTAGACCTCCAGAAAATTACCTTTTACGTAGCCCAGTCCACCTGAGTCCGCCTCAGGTGGGTGTGCCCCCACTGAGAGGAAAAGGACAAAAGAGATGAGTGTGAATGTAGCAGTAGTTGGTGCCACTGGTGCAGTAGGCGCCGAGATGCTGAGAATACTGGAGGAGAGGGCTTTTCCTTTAAAAGAATTGAGGCTCCTTGCCTCTAGCCGCTCAGCAGGAAAGAAGTTACCCTTCAAGGGAAAAGAGGTTGCCATAGAGGAACTCCGCGCGGATTCCTTTAAGGGAATAGACATAGCACTCTTTAGTGCCGGTGGTGCCGTGAGCAAGGAGTTTGTGCCCCACTGCGTGAAGGCAGGTGCCATAGCAGTTGATAACACCAGCGCCTTCCGGATGGATGAGGGTGTGCCCCTTGTCGTACCTGAGGTAAATCCCGAAGAAATCACCAGACATAAGGGGATTATAGCCAATCCCAACTGCTCCACCATCCAGATGGTGATGGTCCTGAAACCAATTCACGATGCCGCCAGGATTAAAAGGGTGGTAGTGTCCACCTACCAGGCCGTCTCAGGCGCTGGGTGGCAGGCCGTTAACGAACTGGAGAAGGAAACAGAGTCTATCCTGTTAAACAGGGGGGAATACAAGAGGACCGTTTTCCCATATCAGATCGCCTTTAATGCCATACCGCAGATACCCCAGTCAAATGCGTTTCTCCCAGATGGGTATACCTCTGAAGAGATGAAGATGATAAACGAGACCAGAAAGATAATGGAAAAACCTTCACTGAGGATAACCGTGACCACGGTCAGGATACCGGTCGTCAGGGGCCACAGCGAGTCAGTGAATATAGAGACAGAAAGGAAGCTTACCCGAGAAGAGGCCAGGGGGATTCTCGCTAAGGCCCCGGGGGTGACGGTAATGGACGACCCTGAACATCAGATATATCCCCTGGCCACACTGGCATCCGGGAGGGATGAGACCTTTGTGGGGAGGATACGTGAGGACTCTTCGGTTGAAAACGGCCTCAACCTCTGGATAGTGAGCGACAACCTCAGGAAGGGTGCCGCCCTGAACGCCATCCAGATTGCAGAGAGGCTGGTCGAGCACATAAAAGTGCATGCGTAAAATTAACATACAAAGAAAGGGGGTCTATGAACATGCATCTTGAGTATCGGGTTGAGGTGTTTGAAGAGGATGGACAATATGTAGCCCTTTGTCCAGAGCTTAACGTATCGAGTTTTGGGGATTCCGTGGAAGAGGCCAAGAGAGCCTTGCTGGAGGCCGTCGAACTCTTCGTTGAGGAATGCGAATCCATGGGCACCTTACACGAGGTGCTCTCGGAATCAGGATTTACCTCTGATCCAGATAATCCGTCCCACTGGAAATGTAGAGAGCCAGTCTTAACCGAACGGGTTAGATTATAACATGGTCCCCTCTAGATGCCTCAAAACAAGATTGTTCCTATCCATTACAAGAAACTCATCAAGGTCTTTGAATCTGAGGGCTTTGTCGTGAGTCGCCAAAAGGGAGACCATATTAGTATGACCAAATCCGGCGTTCGCCGTCCTCTTGTTATTAAGACTAGTCCACGGTTGGTTCCTGTAACACATATCCGCACAAATCTCACAACTGCGGGTATTAGTCGCGAAAGATATTTTGAGTTGCTGGATAAGGTGTAAGTAAGCTAATGATGAAATATTCAATCATTATAGAAAAGGCCAATGGAAACTATTCGGCCTACTGTCCCGACCTGCCGGGGTGTGTCGCTACCGGCCTTACGGTGGAAGAGGCCAGAAGAAACATGAAAGAGGCAATAAAGCGGCATATTGAGGGACTTAGAGAAGACGGGCTACCCGTGCCCCAGCCCTCTACAGAGGTGGTCTACATAGAGGTCGCATAGTCCTTTACCAACCCTGAAAACGACACACTGGCCCTAGGGGTGTCGCCTTCAATGCCACTAAGATTGCAGAGAGGCTCGTCGAGCACATAAAAGTGCATGCGTAACATCAAGCTTGTGATTGAGTATGAGGGAACGAATTACGCAGGTTGGCAAGAGCAGAGAATTAAAGACCCTTCTACGAAGGGAAGCCCGCCACCAACCATTCAGGCATGTGTGAGGGACGCAATCGGGAAGGTCGCGGGGGAGAAGGTGGTGCTCTACGCCGCATCGAGGACGGACACAGGGGTCCACGCCCTGGGACAGGTGGCAAACTTCAAGACATCCGCCGACCTGCCAATCCAAAAATTTGTCCCAGCAATAAACTACTACCTGCCCCCGGAGGTGGTAGTCAGGTCAGCAGAAGAGGTATCCGAAGATTTCCACGCACAGTTTTCCGCCAGGTCTAAGGTCTACTCTTACACAGTGTTTAATGACCGTGTACCCTGCGCACTAAACAGAAATTTCTCATACCGCTATCCCTGGCCGCTTAACGTTGAAAGGATGAAAGAGGCCTCACGGTGCCTGATAGGCAGTCACGACTTTAAGGCCTTCAGTGTCGAATCCTCTCATAGGACAAACACTATACGCACCATAGAGTCCTTCGATATCACGCAGCAAGACAGATATATACGTCTCGTGGTGGAGGCCGACGGGTTTTTACACAAGATGGTCAGGGGGATAGTCGGGACGCTCCTTCTCGTAGGTCATGGCAAACTGGACGTAAAAGAGTTCAAACATATACTTGATTCTAGAGACAGACGACTTGCCGGGCCAACGGTCCCGGCAAGGGGGCTACTTCTGCTGAAGGTCAATTACGATGAAGAAGGCCCATGAAGGTTTTTGTCAAAATAATGGCCCTGATAATTGCAACTGCCGGTTGCGCCGCCCCAGAGATAGACATCGCCAGCGTATTCCACTACAATTTTTCCTTGATAAATCCGCCCACCGGCACACTGAGCTTCGAGGATGATGACCTCCAATTCACATTCACACCCGAAGATGATGACATAAAAATTCTGTTCATAAATAAGAGCGTTTATCTTATAAGCATCAACTGGGAGGAGGCAATTTATGTAGACAAGGATGGCGCCTCCCACCGCCTCATCACCAAAAAGGTAAAGTACGCGGACAAGGATAAGCCCCAGATACCCACCGTCATAGCCCCCAGGTCTCAGTTTGTTGAGTGGGTCATGCCCACAGACAACATATACCACACCCTCCTGGGCTGGAAGGTAAGGCCCATGTTCCCCAAGCTTAAGGATGCCACCATAATAGACTCGTGGGACAGAACCACCTTCAAGATAACACTACCAATAGAGATAAATGGAGGGCCCAGGCAGTACGAGTTTGAGTTCAAGGTCAAGACGCGCTAAAAATTAGCTGCGTGGTGCAGAACACGTGATACCATAAGCACATCTGATCTTGGCGTGACCTGAAACAGAATTCCATTTAGTGGTCATCCAAGTCTGCAAAAGATGTCCGTGTCGGGACTTGAAAAGCTTGAAGGACGTGGTAACATGTCTCATACAGGTGGGCGCTTGGCTCAGTGGCCAGAGCATCCACCTCAGGCGGACAAGGGGTCGGTGCAAAGTGATAGAATTTAAAGAAAATCAGGGGCGCTTGGCTCAGTGGCTAGAGCACTTGCTTCACAAGCAAGGGGTCGGTGGTTCGAGTCCACCAGCGCCCATTTGCCCCACAAGGACTTACGACTGGCATTTAATAAACTTCCCTGCTCTACTGTCAAGTAACTGTCAAGTAAATCTATGGAGTCCTTCTCATGGGCCTTGAACGTGTTCTCTTTCTTGGAAGTATCTCTATCTACAGTGTATTATTTTGGCTGGAAGGGGTTTTACTCATAGCACTCATTTGGTTCGCGTGGTCAAGGTGGTTAAGAAAGGGAGAAAAGGAAAACCAGAACGAAGAAACCCTCCCTAATGACTCTGCATGACGAGGTAGGTGCTGAAAATCCCTAATTTCTCCTCAAGGACTCTTACTGCATTGGCCTTGTGGCTATGGGCAAGATGAGAATACCTCATTGATATTTTACTCATTTGATAAATACTCCTTTTCAAGTATTGAAGCTATCTTAGTTGCAACTACCTCGCTGCCTTCTCCTGACAGATGAGCCGCATCTACATAGTATAATCTCGTTCTTCCACTAAGTACACGCGAAATATCGAAGAAATGAGGAAGTGATTTTGTCTTCACAGCATTAAGAGCATACCTACTCAATTTACGATAGGCTGGAGAATGGTTGGCCCTTATACCTGCACTTGTTTTACTCTCCTCATCTGTAAGTTTGTCTTCAATAAATGCACTAGGTTGCCAAAATAATAGGTATTTGAAGCCGTAGGCCTGAGACAGTTTGTCTAAAAGCATAGCCGATTTTGCATAATGATCAGCAACTCCTTCACCCAACATTTGTAATTCTTTATCGCTATATTTAGCAGCAGCACCTTTCACTTCCATAGGAGATAACTCAAAAAAAGATACTATTTTCCTGTAAGCGCTAAATATTTCAGTTCTCCTTACAAATGCTTTTATAAGATGTTCATCTTCAACTGAAGTCTTTAATTTTGCAAGACGGAAGATAGCCCCTGCCCTTCCCAGTGAATACGCACAATAAGTATCATTGAAACCGTCATAAAAAATGACATAGTCCGGTCTGCCACCATCTCTTAACAGCAAAATCAAACGGATAAGTTCTTGTGTAAATACATAAGCGTCCCGTCCGTAATTATAAACAATGAAGTTATAATTCTTATTATTTAGTATCTTTGATAAATGGGAAGGTATTGTATAGTCATCTCTTGCACCAAATCCAAAAACAGTTGACCCCCCGAACACATAAATTATGCCATTTTCTTTTCCATGAAGATCTTTTGGGTTCCAAGTTTTCCTGACTCCTTGAGAATCAATATTTATGTACTTTCCATGATATTCTTGCCCTTTCCATGCCACATATGGTTCGTAAGTATATCTAATTTGACTTCGCTCTTTCCAGAAGGCCTTTGCCCATTCTTTGTCTTTATAAGCTGATAATGACAGCTTCCATTCGCCTTTGACTAATTTAATTACAAAAGAAGTAATACATAATCCAATTTCCAGTATGCTAAAAATAAGTATTATAGAAATAAAACGAAAAAGGAGTTTTTTGGCGTACGGCGATTCACTCCTGGCAAAGGCAAGAAGTCCTACAGACATAAAGACCAAGAACAATGCAAATATCCACATAACTGGTTCAGCAGTAGTCTCTGAAGAAAATAAATAAAGAATATATTTTTTACTACCCCAGAGGATTCATAATTTCTTCGGAGAAATTACACAATTCTATGCCTATTGTCAAGTTGTCGATCCTATTAGAGGTTGTGGGAAGTGGACCAGTAAGGCGAGGAATGAGGCGCGGTTAAACTCCATCCCCCGCTGCCACTGCTCCTACCTTTACGATTAAGGTATTACACCGTCAATCAGAACAAACCATGACGGCCTCACAATCATGGTGTCCGCTTTCAAAAATCCACGCACCCATACTTGCAGATTTTTAAAGGCTGAACCTGAAGAGTCTGAGGCATCTGTAGCTTTAGTGCAACATATATTTGAAAAATGTAAAATAAAAGTGGTAGTGGGCAAAAGACCCCATTTACACCCCTCTTAGAGTACTATCCGCTAACATACAGGGGTGATGTAGAAATTCTTTTCCACAACCCTAGCAGAATTAGGCACTTGCTCTTCTTTCCACTTTTTTGGAAAGTGTTGTGAAATGAAAACACCTTTTGATAGTGGTGACAAGACACTTTACACTAAGGAAAAACATAAGTATATGGAACCTAGATACTTACGATATATTTGATTTCCTTTCAATTGTGGCACGACTTTTGTTAGTTTTGTTTGTTACTATCCCAATGGGTAGGGAAAACTAAACTAACATGAACATACTTGGAATTTCAGCTTTTTACCACGATAGTGCCGCCTGTTTGGTGCAGGATGGAAAAATTACCGCTGCTGCACAGGAAGAACGCTTTACAAGAAAGAAACACGACCATACCTTCCCGATAAATGCCATTAACTATTGCTTGGAAAATCGCGGAATAACAGGCCAAGAATTAGATTATGTTGCGTTTTACGATAAACCCTTTTTAAAGTTTGAACGGATCTTAGAGACGTACCTTTCTTATGCACCGTTTGGCATCAAGTCATTTATCAAGGCTATGCCTCTCTGGATAAAGAAGAAACTCTGGTTAAAAGACTTAATTAAAAGGGAACTTGAATATAAGGGCAAAATCATTTTCCCTGAACACCACGAATCCCATGCTGCCTCTGCATTCTTTCCCTCGCCATTTCAAGAGGCAGCCTTTTTGACCATTGATGGTGTAGGGGAATGGACAACTACCAGCTATGGTGTAGGTGAAGATAATCATATCCAGATTATCGCTGATATAAAGTTTCCCCATTCGATCGGCTTGCTATATTCAGCTTTTACTTATTATACGGGCTTTAAAGTCAATTCTGGCGAATACAAAGTTATGGGACTTGCGCCTTACGGAGAGCCAAAATACAAAGATTTAATTCTCAGAGAACTTATTGACTTAAAAGAAGATGGTTCGTTCAGAATGAACATGGATTATTTCGATTACTGTGCTGGGCTAACCATGACTAATGGAAAATTCGATAGGTTGTTTGGCGGACCACCACGAAAGGCTGAATCCAAACTAACTCAAAGGGAAATGGACCTGGCACGATCGATACAAGAAGTTACCGAAGAAGTGATATTACGCATGGGAAGGCATATTCGTAAGGAAACAGGAAAAAAGTATTTATGTCTTGCAGGTGGGGTTGCGCTGAATTGTGTGGCCAATGGCAAGCTTTTGCGCGAAGGTATATTTGACGACATTTGGATTCAGCCTGCGGCAGGAGATGCAGGTGGAGCACTGGGGGCGGCATTGTTCGTGTGGCACCAGTATTTAGGTGAAAACCGCACTGTGAATGGCAAGATAGACTCTATGCAGGGTTCTTATCTAGGCCCCGAATTTAATAACGGGGGAATTAGTACCTATCTGGAAAAGAATGCTATCCCATTTAAAGAAATACCAGCTGATGAAATACCAAAGAAGATTGCCGATCTGATTGCTGAACAGAAAGTAATTGGTTGGTTTCAAGGTAGAATGGAATTTGGTCCACGAGCATTGGGCTCCAGGTCAATCATTGGCGATGCACGTTCTCCTAAAATGCAGGAAACAATGAACCTCAAAATAAAGTTCCGCGAGAGCTTCCGTCCTTTTGCCCCATCAGTATTAGCTGAAAAAGCTTCTAACTACTTCGATATCGATCATGAAAGCCCATATATGCTTTTGGTGGCGCAGGTCAGAGAAGGACGACAGAAGAAGATGACCGATGCGGAGAAGAATCTCTTTGGCATTGATAAATTAAACGTCACCCGCTCAGATATTCCTGCCATTACACATGTTGACTATTCCGCAAGGCTCCATACAGTACTCAAGGAGACCAATCCACTATATTACGAAATGATTTCCAAATTTGAAGAAAACCATAGATGCGCTGTTATTATCAATACATCATTCAATGTCCGTGGAGAACCCATTGTTTGTACTCCCGAGGATGCGTATCGTTGTTTTATGCGGACTAATATGGATTATCTAATTATGGGAAATTACTTGCTGGATAAAGCAGACCAAAAACCGCTGCAAAACGACACGGATTGGCGTAAAGAATTTGAATTGGATTAAGAAACAATGTTTATTAACGAGATAAAAAACATAAAAAGTACACATAAAGACTTAAGAAGTTTTGGTTTGATTATTGGAATTGTATTAGCAGTTCTGGGAGGCATCCAATTCTGGCATGGGAAAGAAAACTATCCTTACCCTTTATTTTTCGCAATTATTTTCGTTCTCTCGGGTTTGTTCTTTCCTTTTGTCCTAAAACCTTTCCACAAAGTATGGATGGCAATTGCGGTTATTATGGGATGGTTCATGACCAGAGTGATTTTGGCTATTCTGTTCTATCTGGTCTTTACGCCAATGAATTCGATTTCAAGATTATTTGGTAAACAGTTTCTTGATTTGAAATTGGCTAAACCACAGAAAAGTTATTGGAATCATCGAGCCCTTAAAGAATTTAAAAGTGCTGACTGTGAACGGCAGTTCTAAAAGCTGCTAATGTTGTAGGACGTTGCCAATTCCAAA
>JBHIBD010000006.1:0-48736 GCA_046758865.1 Candidatus Brocadiales bacterium | reverse complement strand
TAACGTGGGAGCAAGCTCCCACGCTACATTGCTTACTAAGATTTTGGTAAATCCTATTCAAAAGTGGTATTTCCATTTTCAGAGAGATGTCTGGATATATGATATATAACCATTTACACGTAGCGTGGCAGGTCGTCTGCCACGTTCGTAAAACGTGTTATAATTGAACTTAGATGAAATACGAGGTAGTAATAGGTCTTGAGACACATTCAGAGCTTGCGACCGCGTCCAAGCTCTGGTGTGGGTGCTCTACCGTTTTTGGTGCACCCCCTAACACCCAGGTCTGTCCTGTGTGCCTGGGTATGCCGGGGGTGCTCCCTGTGCTCAATAAAAAGGCCTTGGAATATAGCCTGAGGACGGCTCTGGCACTTAACAGCAGGATAAACCTCTTCAGCACATTTGACCGAAAAAACTATTACTATCCCGACCTGCCGAAGAACTATCAGATATCACAGAATTATCTCAACCTTGGGGTGGACGGGTATGTTGAAATAAGGTCAAATGGCGGAAGAAAGAAAATAAGCATCAACAACGTTCATTTGGAAGAGGAGGCAGGCAAGCTTATACATCCGGAAGACCCCTCGGCTGATTACAGTCTTGTCGATTTCAACCGTGCTGGTGTCCCGCTTCTTGAGATAGTCACCAATCCAGACATGCGGAGTCTGGAAGAGGTGGAGCAGTTTATGCTGACCCTGAGAAACATCCTGCTCTACAACGAGGTGTCGGACTGCAAGATGCAAGAGGGGTCTCTCAGGTTTGAGGCCTCAATATCGCTGAGACCCATGGGCCAGGAGAAATTGGGCAGTAGGGTGGAGATGAAGAATCTTAACTCTATGAAGGCGGTGCTGAAGGCCCTGGAATATGAAATGGTGCGTCAAACGGATATTTTAGACTCAGGTAAAGAGGTGGATATGGAGACTCGGCTATGGGACGAGGTAAGGGGTAAGACCGAGAGGATGCGCACCAAGGAAGAGGCCCATGACTACAGGTACTTCCCGGAGCCTGACCTTGTACCGATGGTAATTGAAGAGAGTTGGCTCGACGAACTCAAGTCTACACTACCTGAGCTTCCACTTTCTAGAAGGAATCGGTTTGTGGAGGAATACTCTCTTTCAGACTATGATGCAGGGGTGCTTACAGAAGACAAGGCAGTGGCAGATTATTTTGAACGGTGTGTAGAACTCCATACCTCTCCCAAATCCCTCAGTAATTGGATAACTAATGATGTGCTCAGGGAGCTTAAGGAGAGGAAGGTTGAGATAAAGGATTTTAAGGTGCGCCCCGAGATGTTAGTGGAGCTAGTAAAGATGGTTGAGGGAAGTGCCGTAAGCATGCCCGTTGCCCGAGGGGTATTTGTGGACATGGCTGACACTGGTAGAGATGCCGCCGAGATAGTGAAGGAAAAGGGACTCCTCCAGATAAGTGATAAAGAAGAGATAGAACAAATTATTCTAAGGGTTCTGGAGGAAAACCCAGTGGCCGTTGGTGATTATCAAAAAGGGAAAAAGGCAGCACTGGGTTTTCTTGTCGGCCAGATAATGCGCGAGACTAAAGGCAAAGCTAACCCCCAGGTTGTCAACGAGCTTCTCAAACGGAAGATAAAGGTCGGCTAAGTTCCTCCAGGGTATTTTTATGTTTTTTAAGAATTGTGGGCAGTAAACAGGGAATCGAAATTATACGTCCTGCGCACTGACGGTCTTTCGCTTGTTGGCCTTTGCCCTTTCAATGGCGCTGTCTATCAAACATTCAACCTTGCAGCTCAGCGCAGAGACAAGTTCTCCAGATGTCAGGCACCCTTTTTTCTTTATATATTCCCTTACCTTGCTCCCTACTACTAGAGTATCTCTTGAACCACTTTTCCTCTTGATCATCTTTACCTCCTTTGGGAAGGATCAGTTGAGTTTATAGAAGACTGTACTATAATCTACCGGTAGAGGAGCACAGTTTGCATTCGAGTACACGGGGCTGAATAATATCACAAGGTGGTTAAATGTCAATAGTTTTTGGTAGAAAAACTTTATGAAGGAAGATTACAGAAAAGCGATTATCTCGAAGACTAAGAGGCTGGTCGTAAAGGTAGGCACTGGAATAATTACTACGGGGGAGGGACTTCTGGATACGACCCAGGTGGCAAGCCTCTCTAGCCAGATAGTGGGCCTGAGGAGACGTGGCTACGAGGTAGTTGTCGTAAGTTCTGGTGCTGTAGGTGCCGGGATGGGGGAACTGGGCATGAGCAAGAGGCCATCGACCTTCCCTGAGATACAGGCCGCCGCCGCCGTGGGACAGGGCAAGCTGATTGGGGCCTACGACGACTGCTTTAAGGCCGAGGGCTACCATGCTGCCCAGGTCCTGCTCACCAGGGAAGACTTGGAGGAGCGTCACCGGTATCTGAACACCCGCAACACCATCAACGCCCTATTTGGCCTTAAGGCCATACCTATAATTAACGAAAATGATACCGTCTCGGTGGAAGAAATCAGCTTTAGCGATAACGATATCCTGTCTGCCTTGGTTACCAATCTCTTGGGGGCAGAATTGTTGGTGATGCTATCCTCCGTGGACGGCCTCTACGAAAGGCCGGATGAGGACACGGGACTCGTGCCGCTGGTGGAGGAAATTACCCCAAACATAGAAAGACTTGCGTCCAGGTCCAAGACGCACCTTGGTATGGGTGGCATGGAGAGCAAGCTGAAGGCCACGCGCATAGCAACAAATTCCGGCGAGGCGGTTATTGTAGCAAACGGCAGGGAGCCTAATGTTTTGTTGAGGATAATGGACGGTGAGGCATTGGGTACACTCTTTCTCCCTGCCCACAAAAAGCTCACAAGCCGCAAACGCTGGATAGGTTTCACGCTGCGGCCCAAGGGCAAAATATATGTAGACGACGGTGCCTTCAATGCCCTCTCGAAAAGGGGCAAAAGCCTCCTGGCATCTGGGATAGCCGATGTGGACGGAAGTTTTGAGAGGGGGGACGTGGTTTCTATATCGACTCTAAGCGATAAGGCCGAGTTTGCCAGGGGCCTTACCAACTACTCCTCTTCGGAGCTTGTGAAGATAAAGGGGCATCCTAGCGCCTCAATAAAGAAGATTCTAGGCACCAAGCCTTATGACGAAGTAGTGCACAGGGATAATATGGTATTAATCCAATAAGAATCTAGAACTTGCCAAGAAGTATTAGTATTCCCAGCCCGATGAAGACAGTGGCTGCTCCGGTGCGGATGTATTTCATGGGCACGGCCTGCGCAATCTCTGCCCCCAGGGTGACACCTACCAGCGTCAGTATGGCCATGGCCAGAACTGCACCGGCGAAGACCGCCAGGGGCTTGCCGGTCTGACTTGAGAGAAATATTGCCGCTATCTGTGTCTTATCCCCGAGTTCTGCAATAAAAATAGCACCAAAGGTGCTGATAAGTACCTTCCAATCTATCTCCATGAGCGTTCTCCTTAAATTAGTGTGCTTGTCTTCGGCATTACACGATGCATTGATACCTCCGGAAAAACTATCTTTTTTGTTGTCCTTTCCTTGACGGGAATTGCTTCTCTTTTCCCCTCCCCCGTCAGGGGGAGGGGAAATACAGGCAGGTCTGAAGACCTGTCCCTACAGTACTTTTTCAGAGATGTAGCGTGCGAGTTTACCTCGCACGTGCGACGCAAGGTCGCACGCTACATTTAAAATAACACATAGTATCGGGGGGCTTTTGCAGAGCTCTTAATCACCCGGAACATAGGCAGACTAGTCTTATTCCGTTTTAACTTTTTTAACCAATTCATCGTACAGATGCTGAAGCTCCTCCGACCTTAACAGATAGGCCGCACCAAGAAAGGTGGTAACTGCAGCCAGGAGTGGTAAAAAGAGCCTTGCTACCTTTAATGAAAGGTCTCCGTGATGTTCAGGTAGCAAATTCAATGTGGCAGTACAGACAAGCACCATGATGGTTGAGGCCAGTATGGTCTTGCCCACTGATGCTGACATTCCCCCAAAGCCCTTTATGTCAAGCCTCTTTTTCAGAATAATAAGCAGTATGGTCGTCTGTACCATGGCAGAGATGGCCGTGGCCAGTGCCAGACCACCTTCCCTTAAGAACCAAATCAGAGAAAGGTTCAGCGTCAGGTTAAGACCCACCATGCCCGCACCCACCTTTACAGGGGTTGATGTGTCCTGCAGAGAATAGAAGGCCCTTATCAGGATATGCAGGGAGCAGTATGCCCATATTCCTGTGGCATAGAAGAGGATTACTGAGGTCGTACGGAGTGTGGACTCCTGTGTGAAGGCGTTTCTCTCAAAGAATAGTTCTACGAGCGGTCCACCCAGTACCATAAGCCCCAGAGACGCTGGTATGCTTGTGAATACCACTATCCGTAGTATCTTATAGAGGGTGACAGAAAATGCCTCCCAGTCCTTCCTCACGGCATATGTTGAGAGTGTGGGGAAGATTGCTGTAGCCATGGCAATGCCCACAACTGCTAGTGGAAACCCCATTATACGGTCTCCGTAGTATAGTACCGATGCCGCTCCGCTCTTAAGCGGATATTCAAGCGAATAGTTTCCCCACGGCGTGAAGGAGCTAGGGCCGTCTGGCGAAGAGGCAAGCCCTACAGCGATAAGGCTGTCTAAGAGTACATTTACCTGCACCACTGCCAGGCCGAAGACCATCGGCCCTATCAGCCCTGCGACCTGTCTGAGTCCTGGATGAGAGGGCTCCCAGACAAGACTCACACTGTGTCCCCTGTTTCTGAGCACCATTAGCTGCATACCAAGTTGTACAAGACCGGCTATCACAACGGCCAGCGCTACACCAAAGATCCTCACTCCTTGGGTATCTCCCAGTGCTGGTGCCAGAAATATTAGGCCCATTATCCAGCACACGTTTAGCACCACCGGAGACAGGGCGGGCATGAGGAAATGCCGAAGGCAGTTAAGGATGGCCGATACCAGGGCTGCCAGGCAGATAAACGGCATGTAGGGGAACATTACGGCCAATAGGTCCAGCACGAGTTGCCACTTTGCGCTGATTGGTGTGAGTTTCGGGAGTAGGTAGAAAACAACCTCCCCCAGGATTACCGCCAGAGCGAGGGAGATGCCCAGTATCGTTGCGACCACACTTGCCAGTACCCAGGATTCACGTTCACCACGCTTTTCCAGGTATTCGGTGAATATCGGCACAAAAGCCGCTGTCAGGGCACCTTCACCGAAAAGCCTGCGGAATAGGTTCGGCACACGGAAGGCCACCGCAAAGGCATCCCAGACCATGCCCGTGCCAAAAACGCTGGCACAGAGGATGTCGCGGGTTAGGCCCAGCACACGGCTGAGGAGGGTGCAGAGGCTTATTGTGCTAGCAGACCTTATGAAAGAGTGCTTGGGCAATATTGTCTACCGTCTTAAAGGACTGCCTGAAGGTGCTATGTTATTGATTGAGGAGTTATATGTTTTAATGTTGGACCTCATAGGATTAATTTGCTTAGCTCGTGGCTGAAGCTCCTCGTAGCTGCCAGCACGTCTTCTTGAGAGACGATTGCTGAGCAAACTGCCACGCGTGTAGCCCCTGCGTCTAAGACCTGTCGGATATTCCGTGTGTCGATGCCCCCGATGGCAAAGAACGGTATATCAATCTCCTTTACGGTCTCTTCTATTAGTTTGGTGCCAACGGGGTTTGCCTGTGCCTTGGTGTCTGTGGTGAAGATGGGGCCTATTCCCAGGTAATCTGCCCCGTGGGCCTGTGCCCGGCGGGCCTCTTGGATGCTGTGGGCCGAAAGCCCAATTAGTCTGTCATTTCCAACTAAGCGTCTGGCCTCTTCGATTGGTATGTCTTCCTGGCCTATGTGTAGCCCGTCTGCCTGGACTTCTACAGCAATGTCAGGACGGTCATTTATAATAAATAGAGTACCGAGTTCCCTGGTCAGCCCCCTGAGCTCTCGGGCAAGCCTGAGGAGTTCCTTTTCGGGCATGTCCTTGCCCCTCAGTTGGAGTACCTCTGCACCTCCATGTATAGTAAGCCTTGCAGTATCAAGGGCAGAGTGTTTACACAGGTTACTTGTGAGCAGGACGTAGAGCCTTGCTTCCCTAATGGCCTTTCTCAAGCGCTTGCCACTCATCGCTATCCGCAAGATTTATCATAATACAGTTTTACCTTCAAGGTTTTTATTCAAGTGCTTATATAGTAGACAGTAGAGAATTGTTCTCTGCACTGCCTCTCCCCTTAAGCGGGGAATATTCAGAAGGGTTTCATTCTGCACCCCACCCATATCCTTTTTCTGACCCTTGCCCCACCTTTCATACCCGTGCCTTAACAGGTTGACTCTGCTGTCATAATGCTGCTATAATCGCCACGTTTCCGCGACTTAATGGAATTAAGGACTTTCTACCTTGAAGGAAACGGTACTCGACTGCCTGCATGACCCCGTGGGAAAATGGCTCGCCTTCAGCGAACTCATATTGCGTACATCCCTCACCGAGACCCAGTTGCACCAAGAGCTTATGCGTATCCAACAGGCAGGCTACGCCATTGACTACCATCCACGCCGTGGGTACCGACTTATGGCAATCCCTGACCGTTTAGTGCCAGACGAGATACAGAGAGGGCTCAATACACATGTTATTGGACGCGAGATACTTACGTACGAGGAGGTGGACTCCACCATGAGCGCGGCCGAGGGGCTGGCAGAGAAGGGTGCCCGCGATGGAACCACCGTCTTCGCAGAGGAACAGCGGAGGGGCCGAGGTAGGGTGGGACACCACTGGTACTGCCCAAAACGCAAGGGCATCCTCATGACTACGATACTGAGGCCGCATATAAAAATGGACCGTATATGCCTATTGGCTGGGATGATGGCCGTGGCCGTGGCGGAGGCCGTTCGTGACTTCGTGAACCTGCCCGCACTCATAAAATGGCCTAACGATGTAATTGTCAATAACAAAAAGGTCTGTGGGATACTGGTGGAGGCGACGACACCAAGAGGAAAGGAGCCGTACTTCCTCGCAGGTATAGGCCTAAACGCAAACCTTACAAAGAGAGAGCTGCCAAAAGATGTCATCTACCCCGCCACATCACTGCTTATAGAAAAGGGCTCGCGAATCGAACGCATCGGCCTCTCACGAGCACTCTTGAGACAGCTAGATAAGTGGTACACACTCCTTAAGGACGGAGATTATAAGGGCATCAGGAATCGGTGGGTGGAGCTGTTCCCCATGATAGGGCACAAGGTAAGGATACAGGAACGAAACAAGGAACACGTAGGCAAGATAATTGGTTTATCAGCCCAGGGTGGCCTGGTCATGGAGCTCGATGGTGGACTCCGTAAGACGTTCAGGGGCGAGTACCTGGCAATAAAGGAAACTATTTCATAGCGTGGCCCTTCCAATCTACTCCCTTCTCCGGCATACCCTACTTAGCACCATTGGTGTAGGATTATGATATTAAGACTACAATATATTGACATTTTTAGGCTTAGAGTTATAATAAACCAAACTTGTTTTTAAAAACATTAAAATCAATAAGCAAGTGGCAAGTGCGGCATTAGATGTGCTAGAAATGGTTATGGTTGAAGAAAGCTAGAGGAGAAGTTATGCGCCAAGAAACTGCAGCAAAGAAGTCAAGGCCGGAGCATGCCCGACTGAAGGTGGCTTCACAGGGTATAGCCTACATCCTGGCGAAAAGACAGCGCGAAATATCGGTCAGTGAATTCTTTACAAAGAACCGTCATCTGCTCGGCTTCGATAACCCACGAAAGGCGCTCCTCACCTGTGTCAAGGAGGGAGTTGACAACGCACTCGACGCCTGTGAGGAGGCCGGGATACTGCCCGAAATTACTATAAAAATAGAGCCAACAAGGCGTGAGGACCGGTTCAAGGTCACCATCGAGGACAACGGCCCTGGCATCGTCAAGGCACAGATACCAAATATATTCGCCAAGCTCCTATACGGCTCAAAGTTTCACCGCCTCAAGATGTCGCGCGGCCAGCAGGGCATCGGCATCTCTGCCGCAGGGATGTATGGACAGCTCACCACGGGACAGCCCGTGTGCATCACCTCACGCATCTCACCGCGTAAACCCGCATACTACTGCGAGCTTGCACTTCACACACAGATGAACGAACCCGTTATAGTAAAGGAAAAAGAGGTTGAGTGGGACGGACTGCACGGTACACGGGTGGTGATAGAACTGGAGTCGAGATACCAGAAGGGGCGGCAGTCCGTGGACGAGTACCTGGAACAAACCGCCGTTGCCAACCCGCACGCCACCATCAGGTACATTAACCCCGAAAAGAACGAACTGCTCCTGCCCAGGGCATCTAAGGAATTGCCACGGGAGGCGAAGGAGATAAAGCCGCACCCATACGGGATAGAGCTGGGGACCCTCATTCACATGCTCCACGACACCAAGGCGCGGACGTTATCAAGTTTTCTCCATACCGAGTTTTCCAGGGTGAGCACGCGTCTTGCCCAGGAGATATGCGAAAAGGCGGGGCTGAACATGAACGCCCGACCCAAAAGGATTGCCCGTGCAGAGGCCGATAAGCTGCTAAAGTCCATACACGAGACAAAGATTATGGCCCCACCGACAGACTGCGTGGTGCCCATCGGGGAGGAGCTCATACTGAAAGGGCTTAAGAGGCAGTTTAACGCCGACTTTTACGCCACCACCACGCGCTCACCCTCCGTCTACCGCGGGAACCCGTTCGTGGTGGAGGCGGGGCTTGCCTACGGTGGAAAGCTCCCATCAGAGGGGCTTGCCAAGCTCATCAGGTTCGCCAACCGCGTACCACTGTTATATCAGAAATCCGCCTGCGCTGTTACTGAATCGGTTATAGATACCACCTGGCGCAACTACGGGCTCCAGCAGTCAAACGGGGCCCTGCCCACAGGGCCTGTGGTGCTCATGGTACACGTGGCCTCGGTCTGGGTGCCGTTTACCTCAGAGAGCAAGGAGGCCGTTGCCCATTACCCTGAAATAGAGCGGGACATAAAACTGGCCGTTCAGGACTGCGGGCGCAAGCTCTCGGCGTTTTTGTCCAAGAGACGCCGCCACGAGGATGCGGAGAAGAAGAAATCGTATATTAAGGCATACATCCCCCACATAGGCATCGCCCTAAAAGACATACTAAAACTGAGCGACCGGCAGGAGAAAAAGATTGTAAACAACCTGACGGATGTACTGGAGCGAAGCAGGAAGCAATAAGTTGGATTTTGTACTCCGAGGAGGTGTGGTATGGGGAAAAAACAAAAAATGAAAGGACAAAAGGTAGACAAGAAAACTAGACCAGAAGAAATTATTGCAAGGCAAAATAAAGTCATTATTTCCCTTCTTTCAAGGCAAGTTTTTGGCGAAAAGAAAATAAAGGAACTTGTTAAAGCAAAAAAGAAAACGCCAGAAGCTTACATTAAGGGATATAATGCGTGTGATGGAGAAAAAGGCTTGGGCGAGTTAGCTAAAGTTATTGGCGTTACCGCTGGGACCCTGTCTCCAATCCTGCAAGACTGGGAGGAGAAAGGGATTATTTATGACATTGGTGGTCCAGGAAAGCCGCTTTACGTTAAATTAATGAATCTAGAAAAATAATCGTTGGGAGGTAACAATGGGTGACAAAGAACTTAAAGAGCTTGAAGCGATAAAAAAGCTGCTTGTTCTATCTTTATTTAGAGCTGGTGCGAGTACGGCAGAATTGAGTGCTGTTCTTGGTGTAACTGCACGGACAATAAGAAATATGCTTCCAATGGAAAAGATTAAGAAAACTAATGTCAAGCCATGAACGCCTCGCAAGTAGGGGAAGTAGGAAAAGGGGTTATATATGACTTTAGAAGTTTCTGATTCACGCTCAAATCTCAATGACCAAATAGCAAATGCAGCCAAGGTAATTGGTAGGTCCGCGGACCGACGGAAAGTTTTTACTGCCATATACCAAGGCAAAAAGAGAATCAAGACAGTTACTGAATTAGAAAAACTCACGGGCTTGAAGCATGGCAGAATATTGCAAGAGGCATTGAAGCTTTATAGCAACGGCATAATAAAAAAAGTTAAATCCAATGGTAAAACTGCGTATCAAAAATATCCATTTTACTCACAACACAAAAATAAAATCCTATCTCTTGCTGGCAATCCAAAGAAACTAGTTGGTTTTCCCACAAAGATCAATCCGAGAGCAACCCGTCAAATAACAATTTCTGTTCCCACGAATTCGGTAAGGGTCAAGCAAGTCACGCTTGATGACATAGATTCTTTTTCAAAGGTTAGGAAAATAAAATCTGCCTTAGCCACGACGCCTTTGCAAGAAAAAACATTTAAGGAGGGACTACAGAAAGTGTTGGACGAACGTGGCACTTTCAATGATTGGGGTGGAGAGAAAAATGATTTGTTTTCAACGCGAGTCCGAATCAAAGGCAAAAGAGTTGCTGCTGCTTTTGCATTAAAAGGAAAGGGATCGCCTCGGAAGCTAACACCGAAGAATATGGGTAAGCAAGCAGATCAGATACAAAGGTTATTTAGAAGTCCTGCTGAAGTCTTCATTATCCAGCATTGGGGAGAAATTGATGAAAGCATACTAGAACAAATGCGCTGCTTTGCTGTTGCAAAATCTATATATGAGCAAAAAAAGATATTTTATGGAATCATAGACGGACAAGACACCACTCGTTTGATAGAAGCTTATCCAAGTTGTTTTTCATAACCTTGAGAACAGTATACAAGTAGGGTAGGTCAAGGCCACGCCTTGACCACAGGTGTAGCATATTGTGAGGTCGTGGTGTGACCATGACCTACCCGGCCGTAGTTGCCCCATTTATGGGGCTTCGGGCTGGATGAATTGAGCAACTACATAGTAAATTCAACCGCCAAATATATTGTTTTAAACAGGTATTGAATTCTTAGAAAGGAGCAGGTTGTGTCAACTACGTTAAAAGGAATAAACTCTGCTGCGTCGGGGGTACAGACAAAAATCCTCAAGAAACAAAAGCCCTCAATGAGTTTTCCGTTGAGGTCACTCAGCAATGTAAAATACAGACCCCAGGTGGGGTTCTTTGAGTTAAAGGGCTCAAAAAAGGTCCGCACACTGACGGTCAATACGGTAAAGACCTTTGCTCAGACGCTGAGGATGATGGCCCTGTCAAAGGAGCTGATAGAGCAGGACGATATCGCCACCAAGCGAGAGGCCTATTATGTGTCAAAGAACTGGGAAGAGGCCCGATTCGACGAGCAGCCGGAGTCGGACGCCGTTATGGACGACATCGAGGCCCTATTCCTGGTAAACCGTGAACAACTGGGTTTTATCCCCGAGGAAAAAGGCGGCGAGGTGGCGGGAAGGTTGGTAGTCATTGATAAAGACGACAGGGGAAAACCGCTGCGTATAGACTGCACCAAGTTTGGCTCCGGGGCATACTCCGTGCCCATATCCGTAGAGCAGCTGGGGTTTGAGACGGATGCGAAATTTATCCTGGCCATAGAGACGGCCGGGATGTTTCAGCGTCTGGTCAAACATAACTACTGGAAGAAGGCAAACTGCATCCTGATATCCATGGGAGGCGTGCCCACCAGGGCCTGCCGCAGGTTTATAAGGCGACTGTCGGAGAAGAAAAAGATACCCGTCTATGCCTTTGTGGACGGCGACCCGTATGGGATAGGAAATATATACCGAACGCTAAAGGTAGGCTCGGGAAACGCAGCCCATATAAACAAATACTTCTGCGTGCCCAAGGCACGTTATCTGGGGGTGACGCCGCAGGACATAATTGACTACAAGCTGCCGACCCACCCCCTCAAGGAGGTGGACATAAAGCGCGCCCAGGATGCGCTCAAGAACGACCCCTTTATCATCCACCATAAGGAATGGCAGAAGGCGATTCAACAGATGATAAAGATGGGCGTGCGCGTCGAGCAGCAGGCCCTGGCCAAGCACGGATTGAATTATGTCATTGATACCTACCTCCCTAGGAAGCTAAGGCACACCGAGAAATTCCTGCCATGAGCGAGAGGGCCTATTGCATTTCATGAAGCTTTTAGAGAGACCATACATCAAAGAACAAGGTCTGGAAGCAGGTGGCACAGGGCAACTAACCCTGTGCTACCCGTCCTTGATAATGAGGTAATAAACTAGGTGGCCGTTGATTCTACGACATGGATTGCAATCTCTGCTGTGGTAATTGCGGTAGTTAGTTTAGGATGGAACGCCTACAACATCCTGAGGGATAGACCGAAAATTGCATTAAAGTACCACAAGAATATGAAAATCAGAGGTATTAGGCCAGGTGCTTACGACCCTGATAAGCACTATTTTGTCATGACGGTTATCAATAAAGGTAGGCGACCTGTAAATATTATAAGAGCAGGCGTTAAGTTATTGGGTGAAGGAGGCAAACCTTGGGTAATGTTTAGTGATAGCTTACTATCCGGCAACCGAATATTGACAGAAACCAAGCCGACTACAGACTTTTTTATTGACCAAAGTTTATTAAAGCTGGACAGCATTGATTTTGTTTGGGCTGAAGACGCTACCGGACGGGTGTATAAGAAAACATATATTCGAACGCAAGGAAAATAGCAGACTGAATGCTTGCACATACATTATTATTTCATTCCCTTTGCGCTGAACACAAGAATTTTCCCGTCGCCTATACGGCCTGTGAAGGCTGCGCTCCTGACAGTGTCAATGACCTTCTCTAGCTCATCATCTGATACGGTCATCTCCAGCTTTACCTTGGGCAGGAATGAGATGATGTACTCTGAGCCCTGATAGAGTTCAAGGTGGCCCTTCTGTCGCCCATAGCCCTTGACCTCGGTGATGGCGACATCTTTTATACCGACATTTTCCAGGGCCTTAATGACCTCTTGGAGCTTGAACGGTTTTATTATACACAGGAGCTTTTTCATTTATTATACAACCTCACGCGGGGCGGAACCCTACGCTATACACTAAAATCAATTGACGAGTCTGTAATAGAAATCCCTCTGACGTGCCTCGTAGCCAAGGTCATGTATAAGACGCTCAATCTCCTCACGCCGCATCCTGAAGCTCACGCCCGCAGCCCTTACAACGTTTTCCTCAATCATTGTGCTTCCCATATCGTTTGCACCGAACTTCAGGGCCAGCTGACCTATCTTCGGGCCCTGAGTTACCCAGGACGCCTGCACGTTGGAGACGTTGTCAAGATAGAGTCTGGCGACCGCCAGGGTCTTCAGGTATTCAAAGGCCCCCACAGGGGGCAAATAATCGAGCCTGGTATTTTTGGGCTGGAAGGTCCAGGGGATAAATGCAGTAAAGCCACCGGTCTCGTCCTGGAGTCTTCGGATTTTATCCATGTGGATGACCCTCTCTTCAAGGGTCTCGATATGACCAAGCATCATGGTCGCCGTGGTCCTCATGCCCAGCTTATGGGCCTCTCTCATAACGGCAAGCCATTCCTCAGACGTGCATTTTTTGGGGCTTATTGCACTACGGCATCTATCCACAAGTATCTCGGCCCCACCACCGGGGATAGAGTCAAGCCCAGCGGACTTAAGTCTCGCTATAACGGTACTTACAGGGAGGGCCTCCAGGCGGGAGAGGTGGGTGATTTCAGGGGGTGAGAAGGCATGTATATGGACGTGAAATCTCTCCTTTATAGACCCTAGCATTTCCTCGTAGAAATTCAGCTTCAGACCCGGGTGCATCCCACCCTGCATGAGTATCTGCGTACCCCCTTGTTCCAGGGTCTCTTCTATCTTGTCGAAGAGGTCTTTTTCAGAAATAACGTAGGCGTCTTGCCCACCTTCGTCGGTGGAGAAGGCACAGAAGTAGCACCGAGCCTCACAGATATTGGTGTAATTGATGTTCCTATCTATGGCGTAGGTGCGGTAAGGGTTGGGATGTAGCGTATTAGTGAGGGAATCTGCTGTCATTCCCAGTTGGGTAAGGTCGTGCGAGTGTATAAGCTTTATACCCTCTTCAAGGTCTATCCGCTTTTTTGAGAGCGCCTTCTCTAATATGACCTCTATCGTGTAACTCAAAGCTCACTCCGTCTGGCACCATACCCAGCTTAAAGGCATAATCATAAAAGCACTGCAAACCCTTTATCTCTTCTTTACCCAGGTCGTAATGTATGCACTGGGTAAGATACCTGATACACAACTCTGGTTCGAGACCTAATTTAGCTGACTCTCTGAGTGCAATGGCGCCCAGGTTCTCTAGTCCGTGTTCTTTCGCGTCCTGTAATAGAGGTGCGGCTTCGTTTAACGTCTCTCTTGAAGCGGATGCCCAAAGTGCATAAACAAATGGCAGTTTAGTGAGCTCTTGCCACTCTGCCCCCAGGTCCAATGAAGTCAGCCCATCGTCCACCCGCATGGCATTGTCGCCAATTACCAGTATAGCATCGGCCCGTGTGTCTTCCATCCTGGAACCACCCTGCCAAGAGAAATATCGTGGTCTGAGACCGTATCTCTCTTTGAGAATAATCTTGGTAAGCACAACTGAGGTGCGGGAGGATTCGTCAAGTGCCACACTCCTTACATTATCAATATAACATCTCCTTAGGAATAGTCTGACGCTCTCCACGGCTCCTCTGGAGGAGATGCTAACGCCAGGGAGCGGCATGAGTCCCTTCCCCCTGAGACATTCTATGGAGGGAATGAGGGCAACATCAACCCTCCTCTCCTCCAACAGCCGTGGCAACTGCGATGGCACGTCGAAGAGCAATTCGACCTTATCGCCAAGCCGTTCTAATCCGTATATAATAGGTTTCGCATTAAGGTAAGGTACGGCGGCTATCTTCAGTTTTCTTCTCATAGCTTTTTGCTGAGATTTGACATTTGTAAAGTAAATAAAAATATATCACATTTGCCCCCATAATTCTATCTGACTTTTCAAAAATCTTAAGACCAGGAAGTCTAGGTTTTGTATTGACCGAGAATGTTTGTTTTGATATTATGCCCATGTCATTGGCAAGGCAGAGCCAAGGGCTACTGTAGATAAATTAAATGAATAGATTGCTTATACTTACGCTGTGCTTATCCCTTCTAACTGCATTAGGTAGCTATAAAAACCCCTTAGTGGGGGAAGTGTCTCCAGGCGCCTCGCCGGTATCCTCGGCAGACGTTGAGAGATGGACCAAACAACTGTACTCGCCCGACCCCACCATCCGCAGTTCAGCTGCCATATCTCTTCTAGGGCTCAACGACCAGAAAGCGTTGAAACCCCTGCTCAATATACTCAATCGCTCACATACGGCAGGTGTACCGGCCCAGAGAAATGGCGCAACGACCGTATCGGAGACGGAGGTGCTCATCTCGGTAATAAAGGTCTTCGGTTTCAAGGAGGATGACAGGGCTATTGGACCTTTAATAGACCTGCTTCAGCACGATAGTCCGGACGTAAAACAGTGTGCAAGTGAGGCCCTGGGAAATCTTCACTCGTCTAAGGCTATCCAGAGGATGTCGGCCAACCTTCTGAATCCTGGTTACCCTCGGGAGTCGAGGGTCCTCTTGGCCCAAGCCTTGGGTCAGACAATGGAACAGGAGGCGGTAGAGCCTCTAATTTCTGTGTTGAGGGAAGCAGAGGACGGAGAGCTTCTGGACACTACCTTGGAGGCCCTGAGGCACATCTCAAAGCAGTCCTTTGGTAGAGACCCGTCAGAGTGGGAAGAATGGTGGGCAACAAACAAGTATAAGACACGCGAGCAGTGGTTAAGGGATATTGTGACAAAACTGGAAGAGGCCAGCAAACAACTACAAGAACAAAACGACGCATTAGAGAAAGAGCTGGCCGAGAAAACCTTGGCCCTCCTGAGGGGAGCATCGGAGAAGAAGGACCACAAGACGCTCCTTGAGGCTATGATGAGTGAGTACCCAGAGGTCAGAGTCTCTGCCACAAAGGCGTTATCACAGTTAGATAACCCGGGCGCCGTATCCGCCCTTATAGCGGCACTAGATGACAGCGAGAGGAGTGTGAGGGCGGCTGCTGCCCAGGCCTTAGGAGAGTTGGGAGACGACAGGGCAATAGACCCCCTACTCCGCACACTGAATGATGAAGATGTTTCTGTAAGAGAGAATGTTGCACGAGCCCTTGCTAGCTTTAGGGGCAAAGATGTTGTGGAATCGCTGATAAATCTCCTAACAGAGAGGACGACCCCAGTAGCGATAGCGGCGGCAGAAGCGTTGGGTCAGATTGGAAGCGCAGAGGCCGTAGAACCCCTCGCAGAGCTTTTGAATAGTAAGGAGCCTAAGGTCAGAGAAGTAGCAGCCATAGCGCTTGGAAAGATAAAGGACCCCGGGGCCGTTACGCCTCTAATTAATGGCCTTAAGGACCCAGAAGAGAGGGTGCGGTGGTACGTAGCCGATAGTCTTGGCAGTATAGGGAGCAGCGAGGGTGTAGAACCTTTGATAGAACTACTCTCTAAGGACAGCGCGCGCATCAGGGAATCCGCGGCTGCCTCCCTGGGACGAATTGGTGACGAGAGGGCTATAGAACCCCTTGTACAGGCTACGGGAGACCCCGACAAAAGGGTGGCAGAGCAGGCGGCAGATGCCCTGTTGTCTATTGATGTACACTCATACGAGGCCATGGAATATCTTGCAGATACCTTTTATGAGCGTGAGGACTATAATAGGGTAAGTCAGATACTGGAGAAACAAATCTCCCAGTTTTCTACCTCTGAGGCATATAAAGACAAAATTTCGGATAGTAGGCTGAAATTGGCCATTGCCTACCAGTTGCAGAAGGATTGGCAGAAGGCCGCTACTCAATACGATGTATTATTGTCGGGGGATAAACCCCAAAATATGGATGTAATGGTCAGTATGGTAGAGTGTTTGAAAGAGTTGAAACAATATGACCGTATACTGGAGCATTACTCCATCTGGATGAAGGAACTACCCGAACATGCCCAGATGTGGTGGGAGGGTCGGCTTGAGATTGTATACATACTTTTTGAGCAGGGTAATTATGAAAAGACACAAAAGTTGATAGATGAGTTCCAGCTAGAGGACCCGGAGCTAGGGGGCCCCAACTTTAAAGAAAAGTTTCTGGGTCTTACCGAAAGTAGTGCCGGTGAAGCCCACGCTCAAAGAGACAGGACTGAAACCTTCATTGTCCCCTAAAAATATCCATGAAAATACTCATTGTAGGTGCTGGAGCAGTTGGGTTCAATCTAGCCAAACAACTTTCCGGGGAAGGCCACACCATCTCCGTAGTTGAAAGTGCCCCACACATACTCCGCAAGATAACCGAGAAGCTTGATGTCTTGTGCGTAGGCGGCAGTGGCAATTTACCAAGCGTGTTGGAGGAAGCAGGCATAAAAGAGGTGGACATGGTGCTAGCTGTCACCAACAGTGACGAGGTAAATTTGACAGTATGCCTATTTGCCTACTGGTACGGTGTGAAAAGCAAGATTGCAAGACTTCGGAATGAAGAGTTTACCAAAGAAAATTCCATCCTGAGGAAAAATCAGTTCTTTATTGACCGTATGATAAATCCCATACCTATCACCGTCGATTCTGTCCTGAAGGCTATGGAAACCCCGGGTGCTACATATGTGGCGGATTTTGTGGAATCTGATATATTATTCCGCGGCTTTCGTGTACCATCCGACGCGCCAATTGTGGGCAGAAAGATACAAGAGCTTAAAGAGGCAGGCTCCACAGACTCATTTCTAATCGTCGCAATACAGAGAAAAGAAGAAATGATAATCCCCGTGGGAGAAATGGAAATATGTCCGGAAGACAATATCTTTGTGCTCCTGGCCAGAGTGAGTCTACCTTACTTTCTTCCCATGGTAAACCGGCGAGCTATGGAGACCCAGGGGATTGTCATCTATGGAGCAACCCTCATCGGCCTTCAGTTGGCCCATGCCCTTGAAGAAGCTGCTAAGACCGTTATACTTATAGAACCTGATGAAGATAAAGCACAGATGGCAGCGTCGAAGCTCACCAATGTAACCGTACTCCATGGGCATGCAACTGAGACTGAAATCTTAAAACAGGCTACCCTTGAGCCCGTGGACTTCTTTGTCGGGGCCACGGAAAACGAACAGGACAATATCCTTGCATGCCTTCTGGCAAAAAAACGGTACGCAAAAAAGACAATTGTTATAACACACGAACCAGACTACGTCCCCATATTCGGCTCCATCGGCATGGACGTTGTTGTTAACCCACGGCTTATTACCGTGAGCTCAATCCTACAGCATATAGCCCGTGGCCCTATCGTGGGAGTGGCTAAACTATTTGACAAGACCGAGGCAGAGGCAACAGAGATGATAGCCGAGGGTGGCTCCAAGATAGTTGGTAGAGAACTTGGTAGGGTTTCATTCCCGAAGGGTTCAATACTGGGCGCAGTCATTAAAAATGGTACAATGGTACTGCCTTACGGAGGTTGCGTGTTAAATCCGGGGGACCGTGCGATAGTGTTTTACATGCCAGAGGCGAGAGAAAAGGTACAGGCCCTATTTACAAAAAAATAGACGTCCATCCGTTTCCTATCCCGACCACCTGTTTCACCCTTTGACCCCTTAGTAAAATTGAAGCTGTGCGGATAAGATGAACAAAGCACTGATTATATCCACTATAGGTGGACTGATCATCCTTCTGGCTGTAGCCATGCTCCTACCTCTGGCTGTTGCGGTATACTTTGGGGATGGGGGGGATATACGTGCATTTCTGTACGCAGTGGTAATTACCGCCGCCGTTGGCAGCGCGATGAAATTCCTTTTCCAGCCGGCGTCGGCAGAGATAACAATACGAGAAGGCTTCGTGACCGTGGTGTTTGGCTGGATAATATGTGTGTCCTTCATAACCCTACCTTATTTGATTTCAGGCAGTATTACAGATATAAGCGGTGCATACTTTGAGGCAATGAGTGGCCTGACTACTACCGGGGCCACAGTCATCGGGGACATAGAGTCGTTGCCTCGTGGCATAGTCTTTTGGAGGAGCATGACTCAGTGGCTGGGAGGGCTGGGCATCATAGTCTTCTTTATAGCCTTTCTTCCCACCACAGGACTGGGCGCCCATCACCTCTTCAAGATGGAGATACCAGGAGGCCTATTAGCCGATAAGTTACGTCCTAGGATAGCCGAGACCGCCAAGCTGCTCTTTGTGATATACATATCACTTTCGCTGCTTGAGTTCCTCCTGCTCTATCTAGGACACATGCCAATATACGATGCCGCCTGCCACACCTTTAGCAACGTCTCCACGGGAGGTTTCAGCCCAAAGAACACAAGTATAGGCACCTATCACAGCTTATATATCGAATCGGTTGTCGTAGCCTTTATGTTTCTCGGTGCCTGCAACTTCATCATCTACTATCAGCTCGCCAGGGGACAAGTGAGGCTGGTGCTTAGAAACGTAGAGCTGCGTTTCTTCATTACTGTGCTCATCATCTCTACCACGCTTTTAACCACTTATCTGTATGCGAGTGGTGCACTGGGAGACAGTTCTCTAAAGGGGGCCCTGAGGGCTGCCGTCTTTCAGGCCGTTTCTATAACCACGGGTACAGGCTTTACAACAGAAAACTTTGACGCATGGCCCAATTTCTGCCGCTTCCTTCTGCTGCTGCTGATGTTCTTCGGGGGCTGTGCAGGTTCTACCACTGGAGCGGTTAAACATATCAGGGTACTACTACTGCTTAAGTCTACTGCACGTGAGTTTGTCCGCCTGACCACACCCAGAGTGATAAAACACGTAAAGATGTATGGAACCTCTGTAGAGGAAGAGATTATAACTAATACTTACGGCTTTTTTGTCCTTTATATGGGCCTTTTTGGGGCCTTCTCTCTGATACTTGTCGGTATGCGGACGGATGTAGTGACCGCCATCAGTGCCGTGGCTGCTACTTTGGGAAATGTCGGACCCGGCCTTGGGCAGGTGGGCGCCGCCATGAACTATAGCGGTCTGGACTATCTGGGGAAGTGGGCGCTTATCTTTTGTATGCTGCTGGGCAGGTTGGAGATTTACAGCGTTATACTGATGTTTATGCTCTGGAGGCGCTAGGCAGCCCGTTTCTCTTTTATCTTGTCGTTTAGTGCAGCAAGTACCTTATCTAAATCTGCGGACTTCCACTTGCAGGCCGCCTCTACCGTAACCATCTTGGCCATAGTCCTCCTCGCCGTGGGATTTGCAAGCTGAGTGAACCCAAATTTCAGAAACACATCAAGGGTCTCTGGGCAGGACTCAACTACATCGTAAACTGTCGTATCCTTATTAACCACGGCTAACCTCTTTACCCTGTCAGCCTTTTGCAGCTCTTCCTTCAAATCTATAGTCTTCCATATATTATAGGCAAACATGCCAATGGCAGTAACCTCTATCCAGCCGGATATGCCGACCGTAGGGTAGCACAAGGCCGGTGAGTGTGGTATTAATAACTGGGCAAATACCCTCAGGAAGATGCCGGTGTTCAGTAGCAAAAAGGTCCACTCTGAGAGGTGGATGTTGTATATGGCCACGCCCCTGAAGGTGGGAACCATCTTGGACGCATAACCTATCATCATCATTGAGACGAAGCCCACCGTGACAGCATGGTTAGATGCACCGTAGTAGAGATGCCCGCTAGGTGTGGCCTCGCCCAGCGAAGGCACTGTCATCCTTATCAGCATCCCTATAATTAGCCATATGTACGCAACTTTTATGGTCTTCTCATAACTCCTGTCCATAACAACGTCCGCGAGCTCTCCGGTAGGAGTCTCGAATACCCTAAGGCCGTATATGAACAAGAAGACACCACCTGCCATGGGATAGACCAGCCACGATGAAAGGTACTCAACAAGAGACAGGGCCAGGACAGCATTTAAGAGCCAGAAGGTGAGATTAATCACCGGAGTATTTGGTGCCCTCACATCTAAAAAGGCATATACTGTCCTAAGGTTTACCCCAAAGATAAACATAAACACAAAACCGAAGAGGAATATGTGAATGAGATTGTGATGAAAGGTAGCCGGTATCTCACCCGTGGACTGGCGGAAGAGATACCCATCTATATACAGGTTGAAACCGCAGGCAGCTATAAACCATATAAGCCCGGCAACAAAGAACTTGTCAAATATCTCCGTGCCCTCATGGCTGGACTTAAAGGTCTTGAGGAGCACAAGTGTAAAGATGAGTGCGGCAAATAATTGTAAGGCACCAGAAAGGGGCAAAAGCATTGCAGGGAAGGTATTTGGCATTGCCTGCAATACCGTCCTCGATACTACCCCTATTAACATTGCCCAAAAGCTCAGGTAGGTAATACCCCTGCCCTGCAAATCAGTGTTCTTTACCCTTGGCACTATGTAATAGGCAAATCCCATAATAAATAGACCTACCCAGCCGAAGAGCTGGGCGTGCCCGTGGGCCTGTACGAGAGAGACGGGCGATACGTAGTAATCGTGGTGAAGCGCAATATAGGCTAGGATAGCTGCACCAAAAGTGCAGCCCGCAGTGAGACATATCACCAGGGCTGCCTTGGCGTAGATGGCGTAGGTGATGTCCTCGGCTAGAGGCGGTGGAGCAACCTCTCCGCCGGGTGGCCCCTTTGCAATTGACTCCTCCAATTCTTTTACCAGTGCATTGTAGTCCACATTGTGGGCCTTGCAGAAGAAAGCGAGTGGCTCATTGGGTCCCCGCACTCCACCAGTGAGTACCAGCCTGTGCCTCTTGAACACCTCGTAGGTATGAGGGTGTTCTTCAATAATGTTCTTAATTATGGTATTTTGGTCTATTTTCATAAAAACCCTGGTTGTAGAGTGGGTGTTTCGGTGTCAAATAGAATAGGCATAGAGGAGCATAGATACTAGGGCTACGGCCGCTGTCTCAATACGTAGCACACTGGGACCGAGATTCACTGGGATACAACCTGCTTGTGCTGCTATGTCCATTTCTTTTTTCGAGAAACCACCCTCGGGTCCGATGATGCACAAAATATTTCTTGGGTCTGCATTATCCCTCACTGCCTCACTGAGTACTAATGCCCCTGGGCCTGCGGAGGCAAGGAACTTGGGCCGATAAGCATCTACCGTGTCCGCCAGCTCCGGGAGAGACAGAGCCTCTGCAATCTCGGTTATATAAGTACGGCCACACTGCTTTGAGGCCTCTACGGCAACACTTCTCCATTTTTCTACCTTGTGCGAGCCCTTCGGCGCAAGCTTTACCACACTCCTTTCACACTTCAGTGGTATTAGTTTTCTTACGCCCAGTTCGCAACATTTTTGTACAAGAAACTCGGACCTCTTTCCCTTTGGTATAGAAAAGGCCAGGGTTATGGCAACCCTGGCCTCTCTATTAACTTCATCTACACCCTCTATGGCTACACGCGCCCTGTCCCTTTGCGCCTCAACGACCCTGCCTACAGCCTCTCTGCCCTTTCCATCAAACATGAGCAGCTTCTCACCAAGTCTTACTCTCTTGACGTGGAGCATATGGTGTGCCTCTTGCCCATTTATCCAGAGTTCTCCATTATCTGGCAACAGAGGGGCATAAAAGCGTTCCCACTTCTTTTCCATCAGTTATAGGTGAGTGTCCAATCGTTGAGGAATACCGCAGGAACATTCTCAGGCAGCGCCCTTAGGAGGGGATGCCTTGGGTGAGGCCTCGGTCTTCGTTGTAGCCGCTATTACGGCCTTCTTCGCTTCCTTCTTGGGTTTTCGAGGCTCAATGGCCATGTCTATAAACTGATCAACCCAGCTCTGTACCACTGGTCGCCCATCCCTGTAGTTCCTGATTATATTGGTGGGACAGACCTTCACGCACTCACCACAGGAGGTACACTTGTCATAATCAATCACGGCGAGGTTATTCTTGACGTGAATGGCGTCAAAGGGACATGCCTTCTCGCACTTCATGCAGGCGATGCATGGGTTATCGCACTTCTTCTTGGCCGGGCCGCCTTTATCCAGGTTCATACACCTTACGTGGACGTATTTGGATACGGGAAGTATCTGGTACAGGTTCTTTGGGCACACCTCAGCACACTTCCCGCAGGCGATGCAACGTTCCTCTATAACATGCGGTAACCCATTTTCATCCAGATATATTGCCTCGGTGGGGCAGACCACTGCACAGTCCTCAAGCCCCAGACATCCATACTCACAGCCCTTGTGTCCACCCTGTACCAAAAAGGCAGCGCGGCAGGTCTCAACACCACTGTAACTAAACTTGTTCTTTACATTCTTTGCGCTACACATGAGTACTGCAACGCGCCTTTCCCTCTTCTCGGCCTTTACCCCCATTATTCCACCTACCGTCTCTGCCGTCTCTTCCCCGCCGGGCACACATAGGTTTACCTCTGCCTCACCCTTTGTAACTGCTTCGGCATATTTACTACAACCGGGATAGCCACAGGCACCACAGTTAATCCCTGGTAGAGAATCCTCTATCTGGGTCTGTTTCGGGTCGACTTCTACGTGAAACTTTTCAGTGGCAATGGCCAGACCAAAGCCAAAGAGTATTCCCAAGAAACCCATAGATATGAATGCCACCATCACTGTGTCCATCTACCAGACCTCCTCAATGAATCTAAGCTGTCTTGCGTTTTCCTCTACCAGCTTACCATGCCGGAGAAACCCATAAAAGCCAGGGCCATCAGCGACGCACTAACAAATGCAATGGGTACACCCTGGAAAGATTTCGGCAGGTCAAGGAACATAAGCCGCTCGCGTATCCCCGACATAAGCAGAAGCGCCATGGTAAACCCAATGCCCGCAGCAAAACCCTGAACGGCAACCTCTAATATGGAGAAGCGCATGGGCGCATTTGTGGTGCCCAGGAGCGCTACCCCAAGGATAGCACAGTTAGTGGTGATAAGGGGAAGGTATATCCCCAAGCTGTCGTAAAGGGCCGGAGCTGCCTTCCGCATCACCGTTTCCACCAGCTGAACCAAGGTAGCTATTACTAATATATAGCTGATGGTCTTTAATACGTCAACCATTCCCGTCTCGGCAATCCCCGGGAATATTGACCCAAAGATGTTCGACGGCCCGGGCAGCAGTATATAATTGTAAATTACCCAGGTTGCCGTAGAGGCCAGGGTCATAACGAACGTGACAGCCATGCCCATGCCCAGGGCTGCATCAGTACTCTTAGAGACCCCAAAGAATGGGCATAATCCAAGGAACCTCGCAAGCACATAATTATTTACAAACATTGCACTTATGATAATTGTAAAGAGTTTGCTGAGCTCGCCTTCCATCTATATCTTTTCTCCCCTGCTGAGTTTCCGCCAGTTAAAGTAGGCCAGTAGGAGCCCGAGTGCTAGAAAGGCCCCTGGGGCCATGATTAGTACTGAAGCAGGCTGGTAACTCTCCGCTATCTTTACACCGAGGATTGTGCCTGCGCCCACCGCCTCGCGAATGGCTGAGAGCGTTACCAGTGCTATGGTAAAACCTATACCCATCCCTGCCCCATCTATGGCTGAGCGAAACACGCCGTGCTTGCTGGCAAAGTCCTCGGCACGGTACATAATTGCACAGTTGACCACTATAAGGGGTATAAATATACCTAGGGACTCATTTATCTCAGGGGGCAGATAGGCCTTCATGAGGAGCTCTACCATGGTCACAAAGGCCGCTATCACTATGATAAAACAAGGAATGCGCACCTCCTTAGGAATCTGGCTCCTTATTGAAGATATTATTATGTTAGATAACATCATTACCATTATCACTGCCACACCCATAGCCAGGCCATTTGTCACGGACGTGGTCACAGCCAATGCCGGACACATACCCAAGAGTGCTACAAAGAGAGGGTTATGCGCCAATAACCCCTTTGTAAACTCTTCTCTTGCCGTGTGTTCTTTCACAGCCTTTTAGTTGCCTCCATTGCGGCCTCGTAAACGGACTTCAAAGGCACTACCTGTCCCTCTGCAATACGCCTGCAGTCCTCGTACTCAGGAGATATATTCTTTATCTGGCCGTTTAGCCTCCCGACCTTCACCTTTACCGGGCCGTAGCGCGTCTCCACATCAATAAAGCTGCGGCCTAAAACCCTCCTGGATGTCTTATAACATCTTACGCCAAAAGTGGTCGTCTCCCGGAAAAAAACCTTTTCCACGGCCTCCCTTGCCCCTTCGGGGACTATCGCTGTGAACAGCACACCGGGCCTGTTCTTCTTCATCTGTATAGCCGTGGTATATACATCCACGGCACCAGCCTGGAACAGCTTATCCGTTACATAACCACATATCTCTCCTGTCATATCGTCAATGTTTGTCTCTAGGACCCAGACCTCGTCGCCTCGGGTAACGGGGGAAGACTCCCCTAAAAACACCCTCAGTAGGTTGGGAGACTCACAGACGTCCCTGGAGCCAGCTCCGTAGCCAATTGCCTCCAAGGAGATGTCAGGACATGATTCTGCACACCTACCCAAGGTGGTCAGGATGGCTGCACCGGTGGGCGTGGTCAGCTCATGCCCCCTATTGAGGGGGCTGGAAACTAATCTCTGACCCCGCAGGAGCTCAAGGGTAATAGGGGCTGGTACTGGGAGTCTGCCGTGTTCACAGTCCACAAACCCAGAACCCGTAGGGAGCGGAGAGAAGAATATCTCCTCTATACCAAGTTTGTTGAAGGCCACTACCGAGCCCACCACGTCCAGAATAGTATCAAGAGCACCTATCTCGTGGAAGTGGACGTCCTCCAACGTGGTGTTATGTACCTTTGCCTCAGCTTCTCCCAGGCGTTTCAAAACACTCAGGCTGTCTGTTATTATGTCTTCCGAAAGGTCCGACTGCTCAACAGGCCTGCACAGCTCGCTGAAACTCAAGTACCTCCCCACCCCCTTGTTGCCCTGTTCGGGGAGGACGTCGAATTTAGTGCCAGCTATCCCTGCCCTTAAGACCTTCTTAAACGATACACTGTGCGGGGGTAGGGAGAGCCTTTTAAGTTCTTGGGCAAGAAGGCTGCTATCAAGGCCAGCATCCACCAGCGAGCCCAAAATCATGTCGCCACTTGCCCCAGAAAAGCAGTCAAAATACGTTACCTTCACTCTTTATTTATCCTTCTGGGGGAAGTTTTTTGTATGAAGCTAGACTCTAAAAGATTAGCATAAAAACCATGTGAAGTCAAGGCAGCCTTTTTATTGACTTATGGTGTCATTAAAATATAATGCAAGCCCGAGGCGAATATCATCAAAAAGTCACAGCACATGAGGATAGGCATCCTGGGGGGTACATTTAACCCCATCCACATTGGACATCTTGTCATCGCCGAAGAGGTCTACTACAGGCACGGGCTCTCCAAGGTACTGTTTATCCCAACAGGACAGCCACCCCATAAGAGTACCGATGACCTGGCAGAGGCTCGCCACCGCTACGAGATGGTTAACTTGGCCATAAGGGGCAACGACCACTTCGAGGCCTCAGACGTGGAGATCGCCCGTGGGGGCAAGTCATACACCGTTGACACCATTGGGGTTATTCTGGAGCGCTATGGGAAAAACTCAGACCCACATCTCATAATCGGCATGGACACCATATACGAACTGCCTTCATGGAAGGATATTACAAGGCTCTCCACACTATGCCGCATTGTTGTGGTAAACCGTCCCGGAAGTACCTTGAACGACCTGAGTCAACTCATCCCAATACTGGGAGAGAAAAAGGTGCAGGAGATGAAACGTGTTCAGGTAGAGATTCCCCCTATCGGCATATCCTCTACGGAGATAAGGAGCAGATTAAGAAATGGCCTCCAGATAAGATACCTGGTGCCCCGGGAAGTGGAATTATACATAAACCGGCACGGGCTTTATAAATCTTGATGTAGGGATGGTGAACGGGGGGGAGTTTGACGTGTGTGTGATATTAACCCACTATTCTCTCGAGAAACTCCTTGGCCTTTATGATGTCGTCGATACGCCCCTCCCCTGCCTCTCTCTTTATTATATGGTATCCATCATAGCCAACCTCGCATAGGGCCAGCACATAATCCTTGAAGGGCACTATCCCTTCCCCCGGCACTACCTCCGCATAGCCCCTCTCACCCTTCAGAATGTCCCTGGCATAGGTATGCACTATATAGTTACCCAACTCGTGCACGCCCTTGACCGGGTCAAGACCCCTAGGCATTAAGACTGAAGGGTCATAACACACCTTAACCCCTTGCGTATCGAGGGAGTCTAGGAATTTCTTCAAATCGGCAGGTGCGGACTCTCCTGCGTGCGTGGCCAGGTATATTTCGTACCTTTCGGCGCGTGCTCCTATTTCATTTAATACATCCTGAAGCCTCGCCCACTTTCTATCCTTTTCATCCGTGGGTACTCGACCTATCCTGGTCGTGATTATCCTCACCTTCATGTCTATCGCCAGTCCGATAAGCCTCTCAGTCCTCTCGAATAATACCTCCACTGCGTCCTCATCAGAGAAATTTCTGCCAAAATCACCGCCGAGTGCACTGACCTCCATCCCCAAAGAGCGTACATGGTGCAAGAAATCTCGGCGTCCAGTATGTAAGAGGGCAGGAGTAATCTCACCACGGGTGGCATCGACGTCTATGGCCCCAAGGCCGGTTCTGGAGGCACGACTTATGGCCTCTCTCACGTCCAACCTCAGGGAATTAAGGGTAAGTCCCAGTTTCAAGCGAGGTAAAAGAATAGCGGATTGAGGATTAGAAGATTAATATGCTAATGGCGATAATTACCGTTTGGTCCACTGGAAGCTCTTCCTTGCGCCCTTTCTGCCGTACTTCTTGCGTTCCTTCATCCTGCTGTCCCTTGTTAGCAGGCCGTGTTCGCGAAGGAGGTCCAGGTGCCCGCTATCTGCCTTTACAAGGGCGCGGGCTATACCCAGTGATACTGCACCGGACTGGCCCGTGCCCCCCCCACCTGTAACGCTTACAAATACCTTATACTTGCCTAAGGTATTCGTAACCTTTAAAGGGGCAAGTACGGCAGCCCTATCTATTTCCCTTGAAAAAAAATCATCAAGGGGGCACTTATTTATAGTCACGTCACCGTTACCCTCTATCAGGCGAATCCTGGCAACGGAAGTCTTCCGCCTGCCGGTACCCCACACAAAGCTAGTCTGATTGCCGTCGCCAGCTTGTTTTTCTTTAGCCATACCTTACACCTCTAATTAAGGGTCAATTCCTTGGGCTGCTGAGCACCGTGGGGATGCTCGGGGCCTGCATACACCTTGAGCTTCTTTATCATCTTTTCGCCCAATTTAGTCTTGGGCAACATCCGCCTCACTGCCAGCCTTATTACCCTGTCCGGATGTTTCTCCAGCATTTCCCCGGCAGGTTTGAGCTTTAGGCCACCGGGATAGCCTGAATAACGCTTATACATTTTATCCTTCAGTTTATTTCCCGTAAGCTTAACCTTCTGGGCGTTAACTACTATGACAAAATCGCCTGTGTCCACGTGCCGCGTATACTGTGGTTTGTGCTTACCCTGTAGGACGGTGGCAATACGCGTAGCCATCCTGCCCAGCACCTTACCCTCTGCGTCCACCACATACCACCCCTTGGGCACCGAGCCAGCTTTTGACACAAAGGTCTTCATCCGTCCCTCCTTAAACCCTTTTGCGTAAAACAAACATATACCAAAAAGACCCAACCGCTGTCAATAGCATTAGCACCGTCCGCTTGAAGCGGGCAAACCCTCATGGCCCGGTTCTTGGCCACGGACTTGTTGCCTGGGGAGGAATGGGTTGTTGACAAAAGTACAGCTTTCTTTTAATATGAGATTCAATTCAAAAAGGGTGGCAGCCTTTATAAGGGTATCTGCCATGTTAACTATCTGTATAAGGACACTTATTTGTATGACCCTTTTCTGTGCTACTTCAAATAACGTTTATGCCCAAGAAGAAGAAGCACCAATAGCCACCCCTCCTGCCCCTGCAGCGGAAGTACCCACAGAAGCACCAGAAGAAGAGCCTTACCTCTTTGATGCTGATTCATATATTATAGACAGAAAACCCGAGGCCCCCTACAAGGTGATTAAGGTCATAAGTGCCAACACAATCCTCCTTGAAAATGGGGAAAGGGTAAGGTTATTGGGGGTGGAGGTAGCCGAAGGAAATGCAGAAGGGGCCTACAGGCTGATGCGACGATTACTGGAAGGAAAAGAGGTAAAGCTTGAATTTAAGCGTAGGAACCGCGACATACACGGGAATCTCCTGGCTACGGTGTACAAGGGTGACATTAATATGAATATACTGCTGACAGAGGAGTTCCTCCAACACACAGAAATAGACCCATCGTTTTCCTACAGCCCTGGCTACCTTGACTCAGTGTTTTCCGAGAGGAAAAGGGCGATGGACTTCTGGGAGCTGACCCTCGGTGAAAAGAAACCACTCGAGAAAAAAATCGCCGTCATAAAGCTGAAGGCAAAAGATAAGCCCGTAGTTGAAGGCGAGTTGGTAAAGGAATCAAAGGACTATCTGATCATCAGAAGGTTGTATAAGGGGCTAGAGCTTGTTAAAAAAAGAGACGTAGAAAAACTGACATTTAAATAGAAATCAGTATAAGCGTTGAAGAGGAGGGGCACATGAAGATTCTGGGGAGAAGGGAGTTTCTGAAGGGTGCCGGGTTAGCCCTCTTTGTACCTACCCTACTAGTGGAAGGTGCCCTTGCCGGCGGGCCATGCGAGGCGTGTAAGTCAAAGATGGAGGGTGGTGGGGCGCCATGCCCTCGATGCGCCGCACGCTGCGGCAAAGGGGCCCACGGAGGAGAAATCGATTGGTTCAAGCGCATAAACCGTGTGTGTGACCCCAATAATATGACCGCTACCGAGAAGAAACACGCGCCTGTCGTAAGCGTACCTTCCTACTTCAAGGCCGACCAGACCATCTATCTCACTGCCCAGGTTGGTGAGACTATTCATGTCATGAACCCAAATCACTGGATTCAATGGATAGAGGTTTATGCCAGCGACGTGTTAATCTCTAGGACGGAGTTCAGCCCCAACAGCCCCGCGGCTATTGTAACAGTCCCTCTGTTTATACAGAAGGAAACTATGGTGAAGGTTCTGGAGCGGTGTAACCTCCACGGAATCTGGGAGAGCTCCAAGATGGTGGTGCCTGCCTGAACCAAGTCTTTAAACCCTTAAACCTTTGAACTTTTAAAGAACAGACAGGGCCCCTTCCCAGTCAGGAAGGCAGAAGAAATGAAGACCCAGTTGGAAAGAGCTAGAGAGGGTGAAATCACCCCGGAGATGGAAGAGGCTGCCCGGTACGACGACGTGTGCCCGGAGTTTATCCGTGAGGGAGTGGCCAGGGGAGTAATAGTCCTCTACGGCAACCCGCACAGGAAATCAAGGGTTGTGGGCATAGGCAGGGGTCTCAGGACCAAGGTGAACGCCAGTATCGGTACGTCACCCGACATCATCGATGTTGATGCGGAGGTTGAAAAGGCACGGACGGCTGAGAGATACGGTGCAGACACCTTGATGGAACTCTCTACGGGTGGCGACCTGAGAGAGATCAGGCGCAGGGTGCTTGAGGCCATAGACCTAACCGTAGGTACCGTTCCCCTTTATCAGGCGGCCGTCGAGACCACGCGGGAGAAAGGCTCGGTGGAGCAAATGGACCCCGAATTCCTCTTTGACATAGTTGAGGAACAGGCCGAGGAGGGTATTGGTTTTATGGCCATCCACTGCGGGGTAAATAGGCTTGTGCTGGAGAGGCTGAAACGGCAGGGTTATCGCTTCGGCGGCTTGGTAAGCCGTGGTGGTTCATTCCTCACCGCCTGGATAGAGCACAATCAGAAGGAAAACCCATTATATGAACAAATAGACCGCCTGATAGATATAATGAAGAGGCACGACGTCATCCTCAGCCTTGGCAATGGCCTCAGGGCCGGTGCAGTCCACGACTCCACCGACAGGGCACAGATACAGGAGCTTATTGTCAACTCAGAGATTGCCGAATATGCCCAGTCGAAGGGCGTTCAGTGCATCGTAGAGGGTCCGGGTCATATACCCATTGACGAGATAGAGGCAAATGTACTCCTCCAGAAGAGGCTGAGCAACAACGCCCCCTTTTACATGCTGGGTCCAATTACCACGGATATTGCCCCAGGCTACGACCACATATCCTCGGCCATTGGCGCAGCACTGTCCTCTATGTACGGTGCCGATTTCATCTGCTACGTAACCCCACCAGAACACCTTGCACTCCCAACCGTGGAAGACGTCAGGGAGGGGGTGATGGCTGCCAGGATTGCCGTCCACGTAGGCGATATGGTCAAACTCAAGGATAAGGTGAAAAACGCAGACCTCAAGATGTCGGTGGCACGAAGGGACCTGGACTGGGAGACCCAATACACCACGGCAATCTCAGAAGAAAGGGCCAGGGAGATTCGCAAGAGCCGACCACCCATGGACGGCGACACCTGCACAATGTGCGGCAAGCTATGCTCCCTAAAGACGGTCAAGGGCTACTATCAGCCTTATCTCGAAAATAGCCGAAAGAAGAGCCTGACCGCCGCTTTATAAGCCGTAGCGCAGATGGGGCGATGTCCCGTCACTGCCCTGCCAGACTGTTACCGAAATTGTGAAGGATTACGCTCTGGCGCAGTGTTACCGGGTCTCACCAACATGGCAAAGGCAAACATGAGAGTAGCATCTCCTGTCATCCTCCTTGAACACCCACGTCCCAGGGACCTCGACAGGTTTCAGGACGTGGTAAACGCTCCCCTGTCCGCAAGTCTGCTGTGCCCCTACACCTCCTCACTGCTCAGATTACAAGAAATCCCAGTAGAAATCCTGGACGCAAACCTGATGGGCTGGTCCATGCAACAGACCATCGAAGAGCTCAAAAAAAGATCACCAACACTCCTTGGGGTCCATATGGTTTACCTCTGGGACAAGACAGGCGAGGTGTTTGATATGCTCTCCAGGCTTCGCAACCTCAATCCACAAACACACATAAATCTCTTTGGTTTTTTCCCCACATTTTCTTATGAGGAAATCTTGCAAAAATTCCCGTTCATTGACTCCGTTACCGTAGGTGAACCGGAGTATACGTTTCTTGAACTGGCGAGATTTTTATTGGGTGAGACCACTGGAAATCCCCGTCTACCTATGGCAGACGGGCGCAATTGTCATTCTGAGGGAGTGAAATCTGCTTCAGGGGGAAGGAATGTAGCGTGCGAGCTTGCTCGCACGTACTCGTGGCAGCAAGCTGCCACGCTACACGCTTCGCTCAGAATGACAGATGGTATTGGGGCAACTTTTGCAAAGGTCTCAAGCAATACTACCAATCTGGATTACTCAGGCATAGATGGACTTGCATTTAGTAGCGATGGCGCCACGCCCAACGGGTGTAAGGTTATTAGAAATAGACCCAGGGCCTTAATCTCAGACCTTGATGGTCTCCCCTTCCCAGACCGCAGTCACATACATCAATATGAAAAGCACGGTATTGCCACTTATATCCTGGGGAGTCGGGGCTGCTACGGCCACTGCACGTTTTGCTATATTAACCCATCCTATGGAAGCGACTCGTCATGGAGGGGGAGGAGTGCAGAAAACGTCTTTGAAGAGATTTTTTACCTATATAATGACCGAGGCACACGATATTTCTATTTCGCCGACGCCAACTTCTTTGGGCCGGGCAGAGAGGGGAAGAAGAGGGCCTCACAATTGGCCGACCTGATAATAAATAACAAATTAGAGATAAGATTTGGGATAGAATGCAGGGCCAATGATGTGGAGAAAGACAGCCTGTCCGGACTGGTGCGTGCAGGGCTCCGAGAAGTATTTTTGGGCGTAGAGAGCGGATGTCAGCATATCCTCAACCGGTTCAAAAAGGGTGTTTCCACAGAAGTGAACGCACGGGCAGTAGAGACCCTCAGGCGGTCTGGTATAGAGCCGTCCCTGGGCTTTATAATGTTTCATCCCGATTCGCGCCTTACGGATGTCAGGGAAAATTTCGAGTTTTTAAAAAGGCTTAAACTGCTTCGCTCACCCGCAGTCACTGCCCACTTGTTACACCACAGGCAGACCTTTTTCCGTGGGACACCCGATTTCTCCCTGGCACTTGACAGACCGGGAGCGAGGCTTGAATCCTTTGTCGGTTATGAGGCCCTCTGCGAGTTCGACGACCCCAAAGTGGCTGCCTTTTCAGAGGTGGCCACCAATCTCTGCCGCAGGGTTTTAGAGATGCTTCGACCGGACAAGGCCAATGTCTGTAAAGCGAGGGTTGAAGACCCCACTAGGGTGCCGCAGGGCTTTAGCCCTGCGAAAGCCGCATGTAACACGGGGATTGAAAACGACATGCTGACTATAATAAACGATGCAATTATCAATGCCTATGACCGCATACTTACGTCGTTTGAGGACGGGGAGGCAATACGCAATCCATCCCAGGCCCGACGCATATGTGATGAATTCTTGAAGGACATAAGCTTTGCACACGAGAAAACTTCTGAGAGAATACCTTAAATTAAAAAGGTCTGGTAACCGTGCTGGTAGCTATTGGGATACTTTTAGTAAATTTTCTAGCACGGACAGAGAAAATGAAAAAGTTTGACTACATAGAAGAACTAAGCTGGGCCTATTGGAAGTCACAAGTAATCTTTGCCGGGGTAGAGCTTGGGGTGTTTGACCTCCTGGCCCGGGGTGCAAAATCATCCATTGAGGCTGCCCAAGAACTCGGAACAGACCCGAGGGCCACAGAGATGCTCTTAAATGCCTTGGTTTCCCTTGGACTCCTCAAGAAAATGAAGAGGAGATACGAGAACAATCCAATTACTGCGCAGTATCTTGTCAAGGGTACACCACTTTACCAGGGCGCCCGCATCCACCACATGCACAACCTCTTGGATAGGTGGGCCAGGCTGCAGGAGGCCGTGCGCACGGGCAAGTCCGTGGTGGAGGATATCGGAACCGACCCCAAGAGGCTCGAGGACTTCATGGGGTCTATGTACAATAGCGGTATTATGAAGGCCCGTTTAATCATCAAAAAATTTAATCTAAAACGATTCAAGAACCTGCTCGACCTGGGTGGTGGGCCTGGTGCATACTCCATCGAGTTCGTCAGGGCGTACCCTGGGCTTACTGCCACGGTCTTTGATTTATCCGATAACATCAAGATAGCGAAGCGCTTCATAAAAGAGGCTGGGGTAAAAGGCCGAGTCCTCACCAAAGTAGGGGACTGCCTGGAAGTAAGTTTGGGCCGTGAGGCGTACGACGTGGTGTTTGTCTCAAATCTTCTCCACATCTACGCCCCAAAGACGAACACCGATATACTAAAGAAATGCTACGAGGCCCTTGAACCGGGTGGGAAGGTGGTCATCCATGACTTTATATTAGATAGCTCAGGTACAAGCCCCCTCTTCCCTGTGCTCTTCAGCCTCAACATGCTGCTTGGCACCTGCGAGGGTTCTTCCTATAGCAAGAGAGAGATTAGGGGATGGCTCCTAGAGGCCGGTTTCAAGAAGCCGAAGACCGTACGGCTAAATAAAGACTCCGCCCTCGTTATAGGAGAGAGATGATAATTAAAGGAAAGTGTAGGGGCAGTCACGCCAGAGGCGGATTCGCCAAACCGTCGGGTGCGGAGCCCCGGCGCTACAAAAGGACGGTGTAGCGTCCGATCTCCGTATCGGACGGTTTTGTCTCTTTGTAGATAACAACCTTATATCATGTGGCTTGGGTGCTAACGAGTCTCTCCAGCTCGGCCCTATCCACCTGTCTTGCCGTAAGGATGCACGCTCGAACAATATAAAGTAATATACCCACTATCACCAGGCTCACCAGACCCAACAGATACTCCCCGATATAAAACGTCACAAGGAGGTTAAAGAGCATGGTAGCGAAATAGCAGGCGGGTCCCAACACGGCTTTTGCGGGGACATAGCGGGTGCCCTCGTCCCTAAAACCTGGCCACCCATCAACAAGCCCATCGAGCCACTGAAATGAATAGATAATAGCAAGACCAACTATGAACCACCCTATGAAGTTAGACAGCGGCACACCAAAATATATCCCCCCATCAGGATAATAAAAAATCTGGCCGAGAAACCACGCCGATCCTCTGAGCGCCACCGGGTCCACCACTACGTCCTGAAGTACAAAGAATATCGCAGCCAACACCAGTACCCCTCCCGAGCGCCAGAGTTTTTTGTCCTTAGCCGACTGAATATCAAACCCGTTCCTGTAAAGTTGTGACGTAACCAGTATGGCAAGCGAGTAGCTGAAGTAGGCAAGGAAGGCATATGACAGGGAGTCCATAAACGGTACGTTAGAGACAAAGAGTTCCTTGCCGTGTGTCTCACCTGTGTAGATGTATAAACCGTAGGGGATACCGATTCTGGTAGATGAATACTCTGAGGCAAAGGCTATCACGTAGGCCAGCACCGTAAAGACAACAATTCGCCGCGGCCCCAGTTGAAGTCCCCCCGAGATGAGATGCATTAAGAGAAGTATAAATACATAGGGCCGCAGAATGATTGTTGCTAGGAGAAGTGAAAAGACTTCCATGTCACCTACCCCAGGTATAACTCAAGGCTAGAGTGTAGCTGGTTAGCAGTATATTCCGTCTCATATAATTGTCAAGCAAACACCCTGCCCCCTAGGCCCTTTTCTGTTGACAGTAAGTTACTGATACTAGATAATTTAGTTAAGAAAACGTGTTTTTAATATACAGGTGTGAGGTAGTGGCCTTAAAGGGCCCCTAGGAGATACTGCACAGGGCCTCTAGTGGCAGCTACGCCATCCCAGAAGACTCTGGCAAAGCGATATAATAAAGGTAGGATGAAGACATTGGCCGACGAAAAATACACCGTTATTGAACACACGGCCGACCTTGCCTTCATGGCGTATGGCAAGAACATTGAGGAATTATTCGAGAATGCGGCCTACGCCCTCTTTGACACCTTTACAGACCTCTCCAGGGTGGAGGAGACGACGGAAAGGCCCGTACATATACAGCTAAAGACGGGAAATGTAGAAACAGATACGGAACAGCTCCTCGTGAAGTGGCTTAACGAGCTCCTGTACCTTAACGAGGTAGAGAATTTGCTCTTCAAGAGATTCAAGGTAGAGGGGATAGGTGCGGGAGAACTAAGGGCACTGGCCTACGGCGAGAAATTCAGGCCAGACCACCATGTCATCCTAACCCCCCTCAAGGCAGTTACTTATCACCGAATCGAGGTTGTAAAAGAACCTGACAGGTGGCATGCAAGGGTAATCGTTGACCTGTAAGGTTAATGGGCCGACAGGCCGAAAGAAGTTTTTTGGCGAGCAAGAGAGGTGATGTAAATGGTTAGGGAATTTACACTTAATGTTGAGCAGGTGGACGAGTACCGATTCAAGGTAGTAAAAGAAGGCGACATGAGGGTAGACGGTATCGTCTATGCCACGGACAAGCTAATAAAGAGTATAAAGGAGGACCAGAGCCTGCAACAGGTGGCCAACGTGGCGACCCTGCCAGGGATAGTTGGGGCATCACTGGCCATGCCGGACATCCACGAGGGCTACGGGTTTCCTATCGGCGGTGTGGCGGCCTTTGATGAGACGGGGATAATATCCCCCGGCGGTGTGGGATACGACATAAACTGCGGCGTCAGGGTAATCCGCTCAAGGCTCAAACATGAGGAGATAGAGGGGCTGATGACTGAGCTAGTCAATACCCTCTTTCGTAACATCCCCACGGGTGTGGGTTCACGCAGGAAGGACCTGAAGCTGAACCGCTTCGAGGAAGAGGCCCTGCTTAAGGAAGGGGTGCGTTGGGCCGTATCACAAGGGTATGGCTGGCAGAAGGATTTAGACCACATCGAAGAAGGTGGCTGCATAAAGGGAGCAGACCCGGCAGAGGTCTCTCAGAGGGCCTTGGAAAGGGGCAGGACGCAGGTGGGCACCCTGGGTTCTGGAAACCACTTTGTTGAGATTGACCGCATATCTGAGGTGTACGATGAGAAACTGGCCCAAGCCCTGGGTCTAGAGCTGGGGGGAATTGCCATCCAGGTACACACCGGCTCCAGGGGTCTTGGATACCAGGTCTGTGACGACTATATCGGGGTAATGATAGAAGCGGCAAGGAAATATGGTATAGACCTCCCAGACCGTCAGTTATGCTGTGCACCGCTGGACTCCGAGGAGGGCAGGCGTTATTTTGCGGCCATGGCCTGTGCCGCAAACTTTGCATTTGCCAACAGACAGATGATTACCCACTGGGTGAGGGAGAGTTTTTCCCGCGTGCTTGGCAGGTCGCCTGAGGAGTTGGGCTTGGACCTCGTATACGATGTATGCCACAACATAGCAAAGTTTGAGAACCACACAGTAGATGGTAAGCCCAAGAGGCTCTGTATCCACCGCAAGGGTGCGACTAGGGCCCTGCCGCCCGGACACCCGCAGACCCCAGAAGCCTATAAGGACGTTGGGCAGCCGGTGCTTATACCAGGCGATATGGGCAGACACTCCTACGTGCTGGTGGGTACGGAGGCGGCAAGCGTCGAGACCTTTGCCTCTAGCTGTCATGGTGCGGGGAGGCTGATGAGCCGAACCAAGGCCTCCAAGACGGTAAAAGGCAAGAATATAGTAAAGGCGATGCAGGAGCTGGGCGTGGTTGTAAGGGCCTCAGGATGGCGCACACTGGCTGAGGAGATACCCGAGGCATATAAGGACGTCACCGAGGTGGTGGATGTGGTACATAACGCTGGTATCGCCAGAAAAGTTGTACAATTGAGGCCACTTGGTGTCATAAAAGGATGAGGTTGACACCCTGACCAACAGTTGATAGCATGTGTTGGCATGAAGGCCTACGCCGTTATACCAGCCAGGTATGGCTCTACCAGGCTCCCAGGTAAGTGCATACTGCCCGAGGCAAAGGCCGTCACGGGAAAATACATTATTGAGCATGTCTATTTCAGGGTAAAGGAGGCGAAAACGATAGAAGGCGTCGTAGTAGCCACCGATGACCAACGCATCTACAACGTGGTAAAAGATTTTGGGGGATGCGTGGAAATGACCTCACCAGAGCACAACTCTGGAACCGAGCGGGTGGCAGAGGTGGCAAACGAGCTAGATGCAGACATTATTGTAAACGTGCAGGGTGATGAACCAGAGGTGAGGCCTGAGATGGTTGACACCGCGGTCTCCACCCTGTCAGATGACCCCAAAGCCATGATGGCAACTCTGGCAAACCCCATCCTTTCTCTAAGCGAGCTCAACGACCCCAATGCAGTTAAGGTTGTCATAGACAATAATGGTTACGCCCTCTACTTCTCCAGGTCCCCTATACCTTACAGCACGCATTCTGGAGGAGAGACCCTCGACCAAAGAACCTTCTTTAAGCACCTTGGAATATATGCGTACCGGAGGGACTTTCTAATCAATTATGTGTCTCTGCCCCCCTCCAGACTCGAAAAGATAGAAAAATTGGAGCAGTTAAGGGCGATATCGAACGGATACAGAATCAGGGTAGCTGTTACACCCCGCAGGTGTCACGGGATAGACACACCTGAAGATTTTAGGGAGTTTTTGGACAGATACAGGAACCGATAACAGAGACTATGGCTAAACACATATTTGTAACGGGTGGTGTGGTTTCATCTCTAGGAAAGGGGCTGAACTGTGCCTCAATAGGGCTCCTTCTTGAGAGTAGGGGGCTAAAGGTAAGTCTGCAAAAGTTCGACCCCTATGTAAACGTAGACCCTGGCACCATGAGCCCATTTGAACATGGTGAGGTCTACGTTACAGAAGACGGCGCCGAGACGGACCTCGACCTCGGACACTACGAGAGGTTTACCAGCGCTACAATGAACAAAAACTGCAACTTCACCACTGGCTCTATTTACCACTCCGTCATAACAAAGGAGAGGAGGGGAGATTATCTGGGCAAGACCATTCAGATAGTACCACACATAACAAATGAGATAAAAGACTGCATAAAGAAGGTAGCCACCCCTGGAGTGGATGTAGTGATCTCGGAGATAGGGGGGATAGTGGGTGATATAGAGAGCCAACCCTTTTTGGAGGCGATCAGGCAGTACGGGCAGGAGATAGGCAGAGAGAACGTCCTCTATATACATCTTACCCTGGTGCCCTATCTCAAGGCCGCTGATGAGATGAAGACAAAGCCTACACAACACGGGGTAAGCATCCTGAGGCAGGCTGGTGTCCAGCCCGACGTTCTTATATGCAGGACCGAAAAGCCACTTTCACCAGACATCAGGAACAAGATAGCCCTGTTTTGCAATGTGGAGAAAGAGGCTGTTATTGAGGAGATGGATGTAAAGCCTTACCTATACGATATACCTATCTTATTGAGAAATCAGGGTCTCGACAAGATTATAGTGAGAAAGCTGGGGCTTCAGACAGACGGCAATGACCTGCAAAAGTGGGAAGAGATGTTGGAGACATTAAAGAACCCGCACTTCTCCACAGAGATAGCATTAGTTGGAAAATACATAATGCACCAGTCAGCCTATGAATCTATCTACGAGGCCCTCACCCACGCCGGGATAGCCAATAACGCCAGGGTGAAAGTACGGCGAGTAGAGGCAGAAGACGTAGAGAAAAAAGGGCCAGAGAGGTGTCTGGAAGGGGTGAGTGGAATCCTTGTACCGGGCGGCTTCGGAGAGCGAGGTATAGAGGGCAAGGTCATTGCAGCTAAATACGCCAGGGAAAATGAGATACCGTATCTGGGGCTATGTCTGGGGTTACACTGTGCCGCCATCGAATTTGCCAGGAACGTCTGTGGGCTTAGAGACGCAAACAGCACGGAGTTTGACAGGTCCACCAAAAACCCTGTTATATGCCTCCTCGAGGAACAAAAAGAGATAACAAAGCTTGGCGGTACCATGAGGCTCGGCGCGCAGCCGTGTATGCTCAAGCCTGGTACCAAGACACGTGCGGCGTACGGTAAGGATAAGGTATTTGAGAGGCACAGACATCGGTACGAATTTAATAATGCCTACAAAGAATTATTCAACTCAAAGGGGATGGTCTTTAGCGGGTTTTCACCCGACGAAGGACTGATGGAGATAATGGAACTAAAAGGGCATCCGTGGTTTGTTGCTGTACAGTTCCATCCAGAATTCAAGTCTAAACCCACTAACCCCCACCCACTTTTCAGGGAGTTCATCAAAGCGGCACTTCTGGGTGCCGAGGTTGAGGAGCTTCAGGTTGGGCAAAGGAAATTAGTTGTGTAACGTTGAGGAACTGTCCTGCGGGCAACCATGAAGGTTGTCCCTACGCAAGAGTATTTTTGTAAAGACAGCTGTGGGGTGTGTCTCGACACACCATCTTTGCTATTCGAGACATTCTTTACGTAGCGTGGCAGCAAGCTGCCACGTTCAACCAACGGAGCTTGCTTCAACAATCCGTACCAGAATACCAACGTGCGAGCGGGCTCGCACGCTACATCTAGAATAAGAATGATAAGAGAAAAAGCCACTAACTGAGGGCAAAAGATGCCAGAAGAAAAAAAGACCATAGACGAGGAATGGAAAAAACATGTTCAGCAGGAAAAAGAGAGGGAGGAAAAAGAGGAGAAAGGGAGAAAAGCCCCTTCCCTTCCAGAACCCAATTTTATACTTTTTGTCTCCGGCCTTGCTACCCAGGTCCTCATCGCCCTAGGAGATATAGAAAACCCCATCTCTCGCAAGAAGGAGAAAAGTCTGGAACAAGCCAGGTACACCATAGATGTCCTTAAGATGATAGAAGAAAAGACTAAAGGCAATCTAACCCCAGAAGAGCAGAAATATCTGGAAGGTGTGCTCTACGACCTGAGGATGAGTTATATCGCCGGCACGAAATAGCCTGCTGCTACGCCCCCGACATAAATTTTGATTGCCTTTAGAAACAGATTTTTCAGCACTCCCCGACTATTTTCCAAGGAGAAAGCCCCTGCTGTACGCCGTGCTGGGTGATGTCCATAGCAACTTTGAGGCCCTGGACACCGTCCTGAAAGACATAGAGAAAGAAGGACCTGATAAAATACTGAGCATTGGAGACATCGTGGGCTACGCCGCAGAACCCAGTAGGTGCCTTGCCGCCGTAAGGAAGGTAACTGACACTATCGTAGCCGGCAACCACGATTACGCCGCCGTGGGAAAGATGGATATAGACTACTTTAACCCCCAGGCCAAGGATGCAGTCCTGTGGACCAGGGAGCATCTTAGTCAAGAAGACAGGGATTTCCTATCTGACCTGCCCTTAGTCATAGAGATGAAACAAGAAGGCATCACGCTCGTCCACGGCACCCCATACAAACCAGAGCAATTTTACTATCTTCAGACGTACCACGACGCAGAACTCTGTTTATCCTTCCTTCATAGTCGCATCTGCTTTATAGGCCACTCCCACGTCCCTGTCGCAATCCTAAAGGACGGCGAAGTACGTGCTGAAACTAAAGAGGAGGTCAGCCTGAAACAGACGAAGCAGGTGATAATTAACGTGGGGAGCGTGGGTCAACCCCGGGATAGAGACCCCAGGGCCTGCTACGTGCTCTATGACACAGGGGATGAGTTGGTAAGGTTCAGGCGCCTTGAATATGACATAGAAAGCGCTGCGAAGAAGATTGTTGAGGCCGGCCTCCCAGAATTCGAGGCAAAACGGTTGAAGATCGGGGTTTAAGACAGCTGCACCAGCCTGGCAGAATCTACGCTCTCTAGCCCTTCTATCTCACCCGCTATATTCGTTGGCACCGGCCCATCTAGGTTTATTATTAATATGGATATAACCTTGCCCTCGATTTCCCTCCTGCCAAAGGTCATCCTTGATATGTTGATGTTTCGGTTTCCCAGGAGGGTGCCGATACTGCCTATAAGCCCGGGCCGGTCCGTGGCCTTGACCACCAGCATTGTGCCCTCCAGAACGGCCTCCACATTGTAGCCATCAATGCTCACCACCCTTGCATCACCTCTGTCAAAGATGGCGCCGGTGATAAAACTCTCTGCCGTATCCGTCTTTACCCTTGCGGTAATCAGATTGGTAAAATTCCCACAGGGGCTGCTGGTAGTTACTGAGACCTCCATGCCACTTTCAATGGCCAGAATGGGAGCGCTCACTAAGTTGGCACCCTCATCCATACAAGGCTTGAGCAGCCCTACAAGGAAGCTGTCCGTCACAAGGCGGGTATTCTTTTTGGCAATTTCTCCAGCATAGATGAGCGTAACGGATCGCACCCCACAACCCATCAACTGCATTAGGAAGGAACCCATCCTCTCAGTAAAGTCCATAAACGGGCGGAGCTGCTCAAGCTCCTCAGGGTTAACAACCGGCAGATTCAGGGCATTACGAAACCCCTTGCCCGAGAGTGCGTCAACCATCTGCTCGGCGGCTTCTACTGCAACCGCTTTCTGAGCCTCGCTGGTCTGCGCACCCAAATGAGGTGTAGCTATAACCTGCTCTAACTCAAGCAGGTTATTCTCCTTGGGAGGTTCTTCCTCAAATACATCTAGTGCAGCACCAGATACCTTACCCGAGACAATTGCATCATAAAGGTCCTTTTCAGATACTATTCCGCCCCGGGCACAATTTACTATTCCTACGCCCTTCTTCATGATTCCGAACTCACGTTTTGTTATCATGTTTCTGGTGGTGTTATTGAGGGGTACATGGATGGTTATGAAGTCGGCCTGTCTGAGTAAATCTTCAAGTTTATCCACCTTATTTACGGGATATTGGTCTGCTATCTCAGGTGAGATATACGGGTCATATGCGACCACCTGCATCTCAAGTGCGACTGCACGCTTTGCCACCTGCCGTCCAATGCGACCCAGGCCAATTATACCGAGGGTCTTTCCAGAGACCTGAACACCTATGAACTTCTTGCGTTCCCACTGGCCCATCCTCAACGACTGGTGCGCCTGAGATAACTTCCTGGCCAGGGCAAACAGTAGGCCGATGGTGTGTTCTGCGGTTGATATGGTGTTGCCCTCAGGTGTATTCATCACCACCACACCCCTCTTGGTAGCGCTCGCTACATCCACATTGTCTATACCTACACCTGCCCTGCATACAGCACGCAACTTGACGGCAGAACCGATGATGTCTCCGGTCAACGTCGCCTGACTACGGACGATTACACCCTCATAGCCCTTAATCTCCTCTTTGAGTTCGCTGGGTGAGAGGCCAGGTTTCTTCGTCACCTTTATACCCGCCCCCTTGAGGATGTCATCGCACACCTCAGGCAGATTGTCTGCTATTAACACCCTGGTATTATTGAGCAATTCTGTAGACATAGACGGATGATAACAAAAACCAGTAGAAGAAGCAAAAAGAAAGGCAGCGGCCAGGGCTTAAAAGGCTGCTGCTTGATGAATGTAAAAGGTATACAATATGTCCTATGTTAAGACTTGGTCCTAAGCGAGTTAGCTCCCATGAGAAATATAGCTATTCCCAAGAAGGTGACTATACCCTGCGGGCAGCTATATCCAGGTGCACCCATCCCTATCTTATCTGCCAATACTGCAAATGCCGTAATGACAAGCCCCGTCAGCACCAACAACCTAGCGTCAAGTTTTGTCAAGTATGTACCAAATATTATCGCAAGCGCACCGAGAAATACCCCTAGACCTTGTTCCCAACTGTATCCAGGTACCCCCAAACCAATATCATCGGCTTTCGCACTCACTACCCCAAGAATCACCCCTGCAATTATCAATAGTAAACCATTAGACCCTGTTCTTTCCATTGGCACCCTTCCCTCATTAAGCTTTTATTGGAAGCATTACTCCTGCCAGTGAGGCTTTTTATAAGAGTATACATCAAAAGGGCCTACAGTCAAACACTATTTCACTCTATCACTCTCCCTGTTTGTCTATGGCATGGTTTCCTGGCTTGACCTTTAGGGTATATTCGTGATATATTTCGGTTGTAAGTGTTTTTGCAGAAAGAAGTGTATTATGCCCAAAGGAAATAAGACCGGAAGGGTGGTGGCCGTTTGCGTAAGCGGGAGGAAGGGTACTCAGAAGGAGGATGTGGGTGTAGTGAGGCTCGTTGAGGACTATGGCATTGAAAGAGACGCTCATGCCGGCCCGGGCCACCGGCAGGTAAGCCTCCTGGCGCTGGAAAGTGCAGACATAATGAGGGAAAAGGGGCTGGATATAGACTCTGGTGATTTTGGCGAGAATATTGTAACAGAAGGCCTTGACCTCAAGTGCCTCCACCTGGGAACCAGGCTTAGAGTGGGCAAGAACGCCCTGCTAGAAATAACCCAGATAGGCAAGGAGTGCCACGACCGCTGTGCTATATATTATAAGGCAGGAGACTGTATCATGCCTCGTGAGGGTATTTTTACCAGGGTCCTGACAGGCGGCATTGTACAGGTGGGTGATGAGATAAAAATACTTGATTAAGCTCCACGGAGGGCAGTCATTGAGCTTGCACGAACACCGTGAACACGGCACAATACCTATAAAGGCGGCTATTCTGACCATAAGTGACAAGGGCTCTCGGGGCGAGAGAGAGGATAGAAGCGGAGAGGTTATCAGGGAGATTCTTTTGGGGGACATGGGCACCGAGACGTCCCTCTCCGCCGTCGTACCTGACGAAAAGGACATCATCATAGAAAAGCTCAATGAATGGAAGGGAAAGGTTAACCTCATTCTCACGACCGGTGGCACAGGAGTTGCCCCACGGGACGTCACCCCTGAGGCGACCCGTGTGGTAATAGAGAAAGAACTCCCCGGCTATGCCGAGGCAATGCGTATGGAGAGTCTCAGGGTTACACCCAGGGCCATGGGCTCACGGGCCGTTGTGGGAGTAGCGGGACAGTGCCTTATTGTAAACTTACCAGGAAGCCCAAAGGCAGTAGAGGAATGCCTGCGGGTTATACTTCCTGCCATACCCCATACCATCGAACTCATACAAGGAAGGGTGGATGAGTGCGCGAGAAAGTAATCACCCACAGAGCTTTCAGGAAATAATCCTCAGGCTCGAGAACTATTGGGTAGGGCGCGGGTGCCTGTTAATGCAGCCCTATGATATCGAGGTGGGTGCCGGGACGTTCAACCCGGCCACCTTTCTGAGGTGTTTGGGGCCAGAACCCTGGAGGGCGGCCTACATAGAGCCCTCTCGAAGACCGGCAGACGGTCGCTATGGCGACAACCCCAACCGGCTTCAACATTACTACCAGTTCCAGGTCGTCCTTAAGCCCGCACCCGATAATTCACAACAAATATACCTCGACAGCCTGAAGGAGCTGGGTATAGATTTAGTGGGCCACGACGTGCGTTTTGTGGAAGATGACTGGGAGTCACCCACACTGGGCGCAACAGGCCTGGGCTGGGAGGTCTGGATAGACGGGCTCGAGATAACCCAGTTCACCTACTTCCAGCAGGTGGGCGGCATAGAGCTGGAGCCCATCTCGCTAGAACTCACGTACGGTCTCGAGAGAATAGCGATGTTCATCCAAAAAAGGGAATCGGTCTATGACTTGATATGGTCGGACAGTCTCACCTACCGAGACGTACACCACGAGGATGAGGTGGAGTTCTCTGCCTACAACTTCGAGGAGGCAGACGTCCAGATGCACCTGAAACTATTTGACATGTACGAGCAGGAGGCCATGAGGCTCCTTGACAAGGCCCTTGTGTTGCCCGCCTATGATTATGTACTCAAGTGCTCCCACACCTTCAACGTCCTCGACGCAAGGAAGGCAATAGGCGTGGCCCAGCGTACCCGTTACATAGCCAGGGTCAGAAATCTAGCCAGGCGCTGCGCCGAGGGCTACCTGAAATTCAGGGAAGAAAAGGGCTGGCCACTTCTGAAAAAGTAGGTTCAAAATGCAGCGTTTGGTCACTGCACCAAACGTCTATCCGATATAAAACAGGTATCACAGGGCCTGTCGCCCTACAATTGGGGAAGGCAAAGAAGAGTGAGGTACATGGGACTGGAACGCAATCGCTACCAGCTCTTCCTTCAGGAATTGATGTCCACTTTCTACCACACTAATAAGTACACGACACTATGACCGATAATTGGGGTGAACTGGGCCATATAATAAGTTCATTGAAAGGGAGGTTAGAACTTGAAAAGGGCTTTGGAACGGACTTCGTGGTAAAGGGCAAGGCCGTGGAAGAAACCCCTGAGGAAGAAGGGAACGACAAGGTAAGAAACCTGGCTGTGTTAGGAGAAGTGGCCTCTACCTGCATCAAATGCCGCCTGAGTGAGTCCCGCACGAATGTCGTTTTTGGCGCAGGCAATATCTTTGCGGACCTCATGTTTATTGGTGAGGGCCCCGGATATGAAGAAGACCGGCAGGGGCTCCCTTTTGTGGGACGGGCTGGTCAGCTCCTGACCAAGATAATAGAGGCCATAAAGCTCACTCGTGAAGAGGTATATATAACCAACATGGTCAAATGCCGCCCACCCGAAAACCGTACCCCCCGACAGGACGAGATATTTACCTGCACCACCAACTACCTCAAACATCAGATAAAGTGGATAAGGCCAAAAATTATCTGCGCCCTGGGTAATGCGGCAGCCCAGGGCCTGCTTGGTACCAGTAAGGGTATAAGCGCCCTGAGGGGCCACTTCCACGATTATGACGGCATAAAGTTGATGCCCACGTTTCACCCCGCATATCTACTCAGAAACCCCAGCGACAAGGCCAAGTGCTGGCAGGACATGAAGAAGATACGGGCCATGCTGGATGAGGTGAAGGCGGGCTAAAACCTCCAATCAGTTTATTTAGCTCACCTTACATTTCCTCACACTACTAAAAGAGTTCCGTATAATATGTGCCTTTCAAAGGCCTAATAACAAAGCATTTCTTTAACGATTGACGATATAACTCTTTTCATTATGTAGACACCCAGAATGCTTACTCAAGATATTATTAGAAAGAAGCGAGGAGGGGGGGAACTAAATAGGGATGAGATTGCCTTTCTAGTACAGAATTATACGAGCGGAGAGACACCCGACTACCAGATGGCAGCCTTCTTAATGGCGGTATGCTGGCGTGGAATGTCCCGCCGGGAAACGATTTTGCTCACAGAAGAGTTGTTGCACTCAGGAAGGACGCTTCCTACCGACTCGATACCAGGCAAAAAGATAGATAAACACAGTACAGGTGGGGTGGGGGACAAGATAAGCCTGGTACTGGTGCCACTGGTTGCGAGCGTGGGCGTACGGATACCCATGATATCTGGCAGGGCGCTGGGGCACACTGGCGGTACGCTGGATAAACTTGAATCTATCCCGGGGTTTAGGACCCAATTATCCATTGAAGAAATCAGTGAAAATGTAAGGGACATAGGTCTGGCCATAGTGGGCCAGACCGAGGAGCTGGTGCCAGCCGACAAAAAACTCTACGCCCTCAGAGACGTTACCGCCACAGTGGATAGTATCCCACTAATCACCGCAAGTGTCTTGGCAAAGAAATTTGCCGAAGGTGTTGATGGCCTAGTGCTTGACGTAAAGACGGGAAACGGTGCATTCACCAAAAATTTTGAGGATGCCTGCGCACTGGCGCAGAACATGGTAGATATCGCCGACTCTATGCAAAAACCAGCCGTGGCAATTATAACCGACATGAACCAACCCCTTGGCAGAATGGTGGGAAATGCTACCGAGGTGCTGGAGGCTGTCAAAGCCCTTCAAGGCAGCGGCCCAGAGGACCTTCTCGCCGTAACACTCGAGCTGGGAATTCACATGCTCCGTCTGGCTGGAATCTGTAACATTAGGGAAGACGCTAAACTGAAACTAGAGAAGGCCATCCGGGACGGCAGTGCCATGAAGAAATTCCAGGAGATGGTAGAGCGACAGGGTGGCGATGTAGGGTCTCTGAGAAGATTCGGCGAGTATATCTCAGACAATGTTAGGGAGGTGTACTCCCCGGCGTCCGGTTATGTGACGGGGATTAACACCTACCAGATGGGCCTGGCTGCGGTGGCGCTTGGGGCAGGACGAAAGCGAATGAACGATACTATAGACCATTCCACAGGGTACGAGGTCCTGACTAAACTGGGCGATACAACAGAGAGGGGCAAGCCGCTGGTAAAGGTGTTTTACAGGGATAAGGCCTCATTTGAGGAGGCTGAGAGACTCGTACTTGATGCATACAAAATATCCGATGAAAAACCGCCCGTCCCGAGACTTATACATAAGATATTAGAGGGCTAACCTCACCCACCACGTCAGGCTATAGCCTTACTCACAGCGGCCCATACCTTTTTTGCTATCTCTCCCTCGTGCAGGAGTTTGCCATCGCTCATGCAGGGCACAGTCACCCATGGTGCGCCGCTCGAGGCCAGCTCCTTGTAGGAATTTTCAGCCGCACGTAGATGAGATGGGTTCTCCTCGTGGATATCCCTCTTCCTCTCCTGCCTTGATTCCTCCCTGTGTCTCCTCTTGATGAGTTCTATTGCCGATTCAGAAGGTAGCTCTAGATAGACAGTGATGTCAGGCCTGGGATTTCCGAACATCTCGTACTCCAATTCCTCTACCCACTCGAAGAACCTCTTCCTCTGGTGCGGCTCGGCGAGCTTACCACCCTGATGCGCCTGATTTGATGGCACGTAGCGTCTGGCCACCACTACCTTCCCCTCTGCCAGCCAACCTTCCAGTTCACCCTTTACCTCAAAGCGCTCTCCGGCGTAGAGTATAGCCGCCAGATATGGGTTAACCTGCTCGGCGCTACCGAACTCCCCATTAAGATACCTGTGGACCATCTTCCCAAAAAACCCCTGCCTGCGGTGTGGAAATCTCACGTCCACCACCGGACGGCCCTCCTTCTTGAGCCTTTCCACGAGCAGATGGGCCTGGACCGTCTTGCCGCTCCCGTCTATACCTTCAATAGCTACAAGCTTCCCCTCCATAATAGCCTCCTCTACTTATTTATTAGATCCAAATTGTCCCTTGCGATAGCACGTGGGGTATGCCGAGACACCCTACAATTAAAAATGTGGAATCTGTATTA